>JARKPC010000095.1 GCA_029975435.1 Propionivibrio sp. | reverse complement strand
GTGATGTTCATGAGCGGCATCGTCGGGCGGCTGCTGCACGAATTCGCTGTCACCATCTGCGCATCGATCCTCGTCTCGGGCATCGTCTCGCTGACGCTGACGCCGATGCTGTGCAGCCGTTACCTGAAACACGCCGCGAGCGAAGAACACGGTCGTGTCTTCCGCGCGTTTGAACGGTTCTTCGAGCTGCTTCTGGCCGGCTACGAAAGAACCCTGCGTCTGGCCATGGCCCACCCGCGCCTGGTCATCGTCGGGTTCGTCCTCTCCGTGGTCTTCAGCGGCATGCTCTTCGTACAGATACCGAAGGGGTTCCTGCCCAGTGGCGACACCGGCCAGATTACGGCAACCACCGAAGGCGCGCAGGACATTTCCTTCGCCGGCATGGTGGAAAAACAGCGTGCCGTAGCGGCCATCGTCGCCCAGGACCCGAACATCCGTTCCTTCATGTCCTCGGTCGGCGCCACCAACGCACGCCCGACCCTGAACACCGGCTCACTCAACCTGATTCTCAGGCCGCGCCATGAACGCGAACTGTCGGCCGACGAGATCATCCAGCAATTGCGACCGAAGCTCGCAGCGGTTCCCGGGATCCGGGTCTACATGCAGAATCCGCCTGCCATCCGCATCGGCGGCCAGGTGACATCGGCGCAATACCAATACACGCTGCAGAGCACCGACCTCGACGAACTCTACCAGTGGACCAACACCTTGCTCGGCCGCATCCGACAGTTGCCCGGCTTCATCGACGTCACCAGCAACCTCAACAATCGCAGCCCGGTCGTGACCCTGGACGTCGATCGCGACAAGATTGCCACCCTCGGCCTCACGTTCGGGCAGGTCGAGGACGCGCTGCAAAACGCGTTCAGCGCGCGCCAGATCTCCACCATCTACGGCTCCACGAGCCAGTACCAAGTCATTCTCGAAGTGGCGCCGGAGTACCAGCTCGACCCGTCCAAGCTCTCCCGACTCTACGTGAGAGCCTCCAGCGGCAAGCTGGTGCCGCTCGACACGGTGACGCAGGTCACGCGCAAGACGCAGGCGCTGACCATCAACCACCAGGGGCAGCTGCCGTCAGTCACCATCTCGTTCAATTTGCTTCCGGGCGTATCCCTGGGCGACGCGGTCAACAGCGTCAAGTCGCTCGAACAGGAGATGCGCCTGCCGGTATCGCTCAACACCAGCCTGCAAGGCACCGCGCAGGCTTTCCAGGCCTCGCTGCAGGGACTTGGCATCCTGCTGCTGATTGCCATCGTGGTCGTCTATATCGTGCTGGGGATCCTGTACGAGAGTTTCATCCATCCGCTGACCATTCTCTCCGGATTGCCGTCCGCCGCGCTCGGCGCGCTGATCACCCTGATCCTGTTCGGCATCGACCTCAACCTCTACGCCTTCGTCGGGGTCATCATGCTGATCGGCATCGTCAAGAAGAATGCGATCATGATGATCGACTTCGCCCTCGACAGGCAGCGCAACGAGAAAGTCCCGGCCTTCGACGCCATCTTCAAGGCCTGCCTGATCCGTTTTCGCCCGATCATGATGACCACCATGGCGGCACTGGTCGGCACCCTGCCCATCGCGCTGGGCATTGGCGCCGGCGCCGAAGTCCGGCAACCGCTGGGAATTGCCGTCGTCGGCGGACTGATCGTGTCGCAATTCCTGACGCTATACCTGACGCCGGTGGTCTATCTCTACCTCGACCGGCTGACGCAACGGGAACAAGCCGCGCACGTCGCCACCGAGTCGGCCTGACCGCTTCCGATCGCATGCCTGCCTCCGACAACGAAACCCCTGCGCGCCAGCGCATCGACAAATGGCTGTGGGCGGCGCGATTCTTCAAGACCCGCGGGCTAGCCACGCAAGCCATCCATGCCGGACACATCCGCCTCAACGGCAGCGCTGTCAAACCGGCCCGCGAGGTGCGCCCAGGCGACACGCTCGAGATCACTATCGGCAACGTGCACTGGACTGTCGCGGTGCGCGCGATCAACGAGCAGCGGCGACCCGCGAGCGAAGCACAGCAGCTCTACGAAGAAAGTGCCGAGAGCAAACTCCGGCGCGAAACCGTCAAGGAGAACCTCCGCCTGGCGCCTGTTCCCGGAAGCGATTTGCGCGGCAGGCCGACAAAGAAGGCGCGGCGGCAGATCCGCGGATTCAACGAACAATTCTGAACCCGGCGGCCGCCGGACCATCAAACAACCTTTTCGCAGGATAGCCCAGTCATGTTTCGCGCCCTCAACACGCCGCAGCTCTGGATTGTGACGCTATCGGCTGCCGGCATCCTCATGGTCACCATGGGAGCGCGCCAGTCGCTCGGACTCTTTCTTGCTCCCCTCAACGCCAGCACCGGCCTGGGAGTTGCCTCGATCAGCCTGGCCATGGCCATCGGCCAGTTCATCTGGGGGGCCGCACAGCCGCTCGCCGGCGCGCTGGCCGACCGTTTCGGCCCGGGACGAGTGCTGCTTGGCGGTCTTGTCCTGCTGGCCCTGGGCAGCGCGTTGACGCCGTTCATGGATAGCACCTGGGGACTGATCATTTCCCTCGGGCTGTTTTCCGCGATCGGCTCCGGCGCCGGGAGCTTTTCCGTTCTGTTCGGCGCGGCGACCAACCGTTTGCCCCTGGAAGCGCGAGGCGCGGCATCGGGAGTCATCAACGCCGGAGGTTCCTTTGGCCAGTTCATCTTCGCCCCGATCCTGCAGAAGCTGATCCAGGCCATCGGCTGGATGGGCGCCATGTGGTCACTTGCCGCCGTCGTCCTGGCGGCATTGCCGCTGGTCCGCAACGTGGCGAAACCATACGACCATGGTCACAAGACGGCCCATGCCGGTGAGCAGGGGCTGTGGCGTAGCGTCAAGGAAGCCATGGCGGATCGCAGCTACCTGCTGCTGCACGCCGGCTTCTTCACCTGCGGTTTTCACATCGCCTTTCTCGTCACGCATCTGCCCGGCGAAGTCAACCTGTGCGGTCTGCCGCCCTCGGTAGCCAGTTGGTCACTGGCCATCATCGGCCTGGCCAACATTTTCGGCAGCCTCTTCGCCGGCGCCTGTGTGGCCCGTTACCGCAGCAAGTACGTACTGTTCTGGATGTACGGCTCGCGAGCCGTGATGATCGCCATCTACCTCGTTTCGCCGCGCACCGACCTGACGTTCTATATCTTTGCCGCCGGACTCGGCTTCACCTGGCTGGCAACTGTCCCTCCGACCGCCGCCATCGTCGGCAAGCTGTTCGGCGTGCGCTACCTCGGCACGCTGTTCGGGCTGACCCTGCTGTCGCACCAGATCGGCGGCTTCCTCGGAGCGTGGCTGGGCGGCCTGTCGATCACCCGGTTCGGCGATTTTTCGTGGATGTGGTACGCCGACATGGCGCTGGCAGGGCTCGCCGCCCTGGTCAACCTGCCGATCCGCGAAGCGCCGGTCGCACTCAAGCCGCAGGCGGCCTGACGCCGGACATTTTGGCTACAAGACGTAGCGCGACAAATCCTCGTTGCGCGCCAGTTCGGTCAGGCGAGAATCGACGTACTCGGCATCGATGCGGATCGACTCGACCCCCTTGTTGCCGGCACTGAACGAAACCTCTTCGAGCAGGCGTTCCATTACCGTGTAGAGGCGGCGGGCGCCGATGTTCTCGGTCCGCTCGTTGACCGACCAGGCCACCTCGGCCAGTCGCTGAATGCCTTCCGGCAGGAACTCCAGGGTTACCCCCTCGGTCGCCAGCAAGGCCTGGTATTGCATGGTCAGACAGGCATCCGTCTGCGTCAGGATGCGTTCGAAATCCGCCACCGACAGGGAATCGAGCTCCACGCGGATCGGGAATCGCCCCTGCAGTTCGGGAATCAGGTCTGAAGGTTTGGCCAGATGGAAAGCCCCACTGGCAATGAACAGGATATGATCGGTGCGGATCATGCCGAACTTGGTCGACACCGTGGTTCCCTCGACCAGCGGCAACAGGTCGCGCTGCACCCCTTGGCGCGACACGTCCGCGCCGTGGGCGTCGCTGCGCGAAGTGATCTTGTCGATCTCGTCGAGGAAGACGATGCCGTTCTGCTCGACGTTGCGCACGGCGTCGAGCTTCACCTCTTCGTCGTTGACCAGTTTTCCGGCCTCTTCATCGATCAGCAGGCGACGCGCCTCGCTGATCTTCAGCTTTCTCGATTTCTTGCGCGCCCCGCCCATGTTCTGGAACATGCCCTGAATCTGCGACGTCAACTCTTCCATGCCGGGAGGCGCGAAGATTTCCGCCTGAAGGCCTTGACTGGCCACTTCGATCTCTATCTCCCGGTCGTCGAACTCGCCCTCGCGCAGCTTCTTGCGAAATTTCTGGCGCGTCGCGTTTTCCTCAACATTCTGGGTGTCGTTGTAAAAGCCACCACGCGCCGGGGGCAGCAACGCGTCCAGCAGCCGCTCCTCGGCAGCATCTTCAGCGCGCGTCCGCACTGCCTTCATGGCCTGCTCGCGCCCGTTCTTGACTGCGGTCTCGGCCAGATCACGGATGATCGTCTCGACATCCCGGCCAACATAGCCGACTTCGGTAAACTTTGTCGCCTCGACCTTGATGAACGGAGCATTGGCCAAACGCGCCAGGCGGCGGGCGATTTCCGTCTTGCCGACACCGGTCGGTCCGATCATCAGGATGTTCTTGGGGGTTATTTCCTGGCGCAGCGGTTCCTCCACCTGTGCCCGCCGCCACCGGTTGCGCAAGGCGATGGCCACGGCCTTCTTGGCCTTGCCCTGACCAACGATATGCTTGTCCAACTCGTGGACGATTTCCTGGGGAGTCATTTGCGTCATGTCGATTCTGCCGAGTACGGGATGCAAGATCGTTATGTTCTCATCGACCAGTCGATGTGGCAAACTCATGCCATTTGGCAAGAACAAGAAAGCGACCCTCACCGATGGCTACCAAACAGCGCATCCTGTGCCTCGCGCCTGGGCGGGCAACTCCGGGAATAACGCTCGCCAGGGCAATCACCGACCGTGAAGGCTCGATCCTGTTGTCTGCCGGCACGGTGCTCGATCTGGCCATGCTTGAACGCCTGATCCGCCGCGGCGTCGACGCCATCTCCGTGCTCGTGCCGGACAACCGGGACGAAGCCACGATCGCCGACGAACTCCGCGCCGTCCAGCGCAGAATCGAGATCATCTTCCGCGGCCCCGGAAATCCGGCTCGCGACCAACTGCACGCCGCCGTCCTGAACTACCGGATCGAGTCCACGAAATGACGGCACCCACACTTGACCAGCTCCCCGACCACGCCGAAGTACTCCCTTCACTTCCCGAAGTCGTCAACTACCTGATCCGAGCACTCAACGACGACAACGCCAATCTGGAAACGCTGGCGCATCACATCAATTCCGATCCGGCCATCGTTGCACGGTTGCTTGCCGCGGCCAATTCGGTAACGGCGGGACTGTCGAAACGCGTTCATTCAGCCGGGCAGGCATTCCTGTTGCTCGGAGCCGACCGGATCGCCAACATCATTCTGGCTTCGGCACTGATCTACCGCTATGACACGCACACCTCCGGGTTCAATGCCCGCATGCTCTGGCAACATTCGCTCGGGGTCGCCACCTGTGCACGCGTGCTTGCCGAACAGACGGGCGTCGATCCCGACTTGGCGTTCACCAGCGGACTGCTTCACGACATCGGACAGCTCCTCATGCATACCGCCAGTCCGTCCCATTTCCTGCAGGCTCTCAACCGGCACCTCAACGAGGATATCCCGCTGTTCGTGGCCGAACGCTCGGTGTTTGGCTACGACCACTGCGACGCCGGGCGTATCCTGGCCACTGCGTGGAAATTGCCGACGGACATCATCGATGCGATTGCGGCTCACCATGAGCCTGACGGTTTCGGCAGCGAAATCGGCAACCTGATCCACGTCAGCGAATGCCTGAGCCATGCGCTCGACCTGGGCGAGCTGCCGAGCAATAGGGTTCCGGACCTTTCCGAACTCGCGTGCGCAAATCTCGGATTGTCCTGGCCCAAATTCGCGGCTCATTTTGCCGAAATCGAGGCGCGCTTCGACGACTTCCGGGTTTCCCTGGGCATCTGAAGCCATGACGGGGCAGCTCAGCGGCCCGGCCACATTGTCAATCGAGGGCTTCGATGGTGTAGTTGTGGTTGGTGTAGATGCAAAGGTCACCAGCGATATCGAGCGACTTCCTGATGACTTCTACCGGCTCCAACTCCGTATTCTCTATCAGCGCGCGCGCGGCTGACTGGGCATAGGCGCCACCCGAGCCGATCGCCAGGATGCCCTGTTCCGGCTCCAGGACATCGCCATTTCCGGTAATGATCAGCGAGTTCTCGCGGTCAGCCACGGCCAGCATTGCCTCCAGGCGGCGCAAGGCTCTGTCGCTACGCCAATCCTTGGCCAACTCCACTGCCGAACGGAGCAAATTGCCCTGATGCTTGTCGAGTTTTGCTTCGAAGCGCTCGAAAAGGGTGAAAGCGTCCGCCGTGCCGCCGGCAAAACCGGCGAGAATGCGGCCATTGTGAATTCTGCGGACCTTGCGCGCGCTAGCCTTGATAACGATATTCCCGAGCGTGACCTGCCCGTCGCCGCCCATGGCCACCTGGCTGCCCCGTCGCACGGAGAGGATCGTCGTGCCGTGGTATTGCTCCATGATGAATCCCGTTGTTGATCCTGCTGTTGAACCTGCTGTCGATCCTATTGCTTCGAGAAGACGATGCTTGCCACGGCCTTGAGTCCGACGACACCGAAAAGCTCGGCCACCAGATGATTGGGGTGACGGAACACGATCTGCTTGCCCGAGCTGCGGATGGCGGTCAATGCATTGAGCAAGGCGCCGGCGCTGATGAAATCCATGCGCGTCAGTTCAGCACAATCGATCAGCACCGGGTCGTGGACGTTCGCATAGGACGCCAAATCGCCAAAGCGTGATGATTTGATCTCTCCGGACAGGATATAGGCATCGCCTCTCGCATCTTCCGACGCCACGACAGGTCTCGCGACTACGGGCTCGGGAGCGGCAACCCGACCAGCTTCCCAGGACGGCGGCGATTCCTCGAAGGTCACGGCATAATCGATGGCCACCTCCTCGAATGCCTCCTGACGGCCCTGCAGCTGGCAGAGCTCGAGCAACAGCAGCCAGCATTCCTTGCCCTCCGCCTTGCCCGTCTCGACGCGCCCTTGAACCAGTTCTCCAAGCGCCTCGCGGCCCAGCAGTTCGATCTCGCCCTTGTTCTTCCGGGCCCGAACCAGGAAGTTTAGAAGACAACCACACCCCTCCGGGTCGATCTGTTTCACTTTCGACAGATCCAGGCGCATCTTCCGGTTTTTCTCCAAGGCCTGGCGCACGACCTCGAATGCCGTCGTGTTGCTGCCCACGAGATCGCCCTTGAACATTACGCTGCCGGCAGCGCTTTCGGGCACCCGGACGTTGGCCGCGGCCTTGCTGCGCCAACCGGGCGGCGATTTCTCGAAAGCGCGGGCATATTCGATCTCCATTGCCTCGAATGCCTGCTGCTGGCCGGACATGCGATACAGGTCGAAAAGCATGAGCCACAAGCGCTCCGCCGGTCCGGAGCGGTGGATGGGCAAGGCATTCTCAAGAACCGCCTGCGCGGCCTTGTCCTGGTTGTTGGCAAAAAGAACGGCGGCTTCTTCGGCCTGGGCATCGACCGGATCCACTTCGGCCTCGATCTGGAAATCCAGAGAGGACTGGCTGAACTTGAAGTCGGAGAAATCCGATGGTGGCGTTTCCGGAACGGCCGCAGCCTTTGCCACCTCAGCACTCGTCGGTGTCTTTTCCTGCGGTGCGGCCTGACCCGGCTTACCCGAAGAAGACGCGCTTTCGCGCGCGCCGGTCTGCCGGGGAACGGCAGCCGGACGGGCAATCATCTTTTCCGGCTGTTTTTTGAAGAATGAGAAAACCATGGTTCGCTGAATCGCTCAGCAGCAAGGGAAGCGGAGGTTTCTTTTAACACATCCCATCGCGCTCTGCAATTTCCGGGGAGGATGGGATTTGCCATGCCGCGGATATTGGTCTCTGGAACGACAAAAGGAGATTTCAGACGGCAACCAGGCTTTGCCTCAATCCCTGTTCGATGATCTCGCGCGGCAAGTCGCGGCCGATGAAGACCATGACGCTATGGCGCAACTCATCCTCACCCCAGTCGGCACCCGCACTCGCCCCCATCAGTTCGTGGACCCCCTGGATGATGACCCGGTACGGCAATCCGGCCACCGCCAGCACGCCCTTGTAGCGCAGCAGATCAGCGCCATAGACGCGAGCCACGGCGCCAAGAAAATCCTGGAGGCGGCGATCGTCGAAATCGTGGTCGCTACGGAAGACGAAGGAACTGATGCGGTTCCTGTGATGATGGTGCCCTGCAGACAGGAAACCGGGCTCTATTTGGAGGACCGCATTGAGGTTGAATCCCCGGACATCGAGAAGATCGGCCAGCGGCGTCTGGCCGAAATGCACAGCCGCCACCGCCGCCCGCGGATTGATCTGATGCAGCCGCTGGGACAGCGTTTCGATCTGCTCGCAGTCAACCAGGTCGGTTTTCGAGAGCAACAGGCGGTCGGCAAAACCCACCTGGGCCTGCGCCTGTTCGTGTTCGTCGAGCTGGCGCATGGCATGCACCGCGTCAACCAAGGTAACGACGGCATCCAGCAGATAACGCTGCGACACCTGTTCATCAAGAAAGAAGGTCTGCGCCACGGGTCCCGGATCGGCCAGGCCGGTCGTCTCGATCAGCACCCGGTCGAACGCCAGTTGCCCGGCATCCCGCTTTTCCGCCAATTCGCCCAGGATCCGGATCAGATCGCCGCGCACGGTACAGCAGATACAGCCGTTGTTCATCTCGACGATCTGTTCGTCGCCGGACAGCAACAGCGCGTTGTCGATACCGACCTCGCCGAATTCGTTCTCGATGACCGCAATTTTCTCGCCGTGCCGCTCGGTCAGGATGCGGTTGAGCAGCGTCGTCTTGCCGCTCCCCAGAAAGCCCGTAACGATGGTAACAGGGACGGGCAGGCTCATTTGGCCCTCCCCGTGCTGTTTGCACCACCGGTGTTGGCACCACAGTTGGCACACACTCCGCGCAGATCGAAATCCATACGCGTCAGGGAGAATCCCGCCGGCAATTGTGGAACGACAGGCAATGAGGCTTCCAGGCAATACACCCCGCCACACATTTCGCAGCGGAAATGCACATGCGAGGCATGCTCTCCGGCCGGCGCCGCCGAGAAACGGAAGACACGGCTCGCATCGGCGCTCTTGTGCGCCAGCCCGCTGTCGACGAGCCAGTCGAGCACGCGGTACAGAGTCACCCGGTCAAGGGCCATGTCGCCCAGCCGGACCTCGATTTCACCATGCGACAACGGGGTCGGCGCCTCGCGCAGCACGCGCAGAACCCGGACACGAGCCGGCGTCGCCCGCGCGCCGAAACGCCGGATCTGTTCAGCAACAGCTTGTTGGCCGAGGGAGACATCAAGAGCCACGTCGAATTCTCGTAAGGGCGGGTCCGCGATTTAAGCATGACGACGCGCCACTCGCAACATTGTTGCAAATGCAACAGGAACCGAGGCGTACGAAAGCTGCCCAACCGACACTGCACCGTTTTGAGGATAGAGCCATGCTGCAAGCCAAGACGAAGGCCGAGTGGGCCGAACTGCTGCCGCCGGAAACCTACCGCATCCTCTTCGAGGAAGACACCGAGTTCGCCTGCAGCAGCGGGCTACTCAGCGAAAAGCGGGACGGCACGTTTGTCTGTGCCGCCTGTTATCAGCCGCTGTTCGACAGCCGCGCCAAGTACGAGAGCGGCACCGGCTGGCCGAGCTTCCGCGAGGCGCTGCCCGGCGCGGTAGCCACCAAGACCGACTACAAGTTGCTCTATCCGCGCACCGAGTACCATTGCGCGGAATGCGGCGGCCATCAGGGACACGTCTTCGACGACGGCCCGCCGCCGCAGGGAACACGTTACTGCAACAACGGGTTGGCACTGCTTTTTGTTCCGCGAGGGGAGGATTTCCCCGCGCGGCGTACCTGACTCAGGGCTGCTTGCGCTTCGCGCGCGGGTGCGCCTTGTCGTACACCTGCGCAAGATGCTGAAAATCGAGGTGGGTATAGACCTGCGTCGAGGCGATGCTGGCATGCCCGAGCATTTCCTGCACGGCACGCAGATCGCCCGACGATTGCAGCACATGCGAGGCAAAGGAATGTCTGAGCATGTGCGGATGCACATTGACCGGCAAGCCCTGCGCCAGGGCACGTTGCCTTAACCGTTCCTCGATGACGCGAGGATGGATGCGCGCACCGCGCTGGCCGACGAACAATGCCGTCTCGTCCGGCAACGCCACTTGCGCGCGCCGCTGCGCCCAACACTCGACCGCCGCACGCGCCTTGCTGCCTACCGGTACGTGACGTTCCTTCCCGCGCTTGCCAAACACCTTGATCTCGCCTTCCGCCACATCATGCAAGCAGGCAGTTTCGAGTGCCGCTAACTCCGCCAGGCGCAGGCCGGACGAATAGAAAAGCTCGAACATGGCTTGATCGCGCAATTCCAGCGCATCTTCCCCGGGATGGTCCAGCAGGCGACTGGCCTCGTCCGGGGAGAGCACTTTCGGCAATGCCTGCGGGCTCTTGGGCGCCTTGACGCCCTCGACCGGATTGGCCGACACCTCGCCGCGCAAGCCCAACCAGCGGTAGAAGCCGCGCCACGCCGAGAGCATCCGCGCCAGCGAACGCCCGCCCAGGCCGCGCGCGTGCAACTGGGCCATGAAGCGGCGGACGTGGTGCGCCTGAAGATTGCTGAACGTGATGCTGCCCGACGACTCGGCGATCAAGCCGGCCAGCACGCGCAAATCGCGGCGATAATTGCTGACGGTATGCGGCGACTGCCTGCGTTGCTGGGCAAGTTCGTCGAGATAGCGGTCAACCTGCTCGACCGAAGTCATTTCAGGACTGGTGCAGCACCCGTGCCAACGCCGCCGAGGCCATTTCCCCGAGACGTTCCAGATACAGGGTTCCCATACCGGAATAGAAGCGCTGGGGATCCTCGCTGCCCAGGGCAATCATGCCAATCGTGCCGCCGCCATTGCGCAGCGCGATCAGCCCCTGCGAGCGCACATGCGTCGCAGCGGCGCCGAACCAGGAGGCGGTTTCAAAACCCGCCGTCGACCCGCAATAGGGATGGTTCAGCGTCTCCGAGAACGTCTGCAGTTCTTCGCTGACGCCGGCGAATTCCGGAAGTTCGGAGGTAGTCTCCGGACGATTCCACAGACGCAGGGCGAAGTGGGGGATGGCGAAATCGTCGCGCAGATGGAAATTCAATGTGTGGATGACCGACTGGAACGTTCCCGCGGCGATGATGGCCACACCGAGCCTGTGCATTTTTTCGCTGATGATGTCGTTTTCCTCGCCGAACTGCAGCAGCTCGCCCATCTTGCTCTCGAGCTGCCGGTTCTTGTCTCGCAGGCTGAGCATCTGGCGCTCGGTGATCGAGATTGTCCGGCCGCCGTGCGGGTGCGGAATGACCATGCGCGACATCAGGTCGGCATATTCCTCGAAGAACTGCGGATTGTCCTGCAGGTACTGCGCCACTTCTTCCGACTTCATAATTCGATATCTCCGGTAAATACTGTAACCGCGGGGCCGGTCATCAGGACCGGGGTACCTTTGCCACTCCATCCAATGGTCAGCGCGCCGCCGCGTGTAACAACGCGCACCGGCGAATCGAGCAGCCCACGGGCAATGCCTGCCACGACGGCCGCGCAGGCACCCGTACCGCAGGCCAGGGTTTCGCCGACGCCGCGCTCGAACACGCGCAGCCGGATTGCCTGCCGCCCGACGACCTGCATGAAGCCGGCGTTGACGCGTTGCGGAAATCGTGGGTGAGCTTCGATCAGTGCTCCCTGGACCGCAACCGGCGCTGCATCGACATCGGCGACCACCTGCACGGCGTGCGGATTGCCCATGGAAACAGCGGTGATCCCGACACTCTCGCCGCCGACGTCGAGCGGCTGCACCACGTCGTCGGACGCGCTCACAAAAGGAATCCGCTCAGGTTCAAAGATCGGAACGCCCATATCGACGGTGACGTTCGCATCCGCCTCGAGCCGAGGGCTGATCACGCCGCCCATGGTTTCAACGCGGATTTCACGCTTGTCGGTCAGTCGCTGTTCATGGACAAAGCGCACAAAGCAGCGTGCGCCGTTGCCGCATTGTTCGACCTCGCCTCCGTCGGCATTGAAGATGCGATAGCGAAAATCGACATCCGGGCAGCTGGCTTTCTCGACGATCAGGAGCTGGTCGCAGCCAACACCGAAATGGCGATCGGCAATGAACCGGACCTGTTCCGGCGTCAGCGCGATCGATTGGCGGATCCCGTCGATCACGACGAAGTCGTTGCCGAGGCCATGCATCTTGGAGAAGCGAATTTTCATGGGTGCCTGCCTGATTGTGTACGCCCGGGTCTTGCATCAACCTGTGCATTATAAGGGGAACAACTCCGCCGATATGGAACGCAAAGGCCATTGGCACTACAATGCCGCGCCGGCAAGCTGTGCCACAATGCCGTCTTCTCTTCGCATTGTTCTCTCCGACAATTCCTGAAACCATGTTTCGTCGTCTCCTGAGCCAACCCGTCGTGTTCCTGTTCTGGCTGCTGCATTTCCTGCCGCTATCGGCACTTGCCGCCATCGGAAACGGGATTGGCCAGCTGCTTTATCTTTTCGGCAACCATCGTCGGAAAGTGGTGAACATCAATCTTGAATGGTGTTTTCCGGAATTGAGCCCCAGAGAAAGGGAGAAACTGGCCAGGGATCACTTCCGCGTACTTGGCCGCTCGGTCCTGGAGCGCAGTGTTTTATGGTGGGGAAGCCGCGAACGACTGGAACGCATGATCCGCATCGAAGGCACCGAGAAGATCCGCGCCCTGCTTGATGCCGGCAAGCCGATCATCCTGCTCGCGCCGCATTTTGTCGGACTGGACGCCGGGGGCGTCGCCGTCGCGATGCGCTTCGACTCTCTGAGCATGTATGCCGAGCAGGCCAATCCGGTATTCGACCGCCTGCTGTTCAATGGTCGCCGCCGTTTTGGTGACCAGATGCTGCTGACGCGCAAGGACGGCATACGCGCGACAGTCAAGGCCATGAAGTCCGGCCGCCCTTTCTATTACCTGCCCGACCTGAATGCCCGCCGGCGCGAGTCGATTTTCGTGCCTTTCTTCGGCATTCCGACCGCCACGATTACCGGGCTTTCGCGCCTCGCCCGCACCGCCGGCGCCACGGTTTTGACCTGCGTCACGCGCGTGCTGCCGGATGGCCAAGGCTACGTCACCGAAATCGGCGATGCCTGGGAAGACTTCCCGACGGATGACGCCGAGGCCGACACAATCCGGATGAACGCGTGGATCGAAGAGGCCGTGCGCACCATGCCGGAACAGTACTACTGGGTTCATCGCCGGTTCAAGACGCGGCCCGAAGGAGAATCCCGGCCTTACTGACCCTGCGTTGTTAAAACTCGGTCAGCGGCGACGCGACAGCTTCACCAGGCGCAATTCGTCGGCCTGCTTGATCAGCACCATCGACGCGTTCGGCAATTCCGGCAACTTTTCGCCAACCAGCCAGATGTCGGGATACCGATCGAGGAGTTCGGGTATATCCTCGGCATCCACGGGCCTTACGACCCTTCCCGCATAAAACGACAGTTCGCCCGCCCCCGGTTTCGGTCCGATCTGAAAGAGGTGTACATACCCTGCCGTATCGCTCATCAGCGATTGGGCCGCCAGTTTTCGCGGCTCTCTCGACAAATGCGCATCACTGTAGAGGAATGCCGTAGACACTAGGCCGGCCACCAGCACCAGGGGCCATGAAAGCGAGCGAACGCCGAGCATCCGGGCCAGAGCCGGCGGAACGAGCGGAAGCCCCAGCCAGATCAGCGACTGGGACACATCCGCGGATTTGCGCAGCGCAAACCCGACGCCCGCGATGGCTGCAATACAGAACACCCCGAACAGTATCCGGTTCAGCCGTCGGAACCCGCCATCGGCGCTCGCCAGATAATGACCGAGGATTAGCGCCAGCGGCGGCGCGAACAGGAGCGCGTATTGCGTTTGCTTGTTGACGGTAGCCGTAAGAAGCACGAACACCACGGCCAGCCAACTCCACGCAAACCGGATCAGAACAGGCATCTCCGTATCGCGTCGACGATAGGCCATTATTCCAGCCGGAACGATCAGGACGCTCCAGGGCGCAAAAAACTCGACCCAGTTGGACAAATACCACCAGATGGGCTTGGGATGATTTCCGGTAATGAATGTCTCATCAATCTGCCTCCCGAAGAATAGCTGTGACGCCTCGGGCAACCGCCAAATGATCCAGGCGTACCAGCCGAACGCCACTAACAGCAAGGCGGCCACGCCCGGCAGGCTGAAGAAATGTGCGACGGCGGCACGCACCCCGCCCCGTCGCCTTTCCACAAGCGACGCCAGCAGCAGGGTCAGCAAGGGAATCGCCACGCCGGCCGGACCTTTGCTGAGGAAGCCCAATCCCAGCGCCAGACCGAACAGGATGCGCCGCCATGCATCGTGGCGGCCGGAGAGAATATCGAAGCCCAGTTTGCAGGCAACACTGATGCACAACAACAGCAGAGCATCCGCCTCGCCGCTGCGAAAGTAACGCAATCCGAGAAAGGAGGTGACGAGAACCAAGACGCCGTTGCATGCTGCCTCCTCTCCGACTTCGCGCCGAACCCAAAGCCAAAGCAGCAATGACAGGCACAAGCCGGCCAGCGCCGCCGGCAACCTTGTCGTCACGGCGCCGACGCCTCCGAATTGATAACTCGCTGCCGTCAACCAGTAGGGCAACGGTGGCTTCTGCAAACGCAACTCGCCGTTAAAACGCGGGACAAGCCAGTCTCCGCTCTCGATCATTTCCCGCGCCGTTTCGGCGATCCGCACCTCCTGGATCTTGTACACGGGACGTTCGCCCAGGCCGAAAAACAAGCCAGGAAGGAGAACAAGCAATAACACGAGAATCGTTTTGAAAGTTCTTTGCATGCGGACATTTCCAGAAAACTCAACGATGGGCCGCGGGCGCGAAAGCCGGTCAGGCACAAACGGATTACTTTACTCCGATTCACTACGAGAGGCATTCAGGAAGGTATACTTGCGGTTTGTTTCGGACGCCGCGCTTTCCGGGCTGGCGTCGCCCCCACCACTGCGAGACGTTAATTTTGGCACTGACAATACTCGGCCTTTCCGGCGCACTCACCCACGACCCTTCGGCCGCGCTGTACATCGACGGCAAGTTGGTCGCCGCCGCCGAAGAAGAACGCTTCGTGCGCGACAAGCACGCCAAGAACCGCATGCCCTACGAGGCCGCGAAGTTCTGCCTGCAGTTCGCCGGCATCAAGCCGTCGGATGTCGATGCCGTGGCCATTCCGTTCGCCCCGATCAGCCTCGGTGAAAAGGCCCGCTGGCATTACGCGAAGCGTTACTGGTACGCGCCGGACCGTTCCCTCGACGCCATTTTCGCCGGGAACCGACGTTTCTATCGCTACAAGAAGCGCATCGAATGGTGCCTGATCCAACTCGGCTTCGACCTCAAGAAGATCGAAATCGTGCCGGTCGAACACCATCTGGCGCACGCCGCCAGCGCCTACCACTGCTCTGGATTCAAGGAAAAGACGGCGATCCTGGGCATCGATGGCAAGGGGGAATACGCCACCACCTTTTTCGGCTACGGCGAGAACGGCAAGATCCACAAGATCAAGGAATTCTACGACCCCGATTCGCTCGGCGGCCTGTACGGCGCGATCACCGAATTCCTCGGCTTCGAGATGCTCGACGGCGAATACAAGGTGATGGGCATGGCGCCGTACGGCGACCCGAGCAAGTACGATTTCTCGCGCCTCGCCAAATTCGAGAACGGCGAACTGGTCATCAACACCGACTACGCCAACGTGATCGGCTTTCGCCGCTACAAGGAAAACGGCAAGGGCTTCTACTTCTCGCCCAAGCTCATCGACTGGCTCGGCCCGAAGCGCGTCGGCGACATTGCCGACGACCCGTACATCCACTACGCGGCAAGCATGCAGAAGCTGTTCGAGGATCTGTCACTGCAGATGATCGACCACTACCTCGGCGACATCCTGCGCGAAACCGGCAAGCTGGCCTTTTCCGGAGGCGGCGCGCTCAACGTCAAGCTCAACCAGAAGATCATCGCCCGCCCCGAACTCAAGGAACTCTTCGTGCAGCCTGCCTCGGGCGACGCCGGCACCGCGGTTGGCGCGGCGGCCTACGTTTCCGTCGAGCGCGGCGTGCCGGTCGAGAAGATGGAACACGTCTATCTCGGCCCGTCGTTCAGCAACGAAGATGTCATCGCCGCCTGCGCCCGCCACCCGGCACAACCGCGTTGGCAGAAGATCGAAAATGGCGACACCGGAGTACCGCAGGAAGTGGCAAAGATTCTCGCCGACGGCAACCCGGTCGCCTGGTTCCACGGCCGCATGGAATTCGGCCCGCGCGCCCTCGGTGGCCGTTCGATTCTCGGCTGCCCGAGTGCGCCCGGCGTAGCCGACCGCATCAATGAGCAGATCAAGTTCCGTGAGCGCTGGCGTCCGTTCTGCCCGAGCATGATCGACACCGTTGGCCCGCAAATGCTCGGCAGCGACCATCCGGCGCCCTTCATGACTTTCACCTTCGAGGTTGCGCCGGGCTGGAAGGAGCGTGTGCCCGAAGTCGTGCACGAAGACGGCACGTCGCGAGCACAGGTCCTCAAGCGCGAGTTCAACCCGCGCTACTACGATCTGATGGTGGAACTCGAAAAGCTTACCGGCAATGGAGTCGTGCTCAACACGTCGCTCAACCGGCGCGGCGAGCCGATGATCTGCTCGCCCACCGACGCGTTGAACATGTTCTACGGCTCGGACCTGGAATATCTGGTCATGGAAGATGGTCTGGTGAAAAAAGCGCAAGCCCCCGGAACCGAAAGCAGCTGAATTCATGGCCGATCGCTGGATCCTGCAACTCTGCCACGGCCATTCCGGGCCGTTTCTCGACGTCGCACGCCAGTATGCCGTCCTGTTTGCGAACACCCCGTTCAAGGTGCTGACGGTCTATCTGACTGGAGAGCCGTGCGCGGAAGCGCGCAACGGTTCGGCCTCCGACGAAGTCGTTTTTCTCGAATTTTCCAGTCGTGCGGTACGCGGCCTGAAGCTGCACGCCATCCGCAAGCTACGAGAGATTGCAACCAGCCGGGACTTCGCCCTTGTGATTGCGCATCGCTTTAAGCCCATCTATGTGGCCTGCCTGGCCACGAGACTGCCGGTCATCGGCGTACATCATGGCTTCGGCGACTATGACCGCCCGCAACGCCGCTGGTTTGCCCATTTTTTCCGCCGGCGCCTGGCGCTTCTTGGCGTCTCCGACGCGGTGCGCGACGACCTTCGCCAACATCTGCCCGATTGGAAGTCGGATCGCATCGAAACGCTGCACAACCGCCTCGACGTGGACAACGCATTCTCCCAACTCGCTTCGCGAGCTGAAGCCCGTCGCAAGCTCGACCTGCCACCGGACGCCCCGGTCATTGCCAACGTCGGCCGCCTGCATCCCGACAAGGACCAGGCGACCTTGCTCAGAGCGTTCGCCACGGCGCTGCCAAAGCTCCCGGCTGGAGCGCTGCTAACTATCATCGGCCGCGGACCGCTGGAAGGCGAACTCAAGCGCCTCGCCACGCAACTGGGAATCGCCGACCGGGTCCGTTTTCCCGGCCAGATTCGAGACGTTCGCAACTACTTCCGCGCTTTCGATCTGTTCGTCCTCAGCTCCGACCATGAGCCGTTCGGCATGGTCCTGCTTGAAGCCATGGCCGCCGAGGTGCCTATTTTCGCCACGGACTGCGGCGGCGCACCGGAAGTAATCGGCCACCGAGACCAACTTTTCGCGCTCGGTGATTCGGAAAGGCTCGGACATTTGATGGAAGATTTTTTCCGTAATGGAGGGGCGACCAATCGCAGTGAGATGGCGATGAGAGGACTTCAGCGCCTCCGGGAAAGGTTTTCAGACGCCGTCGCCAGCAAACGCTTCTTATCGCTCCTCATGGTTCAAGCACCCCTCGCTCAACGCTGAATACTCGAATATGACGGTCATCGCCCACATGAAATTTCAAATCGACGACACGACACTGCTCCGATGTCATCCGCTCACCAGCAGATTAGTGAAAGTGCCTGCAAGCCAATGACTAGTGCTTCAGCCCGGATATTGTTGCTTGACGGCATCAGTGGCATACCGCTCGGCCGCGAGATCGTGGCCACCCTGCAGGCCAGTGGCCACGAGGCCATCCATTTCGATTGTCTCAAGCACCAGAGCCGCGCGTTTTACGAAATCCGCTCCGCTTACGCAAAAATGATGAATAAACGGGCAGAGAAGGACGGGTTCTACCTCCTGCCTAAACTAAACGGAAAAACACTGGAAGCGCTCGTAAAGGAACGGCACCCGACACATATTCTGGTTTTGGGCTTCATCTACAAATTCTTCAATCCCAAGGAATTGCGACGGATTGCCGATGCCTGCCAAGCCGACCTCCTGCTTTACGACACCGATAGCTGCAACCTCTACGACAAGCGGCGCGAGTTCATCTTTTTCATCGAACAGGAACTGCCGATCTACGACCATATATTCTCCTTTTCGCAGGTTACCACCCGCTTCTTCAGGGAAACGCGTAACCTGCCGGCAACGCACCTACCGTTCGGGGCGCTTCCCATAGAGATCCCGCGCAACATAGATCAAAAAATCAAGGTGTTGTTTGTCGGCAGCGGCGACTTCCGGAGGATTCTCCTGCTTGAGGCAATAAAGAAGGACGTCACAATCTACGGCGCCCGCTGGCAGCGCAATTTCCCGCTGATTTCGCAGGATCTCCAGGCACGAATCATCGACAGGACGGTTTGGGGCAGCGAACTTCACGATTTGCTGGCCAAAGCCAAAATCGTACTGAACATTACACGTACTGATTTCTATGGTGCGGAAACGGGAGTCAACCTGCGCATCTTCGAAGCCGTGGCAGCTGGTTGCTTCCTCCTGACCGACCACTGCACGGAAATCGAAGAACTCTTTGAGGTTGGGAAAGAGATTGAGACATTCCGTTCATCCAGAGAACTGGCTGAAAAGGTTCGCTTCTATCTTGAAAATGACGATGCGCGTATAAGCATTGCAAGGCGAGGACACGAGCGATTCATTAAATGCCACACGTGGCGCACTCGAGTCGAGCAGATACAACGTCTTGGCACACACCGCGACACAGAAGGCTGATGGAGATGGCTCATCCCATCATCCATCCAGCACCTTCACGAGCATTTCACGAACCCGACAATCCTCAATTGGTCCGACAATGAGTGAACGAATAAAAGTCCTGCAGTTGCAGCCCGATTATCATGAAAACTCCCACAACTACTCCGATCTGGCGGAACAGATCGTCGCCGCATTTCCCAGAGACAAGTACGAAGTCACGACTGCCTTCCTGCAGGGCAAGCCAGCTGTCGGCGCCGAAAAATCCCGCGCTGAATTCGTAGTCTATTTCGACCTGCCGGAGGGTGTATTGAAAGGCTGGCGAATACGCGTGCGCTGGATTCTCTATCAGTTCTTGCGCGCAAATCGCTTTGACGTTGTGATATGCAATCGTTACAAGCTGGTCAGCATGCTGATGCAACTCAACCGCTGGTTGAAAATTCCGCTCTGCATTGGCATTTCGCACGGATTTGGGGAATATGCCCCGTGGCAACGGAGACTCTTTGCTCGTTTAAATGTCGGACCGGCCTGGCGTTTCGTCGGCGTGTCACCCGCGGTTCGACAATACTTGCTCGATCAGAATTGCGGCTTCACCCCACAAAACACTGTGGCGATCACCAATGCCATCGATTTGCAACGCGCGCAGGAGTTACAGTTCACGCGAGAGGAAGCCAGACGACTGCTGGGGCTGCCGCAGGAGCCTCGGATCATCGGAGCCGCGGGTCGCCTGGTAAAAGTCAAAGGGCACATTTACCTGATCCGGGCGTTTGCCAGCATCAGTGGCCGACACCCTGACTGCCATTTGGCGATCATCGGCCCAGGAAAGGAGGAGGGCGCCCTGCGCGAGGAAATTGCCCATCTGGGAATGCAGGACAAAATTCACCTTCTCGGTTTCCGGGCAGGCGCGAAACGCTACGTTCAAGCCTTCGATATCTGGACGATGCCGTCCCTGAGCGAAGGCCTGGGATTGGCCCTTCTCGAGGGAATGAGCGGACATCTGCCGATCATCGCATCCGACATTCCGGCCATGCGCCCGCTGATCGACGGCGCGAGAGGTATCCCCGTACCTCCCGCCGAGGTCGAGCCTCTGGCAGCTGCACTGGATCAATACCTGTGCCTGCCACCAGCCGACTTGAAGCAAAAAGGTGAAATTGCGTATGAGTACCTTCGCGAGAATCACAGTATCGAAAAATATCGCGCGGAGTATTTGGCTCTTGTCGAAAATAACCTGCCCATCCGCAAGAGCAGGATCGCCTGAAGTCCTGGAACCGGAATCGATTGGAGACGCTGCATGGCGAATCAAGAACTTGTGACGGTCATTATCGCGTCCTATAACCACGCCCCCTATATTGAGCAATCCATTCGCAGCGTCCTGGAGCAAACCCACCCGCACGTCGAGCTTCTGGTGATCGATGACGGGTCGACCGACGATAGCGTGGAGCGCATCGAGGCGTTGCAAGCCGTCTACGGTTTCGACTTTCGCGTGCAGCAGAACAAGGGGTTGACCCGCACGCTGAACGAGGCGATTGCCCGTGCCAAGGGCGCTTTCATCGCCCCATTCGGTTCGGACGACATCATGCTCAAGGACCGCCTTGCTCTGCAGATGAAGCATGTCGCTGGCAAGCCGGAAGTCGGAATCTGTGCGGGAAACATCGAACTCATGCACGCCGACGGAACTCCCTACCCCCCCTCTCCTCGCGCTAGGCCGGCGTCATTTCGTCGCATGGATTTTGACGACGTGTTCCTTGAAAGGAAACCCTACGTTCCTGCGCCCACCATGCTGATCCGGCAAGAAGCGCTGGATAAGGTTGGCGGATTCAACCCTGCGATCCGACTGGAAGACCTCTATATCCAACTGAAAATAACCCATGCCGGCTATTGCATTGATGCGCTCGGAGAAACGCTGGCCCGTTATCGAAAGCATCAGACCAACACGTACAAAAACATCCGGTTCATGACCGAGAGCATTCTTCGTATCTATCAGGATTACGTCGACCACCCCGCTTACGAGCAGGTCAAATTCCGGTTTATCAACTCTATGCTGGTCAAGGCTTCCCGACGCGACAAAGCCCTCGCCCGCGAACTTCTCGCCCAACTTCCGCTGCGCGCCTGGAATCGAAGAACCGTCGCCAGTTTGCTGCGCTACCCGTTCGCGCCAGTAGTGTCCTGATTTTTCCTGCCTTCGACGTAGGCGAGGAATTGGGCCAGATCATCTGAACAAAGCAGGTGAACGATCTGTCTCACCTCCGCTTCCGGCCAATTCCACCAAGCGGCCGCAAGGAGGGCACTGCAGGTTTCCTGATCGAACCGGTATCGAATGTGCCGCGCGGGATTTCCCGCCACGATCGAATAGGGAGCAACATCTCTCGAAACCACGGCACGGGCCGCGACCACCGCGCCATCGCCAACAGTGACGCCGGACAGGATCGTGCAGCCGGAGGCCAGCCACACGTCGTTGCCGATCGTCACGTCACCACGTGTTCCGCCGAAGCTCTGTATCCCCTTGGCTTCCTCCAGAAATACGGGGAACGGATAGCAGGACAACCAATCCGTCCGGTGATGCCCTCCCAAAAAAATGTGCACGTCGTCGGCAATAGATGTGTAGGAACCGATACGCAAAGTAGTTCCTTCATGCCAATCGTGTACGACAGGAAGCCCATAGGTACCCACACCAAATTCATAGCTGGGATACCTGGCGAGAAACTTCTCTCGCCCGCGATAGAGCTTCGGCGTCCGCTTCCTGCCAAAAAGCTTGCGCCACCAGGATTCGAGGCATTTCTCAGGTTGACTGCTCATGGCTGCGCGCCCGGTAAGTTGCCAGCGAAAGCATTGCCATGGGGATCCAGATCAGGAACCAGTGTTCCTTCGGCCTAGGAAGGAATGAACCACCCTCGGTCATGCCGGAAACCAGACCGTATACCACAGTAGCCGAGCACACCAGAACCCACTTGTTGCTCCGCAACCGCCAGCAGTCAACCAACGCCACCGCGTAGAAAAGCCCCCAAAGAACCCCGCCGACGATACCCCCGGCAAAAAGGACCGCCAGCGTCAGGTTGTGCGGGTCGTGAAACGGGAACGGGAAGTCGGCAAGCTGAATCCGCAACGGCGCGTCGTAGCCATGGCCGAACCAAGGCTTTTCTCCAATCTGCCGCAAGGCATTCGCCCAAATATCGGTTCGGTACGACAAACCGCGCTGCACCAGTATTTCGGGTGCGAACAGCCAGATCGAAACGCCTGCCGCCGCCAGCAGGCAGACAACGAGAATGCCTTTCCTGTTGCCGACAAGCACGGCCAGCCAGACGACGGTCGCGGTTGTGGCAAGCAAGGGTGTTCTCGATCCCGTCGCCACGATCAGCACCAGCAGGCACAAAATCGCGAAGAATGCTAGTGGCTGAGACAACTGGCGCTCGGCGAAATAAGCCCCGAGCCACAGCGCCAGGAAAAACCCAAAAACATGAGACACCATCAAGGGATTGTCGAGCGCCCCATGTCCCGCCAGGCGTTCGTTGCCACCGGCAACAAAAAACAGGGCAAGCGTGTAGATCGCGGCCATGACGGAGCAGATGGCGGACCACTTGATGGTGGTGACCATGAGAGCGAAACGGCGGTTACCGAGCTCGAAAAACGCGTAATACAGCAGCAGAACGAAAAGCGGCCGCTTCATCAAATCCACTGCGTTGTTGTCTGTAGCAGACCAGAGAACGGTAAGCGCGATATAAAAGGCAAATGGAAGATAGGCGACAAACACCCGCGATCCCAGGATTTCTTTCAGCTGCCCGCGCCGGATCGGAATAAGCAGCAATGCCGGCAGAGCCACCGTCCAGTAGAACAGTTTGGAATACAGCCCGTGATCGCCGATCCAGAACATGCCCGTCAGGAAGCAAAAGAGACCTGCCGGAAGCATCCCTCTGACCAGGAATAGTTCGATTCTATCCCGCCAGCTTTTCAAGGGATTCCCCAAATTATCACCCTTGCCTACTCCATTCCGCAACCGTGAACTGCCCGTGTCAATTTTCGTCAAAACTCTTTCGCCTATAGGAAGAATTCTGCCCGGGGCAACCAGGTCTTTCACAGACCAGAGGGCCAAGGGCAGAAGCGTTGCGGCTATCGCGCCCGAGGCATACGACCCACATGCTACACTTTGCGATTCTATCGCCGACCCTACCCATGCACAATGCAACACTCGGGCAAACCATCATTTCCCTCGCCAGCGGATTGTCCGCAGTTCTCGAGCCTTATTGACCCGCTCATCGCTTTATTCGCCGCGGCCAGTCTGCCCGACAGGAGTTGGCAGGGACCATGCTGACTCTTTTTCCCGCTTTTCGCGAAAAAGGCTGGACTGCCATCGATGCCGGCACTTATGCCAAAGCCTGGCAGCGCTTCGGCGGCAGCGTGATGACACATCCGGCATTCGTCGAACGGTTGTCGGCCCTGGCCGGAATCGAGGTGAAATACCTCGGCTGGTTTCGCGGAGAGACAATTGTCGGCGCCATTGCCACTTGGGGAAGATATCTAGCGCTATCCCGGAAGGCGTTGAAACGGTATGGAAAGAAGAACGCCTTCGACCTTGGAAATGCCGAGGTCATCCTCCCTATCGATCCGGAGCATAACATGCCGGTCCGATTTTTGATGCGCTATGTGTCGGAAATGAATTCGGCGAATATATCGACACTCAAACTTCAGGAGGAGTCGATAGCGCTGGCCCGCCCGCCCGAAGAATTCAGCAAGAAATCCCTTTACAACCAGCGCCGGGAACTGCGCATTTTCTCCGAACACGGAGGAACTGTGCACGCTGTCCAGGACTGTTCCCCGGAAGAACTCGCCGAGATATACGCAACACTCTTTGCCAAACGCTGGGGTTTCGAGGCCGCAGCTAGAGAGACCCTGCCGCAAGTGTTTTCTCTGCTGCGTCCGTTCATGACGGGTTCGATCCTGCGCATGCGAGACAAACCCGTTGCCGTTCAGATCCTGTATCGCGTCGACTCCCCACGGTGGATCAGCGTCGAATATCTCAACGGAGGGGTCGATCCGGAGTTTTCCGAATACAGCCCCGGGAGCATTCTGACATTCCTGAATACGCACGCCGCCTGGGAGCATGCGCGCAGTGAGGGCAAAGCGCTGCGCTACTCGTTTGGCAGGGTCGACCGCGACTACAAAATGCGCTGGTGCCGCGCCACTCCTGTCTACCGGACATGACCATGACACGCGGAAAACAGGAACTTCTCAAGCAGTTTCGTCGAAAAAAGCGGCTGGCGCTGGGAATTGGAGCCGGCCTGTTCCTCATTGCCGGGATCGGAATCACCTGGTGGATTCCCATTCCGCTGGCGTTTCTCGGCTGGATAGCCCACGAGGCATGGTTTTCCGACCATTTCTTTTATCCGGCCGACGCGGATTATCGCTATGACTTCGGCGATGCTCCGTCGGTCGATTTGTTACTGCGCGATGGCCAGTTGTCACTGAACGGCCAGTTGCCTTCCGGCGACACGTATATTCTGGAACTTCGAATCATTTCCGATTGGCGAAGCCGCTTCCTCGACCCGCACGTCATCATTGGCGGGGAGCGTTTTGATTTCGAGCATGCCGCCAAGGGGAGGCGCTTCATCGATCTCAGCAAGCACGCCCAAGCGCTTGCCGATCGAGAACTAACCTTCAAGGCCCGTTATTGCAGGATCAACGGGGAGCTGCGGTTGACCGCTTTCCGCAACGCCGATTTCACTCGAAAAAGACTGATGATCCTTGCGCCGCATGCCGACGACGCGGAATTGGCGGCCTTTGGCGTGTATCGCCACACACACGACGTGCTGATCGTCACCCTGACTCAGGGAGAAACGGAAGCCGAGGACTACCTGAAGCTCGGACTCGATCTGCCAAGCTGCGCGCAGCTGAAAGGACGTCTGCGCGCCTGGGACAGCATCGCAATCCCCCTGTGGGGAGGAGTGGCCCCGGAGAACTGCCTGCAGCTTGGCTACTATGGAATGCAACTGGCCGGCATGCGCAAACAACCCGATTCGCCGCTCGGCTCCCGTATTTCGGGGAATTCTGACATCCGCGAAGTCAGGGGGTGGAACAAGCGCCGGCTGCCCTCGGACGGCGATGGATCACCGACCTGGAACAACCTGATCGCCGACCTCGCTTTCCTGCTCGATGATTTCCACCCCGAGGCGGTAATCACCCCTCATCCCCGCATCGACCCGCATCCGGATCACGTCGCGACGACCCAGGCCCTGAAGGAAGCCGCGAAACGCAGCCAATGGAAATTCGAAGCGGTCCTGTTCTACGCCAACCATCTTCACGACAATGACCGCTGGCCGATGGGTCCGGCGGGAGAGGGCATAACGCTGCCGCCGGTGTTCAACGCAGACGAACGGGAAGCCTTCTGGAGCCTGCGCCTGCCCCCCGAGATGCAGATCGACAAGGCCATGGCGCTGGCCATGCATCACGACCTGATGCCGCGAATCCCTCTCAAGAAGAGGATCCGGCGGAGTATCCAGGAACTTCTCGCCGGTCGCCAGTGGCCGCAGACGGGCGAAAACGAGTTCTTCCGCAAAGCCGTTCGCTCAAGTGAATTGTTCCATGTCCGCTTGACGAAAGACTTTCTGTCCTGACCAGAATTGCCGCGGAGACATATTTCTGGCCGCAAGACCCGTCCTGGCTTTCCGCCCGGTGGATGATGCCCATGCTAAACTCCGCAGCCACACCCGCTCACTAGAATATTCGGCGATGCCACATCCTGGCGAACATTCCCTTTCGTCCCTGAAGATTTACTTCCGGCTCCTTGGCTATCTGCGCCCGTTCATCGGCCTG
Organism: Propionivibrio sp.; assembly: GCA_029975435.1. Lineage (GTDB taxonomy): Bacteria > Pseudomonadota > Gammaproteobacteria > Burkholderiales > Rhodocyclaceae > Propionivibrio. The sequence continues at coordinate 6,320 of JARKPC010000095.1, read as the reverse complement.
TTCGTCACCAGTCTGGCCGGATTCATCATCTTCGCCTCGGCCCAGCCAATGGAAGCGAGCGTCCTGAAGTTTTTCGTCGACGGGCTGACCACCCCCGGCGCGTCGACTTTCCATGGCGTCCCGATCGTTGGAAAACTCGATCTCGCCTATGGCGTGCCGCTGATGCTGGTACTGATCGTTTTCTGGCAGGGCATCGGCTCCTTCCTCGGCAACTATTTCCTCGCCAAGGTTTCGCTCGGATTGATTCACGACCTGCGGCTGGCTCTTTTCCAGAGCCTGTTGCACCTGCCCAATTCCTATTTCGACCAGAACAATTCCGGGCACCTGATTTCGCGCATAACCTTCAACGTGACGATGGTCACGGGTGCCGCGACTGACGCCATCAAGATAGTCATCCGGGAAGGACTCACGGTCGTTTTCCTGCTGGGTTACCTGCTGTGGATGAACTGGAAGCTGACGCTGGTCATGGTCGCCATCCTGCCGGTGATCGGAGTGATGGTTGGCAGCGCCAGCCGCAAATTCCGCAAGCAGAGCAAGAAGATCCAGTCGGCGATGGGCGACCTCACGCACATCGCCTCGGAAACCATCCAGGGTTACCGGGTGGTCCGCAGTTTCGGGGGCGAGGACTACGAAGCGGCCCGCTTCCGTGCATCCAGCGAGGCCAACACCAACAAGCAATTGCGCATGTCCCGGACGTCAGCGATATTTACCCCGGCGCTGCAGCTGACCACGTTCACCACCATGTCGGTCGTGCTTTTCCTGGTCCTGCTGTTGCGCGGCGACGCATCGGCCGGCGATCTCGTCGCCTACATCACGGCGGCGGGGATGATGCCCAAACCGATCCGGCAGCTCTCCGAAGTCAGCGCGACCATCCAGAAAGGGCTGGCCGGCGCCGAAAGCATCTTTTCGCAACTCGACGAAAAACCGGAATCAGACAACGGCACGGTGGAACGCGATCGCGTAGCGGGCAGGATCGAAGTGCGCAACCTGTCGTTCAGCTACCCGGGCAGTGCGCAGAAGGTGCTGGACGACATCAGCTTCACCATCGAACCAGGGCAGATGATCGCTCTGGTCGGTCGCTCCGGCAGCGGCAAATCGACGCTGGCCAGCCTGATTCCCCGCTTCTACCACCATGAGCACGGGCACATCCTCGTCGATGGCGTCGACGTCGAGGACTTCACGCTGCGCAACCTGCGACGCCATATCGCGCTGGTCACGCAGCAGACATCCCTGTTCAACGACACGGTGGCCAACAACATTGCCTATGGCGACCTGGCGGGAGCCCCCCGGTCCGAAATTGAAAAGGCCGCCGAGGCGGCCTACGCCAGGGAATTCGTCGAAAAGCTCCCCGAAGGCTACGACACGCTGGTCGGAGAAAACGGCGTGCTGCTCTCGGGCGGCCAGCGCCAGCGCCTGGCGATCGCTCGCGCCATTCTCAAGGATGCTCCCATCCTTATCTTCGACGAAGCGACGTCGGCGCTCGACACCGAATCCGAGCGCCACATACAAAAGGCGCTTGACCACGTCATGAAGAACCGCACGACACTGGTCATCGCCCATCGCCTGTCGACCATCGAGAAAGCCGACGTGATCATGGTCATGGATCAGGGGAGGATCGTCGAACGCGGTACCCACGCCGAACTGCTGGCCCTGAACGGCTACTACGCGCGCCTGCATGCCGTACAGTTCAACGAGGATGAAGAAGGCAGCGAAGCTGCGTTGCCGCATGCCTCGAGTTCACTCAACTCTCCTGGTTCGCATGGGACACTGACATGAAGATCCTGGTCACCGGCGCGGCCGGCTTTATTGGCATGCACGTTGCGCGCCGTTTGCTTGATCGCGGCGATGAAGTAATCGGCATCGACAATCTCAACGATTACTACGATCCGAAACTCAAGCTGGCCCGGCTGGAGAACCTGGCACCCTACGCAGGTTTCCGCTTCGCGCGCCTGGACATCGCCGATGCCCCGGCGCTCGCTGCATTCTTTGCTGCCGAACACTTCGATCGAGTCGTGCATCTGGCGGCACAGGCCGGGGTACGCTATTCGCTGAGCAATCCGCAGGCCTACATCCAGAGCAATCTGGTGGGTTTCGCCAACATCCTCGAAGGCTGCCGCCACAACCGGGTGCAGCACCTCGTCTACGCCAGCAGTTCGAGCGTTTACGGGGCCAACACCCGGATGCCCTTCTCCGTGCACGACGAGGTCAACCACCCCGTCAGCCTCTACGCCGCCACAAAGAAATCGAACGAACTGATGGCGCACAGCTACAGCCACCTCTACGGACTGCCTACGACCGGGCTGCGTTACTTCACCGTCTATGGCCCATGGGGACGCCCCGACATGTCACCCTGGCTGTTTTCCAGCGCCATCCTCGAAGGCCGGCCGATCGACATTTTCAACCATGGACAGATGCGCCGGGATTTCACGTTCATCGACGACATCGCCGAAGGCACGATACGCGTTCTCGACCATGTCGCCACACCCAACCCGGACTTCGACAGCGGTAATCCGGACGCCGGCAGCAGCCGTGCCCCATACAGGGTTTACAACATCGGCAACCACCAGCCCGTGGAACTGATGACGTTCATCGAAACCATCGAAAAAGCACTGGGCCGGCAAGCGAAGAAGAACTTCCTGCCCATGCAGGCTGGCGACGTGCTGGCCACCTATGCCGACGTCGCCGATTTGCGCCGCGACACCGGCTTCGAACCGCGAACTTCGTTGACCGACGGTATCGCCAGTTGGGCCACATGGTTCCGCCAATACGTCTCCCGGTAGAATGCACGGTTTGTTACCCGCGTTAACCTGCGGCCAATCCGACGACAACTACAAAGCCCAATGATGACAACACCCGACATGAACATCCCCTCTGGAGAAATCCCGCCACGCCTTTCCGTGGTCGTTCCGGCATACAACGAGGAAGAAAACGTCCTCCCGCTGGCCAGGGAAATCGTCGCCGCCCTGGAGAACCTTCCCGGCGGATTCGAGCTGATCCTGGTCGACGACGCGAGTACCGATTCGACCGCCCGACTCATCAAGGACTTCGGACACCCCTGCGTCCGCGGCGTGTTCCACCGCGTCAATTGCGGGCAGAGCGCTGCCGTGGCCAGCGGCTTCCAGGCAGCGCGGGGCGAATGGGTGGGAACGCTGGATGGTGACGGGCAGAACGACCCGGCCGATCTGCCCGCCATGCTGGAACAGGCGGTGGCGGAAAACGTCGATTGCGTTACCGGCGTCCGGCGCAAACGGCAGGACACCTTCATTCGCCGTTTTTCGTCCCGGGTCGCCAACGGCTACCGCAACTGGATCACTGGCGATCAGGTCAGCGACAGCGGCTGCGGCATCCGCGTCGTGCGCCGGACAGCGTTGCGCGAAATACCCGTGTTCAACGGCATGCACCGCTTCATGCCCACTCTCCTGCGCGGCCAGGGATTCACCGTCGTGGAACGCACCGTCAACCACCGCGAACGCCTGCGCGGCACCTCCAAGTACGGCGTGCACAACCGTCTCTGGCGCGGCATCAGGGACTGTTTCGGCATCCGCTGGTATCTCGCACGCGCCGTCAGGTCTGACCGTCTCGCTCCTCCAGAAAAATGAATCCGATTCCCTCCAGGGACAGCGACGACGAACTGCCCGAGGACGCAACACTCGCCGATGCGCCAATCCCCGACCTGGAGCAGGTTGCCACCAACACCTCGCGCAAGTTACTCATCCTCCTGTGCGTCGGGGCGATACTCCTCTACGTCTTCAACGCGACCCCCGTCGGCAAACAGATTCGCGACTGGGACACCCTGGCCGGCATTTTCAACACCGAGGATTTCCGCGGTGAAATCTACTTCGTCGTCATCAGCACCGTGCTCACGGCAGTCGGAGTTCCCCGCCTGCTGTTCTACGCGCTGGGCGGCTTCGCTTTCGGCTTTTGGGAAGGGCTGTTCTGGTCATTGTGCAGCAGCGTGATCGGATCCTTTGCCGCCTTTCGCATCGCGCGGTGGTGCAGCCGCGACTGGCTGGTCGAGCACTTCGGGAAACGCCGCTTCTTCAACCGTATCGCTCATGCCGAGCCGACAGTCGCCTCAGTCGCCCTGATGCGCATGCTTCCAGTCAGCAACGCCATCATCAATTTCGGACTGTCCTTGAGTCACGCCGGCAACAGGGCATTCCTCGTCGGGTCGCTGATCGGGTTCCTGCCCCAAGGGATCGTCGCCGTCATCATCGGCAGCGGCATCGCCAAGGATGTGCCGTGGGCCGGGGCGCTGCAGATCGGCGGCGCCGGCATCCTGCTGGTCGGCCTGTTTGTCTGGACCAGGAGACAGCGTTCCCGCGGTCTCAGGTAGTCAAAGCCGCAGCGCCAGGGCGAAGGGAATGAAGAAAAGCGCCGAGGCGTTGCCGATCATGACGATCGCCGCCACCTTTTCCGGCTCGCGCCGGTAGCGGTCGGCGAAGATGAAGCAGGATACGGCCGGCGGCAACGCCCCGAACAGAAACAGAATATCCATGTCGTGCTTGTTCAGCCCGGCCAACGCGCCATAGACCCACACCATCAGCATGCCCGTGACCGGCGTCACGATGGCGCCGGCGACTCCGATCCCAAGCATCGACCCGACACGTGTCGACGCCAGGCGCACGCCGAGCGAAAAGATCATCAGGCCGAGTGAGATGTCGCCGAGCAACCGGGTGGCGGCCATCAGCGGGGGCCATAGCGTCACGCCCGTCAGGCTAACCGCCACGCCTGCCGCCGCGGCCAGGAGAAACGGCTCGCGCCAGATTGCGTGCAGAGAGAAACGTCCGCCGAGCAACCAGGACGACAAGCCGAACTGCAGCACCGTAAGGATCAACATCAGGACGACGGCGGCACCGAGTGCCTGATCGCCGAAAGTGAACAACATGAGCGGCAGGCCCATGTTGCCGACGTTGTTGAACATCGCCGTCGACATCAACGCCCGCGTATCGATGCCCAGCGGACGCGCCAGCGGCCACGCGAGCAACCCCGAACCGGCCACCACCACCGCCGCGCCGAGTGCGATCGGGACGTTGTCGGCCAGGTTGAACGACTTTCCCGCCAGTGCGGCGAAAATCAGCGCCGGCATGAAGATCTCAATGTTCATCCGGTTGGCCGCCGTCATGTCCGGGTTGCGCTTCCGGGCATAGAGGAAGCCGGCCATCACGACGGAGAAGAGAGGAAAGACAATGCTGAGGATGCGGTAGAACATTTTGAAGCCTATTCTGCAGTCACGATTTCTTCCCTGGCGCTTCTCCCCTGCCGGCGACGCGACGCCGCGACCAGCAACCCTCCGGCGACCACAACGCCCATGCCGATGAGTGTCACGGCATCCGGGAAATCACCGAACACCAGCACGCCGAGAATGCTGACCCACAGGAGCTGGATATACGCAAAAGGCGCCAGCAGCGACGCCGGAGCGAATTCCAGCGCCTTGATCGTGGAAAAATGCCCGATCCCGGACGTTACCCCGATCAGGGCGAAGAAGAACAATCCTTTAGGCGTCGGATCGACCCACGACAGGGGCAGCGCCGCGCTCATCGCCACGGTGCCCACGAGGAGCACGCAGAACAGTGAATTGAGCGAATCCTCCTTGCCGGCAATGCGTCGGGTAAAAATCTGGTAGGACGAAAAGCAGAGCGCCAATCCCAGCGGCAGAATGGCCGCCGGCGTAAACAGCCCGCCCCCCGGGCGAACGATGATCAGAACACCGGAAAATCCAAGCAGAACGGCCGCCCAGCCGAGCGGAGAAACCCTTTCGCGCAGGAAAATCACCGCCAATATAGTCAGCAGCACCGGATGGATGAAGCTGATCGCCTGTGCCTCGGCGATCGGCATGACGCGATAGGCTAAAACGATAAAGACGGTACCGCCAGTCAACAAGACACCGCGCACCAGCTGGATTGCCGGAAACGCGGTACGCAACATCGCCGTGCCGCGTCGCGGCAGGAAAACGGCGAGCAGCAGCACCAGCGGCACCGCGTAGCGCGCCCATACAATCATCCCGACCGGATATTCGCGCGCCTGGTACTTCGACAGGGTATCGACCGTGGCATAGGCGACGGTGGCGAGCAGGGCCATTAGAATGCCTCGCCCGGCCAGGTGATGATCGAGCAGCCCGTGTTTCGTCGGCGAAGTCATCGGGCTGCCACGTCCGTTCTCCTTACTTCTTCGACGATTGCACGTCGGAGACAGCCGCGCGCAAGGCCATCAGGTACGCATCAACGCCGATGCCGCAGATCTGGCCCTTGACGATCTCGGCGAAGCACGAATGGTGGCGGAAGGCTTCCCGCGCGTGGATGTTCGACATGTGTACTTCG
>JARKPC010000067.1 GCA_029975435.1 Propionivibrio sp. | reverse complement strand
CGAGCGCAAGATGCGGTCGGGGTCCGGCGCGGTCAAGGCATGGATCAGGCGCATGTCGCCGGTTCGCAGGGCATCGTTCAGCAGCGCCTGGCGGTTTTTGCCCAGCGGCACCGGGACATGGGCTTCAATCAGTTGGTCGATCCAGCCTTCGGCACGGTTGGATGCCGCGACATTCCAGACCTGATAAATCCCCTGGCGACGGCCATCGAGCATTCCGGGGTATTTGATCAGGCGCTTGAAGATGGCGTCCTGGCGATGGACGAGCGCCAGTTCAAGCGAATCGTGCTCGGCTTCCTTGAGTGGGTCCGCCCCGTTTTTCATCAGCCAGAAAGCGGTATCGACCAGGCCGGCACGAATGGCGTGATGGAGCAGCGTGCCGCCATGTCGCACGATATTCAGATCGGCCCCCTGGCTTTTTTGTTCTTTCAGCCACTCGATCAAGCTCGCTTCCTGATCGCTTTCATCGGCGTTGAAGCCGGGAGGCGCCTCGTGTGCCCAACCGCCTTCCGGCGGCTGGGTTTGTGGCAGGGATAGCAGTGCTTCGGCCGCGGCAATGCTTGCCTGGTTTTCTTCGGCCGAGAGAGCCAGGGTAGACGCGAGAAGAATGCCGGCGATCAGTGCCGGTAGTTGTTTCAGGATCGACATGGATGGGCTTGTGTCACGAAGGAAAACGCTGGAACGGTCGCGTCGATGCCGAAAGAATAACCGCTAAGGAAACGCTGAACAATTCACCGAGCCCTGGAGAATGAAGCAGGTGAAGGTGATTTGACCGGGAAGTGGGCTGATTTTTGTGGTCCGGTACGGGGATTCTCGTGGCATTTTGTTCATTTTCCGTTTTCAGGACGCACCTTGGGTGTTGGCCTCGAGTAGCCAACGACGTGCCAGCACCAGATTGGCAAAGCCAAACAGCGAGAAGAGCTGAGCCGTGTTCTTGGCCAAACCACGGTAGCGCGTCTTGCGATGACGGAAGAGGTTCTTCACCACATGGAACGGATGTTCGACCTTGGCACGGATACTGGCTTTGGCGTGTTCGATCCGTTCAAGCAGATCTCCCAGCGACGTCCCCGGCAGGGCCTTGCGCTTGCCCGGACGCATCGCCACATGCCAGGTCACCGGGACTTCCTGACTCTCTGCCCGCTTCTCGATACCTTGGTAGGCGGCATCACCAAAGGCATCGGTTTCGTCACCATGCAGGAGCGCCTGGGCCTGAGTGATGTCGCTCACGTTGGCGGCGGTGCCAATGATCGTATGCACCAATCCGGACTTGGCATCGACGCCGATGTGCGCCTTCATCCCGAAATGCCATTGACTGCCTTTCTTCGCCTGGTGCATCTCTTCATCCCGTTTCCCTTCCCGGTTCTTGGTCGAGGGTGGCGCGGCGATCAGGGTGGCATCGACTATCGTGCCTTCCCGCAGCAACAGACCTTTCTCGGCCAGATGCGCGTTGATGGTATTGAAGATGGATTCGGTCAGTTGGTGCGCTTCCAGCAGACGGCGGAATTTGAGCAAGGTCGTAGCATCCGGTGCCGCTTCCCGCGCCAGGTCGATCCCGACAAAGCGCCGAATGGCCTGGCTGTCGTACAGGGCATCTTCGACGCCTTCGTCCGAGAGCCCGAAGCACTGCTGCGCTACGTACATGCGCAGCATCCGGGTCAGCCCAATGGGCGGGCGACCACGACCTCCCGAACTCGGGTAGAACGGCGTGATCGTCCGCTCCAGTTCCGCCCACGGGGTGATCGCTTCTATCTCCGCTAGAAACCGGTCCCGCCGCGTCTGCTTCTTCTTCGCCGCATATTCCAGTTCAGAAAAGCTCGCTTGCTTTGTCATCTCGCCTACCCGCTGTCACGCTTTCAGCATTTTCTCATCCCAACGCTATCGTCGTTCCGGAAATCGGAATAAATCAGCGTCTCCCTA
>JARKPC010000042.1 GCA_029975435.1 Propionivibrio sp. | reverse complement strand
CAATTGTACCGGTTCGCACTCATCCGGGAAGATAAAAGTTTCAAGCCCGGGCTTGCGTGCCTCGCCCTTGGCCACGCCGAGCATTGGCAGGTGTGACAAGCCAAGTTCCTCGAGAGCAGAAGCCGCCGCGCCGACCTGCCCTTTGCCGCCATCGATAAGAATCAAGGCCGGAGCCAGGCTCTCACCGTTGCTCACCTTCTCATAGCGCCGAAACACGGCCTGGCGCATGGCCGCGTAGTCGTCACCGGCTTGCACATCCTTGATATTGAAACGCCGATATTCGGACTTGCGCATTCCGTTGCCCTGATACACGACGCACGAGGCGACGGTCGATTCGCCCTGCGTATGGCTGATGTCGAAGCACTCGATGCGGATTTCCTGCGCCTCGTCCGTTTCCAGTTTCAGGAGTTCCTGCAAGGCTTCCAGCCGGGATTCCTGACGAGCAAACTGACTGCGCCGCGCCACAATGGCCAGACGGGCATTCTGCTCGGCCATTTCGACCCAGACCCTGTGCATGGTCCGCCGCGGCTCGCTCACCGGAACCGGACGGTTGGCCAGGGCGCCGAGGGTTTCCGAGGCTTCAGCATCGTTCAGCGGACAATTGACAAGAATCTGCGCAGGAATCGGATGCGCCAGATAGTGCTGGCACAGAAAGGCCGCGAGGACTTCGGCCGGGGTGCTGTCGCCGGCATTGCTCGGAAACTGCGGCTTGTCGCCCAGATGACGTCCGCCGCGAACCATGGCCAGGTTGACGCAGAGCATCCCTCCCTCTTCGACAACGATCACGACATCCACGTCTTCGCCGCGACTGCTCTCGACGTACTGCTTGTCCTGTACGCGGCGCAGCGACTGGATCTGGTCCCGATAGACCGCGGCCTGCTCGAAGGCCAGATCGGCCGCTGCCTTGTCCATGGCTTCACTGAGGCGACCGATGACCTCCTGCTGGCGCCCCTGCAGGAACATCGACGCCATCTGCACATCCTGCGCGTAGGATTCCTCAGAAACCAGATCGACGCACGGCCCGGAACAGCGTTTGATCTGGTACAGCAGACACGGGCGGGATCGGTTGTTGAACACGGAGTTCTCGCAGGTACGCAGGCGAAACATGCGTTGCAGCAGATTGACGCTCTCGCGCACCGCTGTCGAAGACGGATACGGGCCGAAGTAGTCGGATTTGCGATCCGTTGTCCCACGATAGAAGCCCAGCCTCGGGAACGGATCGCGCGTAATGACGATGTACGGGTAGGACTTGTCGTCGCGGAACAGAATGTTGTAGCGCGGCGAAAGGCTCTTGATCAGGTTGTTTTCCAACAGCAGCGCCTCGGCCTCCGAGCGGGTGACCGTGGTTTCGACCCGGGCGATCTGCGACACCATCAGCGCAATGCGCGGACTGGGGTGATTCTCGCGGAAATACGAAGCAACACGCTTCTTCAGGTTCTTGGCCTTGCCTACGTAGAGCACCTTCCCTTGCGCATCCAGCATGCGATAAACCCCAGGAAGATCGGTCAGGGTAGCCAGCAGGGTTTTCGGATCGAAGGTTTCGTCCATGGGCGAGAGGCGGTACGATGTCGCGCTTGATGGTACCACGTCAGTTCTGCCATGCCCGTCACGACCACACCGCTTCGCTGGGACATCTTCTGCAATGTCGTCGACAACTTCGGCGACATCGGCGTGTGCTGGCGACTGGCACGGCAACTAGTCGGCGAGCACGGCTTTTCGGTCTGCCTATGGGTCGACGATCTGGCGGTTTTTCGCCACCTTTGCCCGGAAATCAAACCGGATCAACCGCTGCAACGTGTTCTGGGGGTCGAGATTCGCCATTGGGAGGGAGATGTATCCGGTGCAAGTCCCGGCGATATCGTCATTGAAGCCTTTGCCTGCCGAATCCCGGAGCCGTTCGAGGCAACCATGGCCGAACGCCATCCGCGGCCGGTCTGGATCAACCTCGATTATCTGAGTGCCGAAGCCTGGGTTTCCGGATGTCACGCCCTTCCCTCCCCGCATCCGCGGCTGCCATTGACCAAGTATTTCTTTTTCCCCGGCTTTTCGGAGAAAACCGGAGGTCTGTTGCGGGAGAACGATCTGGAATTGCGTCGGCAAGCGTTCGCCACATCCAGTGCCGCACAAAGTCAGTTCCTCGATGAACTGGGAGTACGGCCGGAGCGTTCCGATAGCCTGTTGGTGTCGTTATTCAGCTACGAGAACCCCGCCCTTGTTGACTTGCTGGACGCATGGAGCCAGGGACGCCGGCCAGTCTGCTGCCTGGCGCCATCAACGCGGCATCACGCCATGCTTGAGCGCTTTGCCGGACGCCCGTTGCAAGTCGGTGACGTAGTGGAGAAAGGGCAACTGGAACTGCACCTCATTCCATTCGTCCCGCAAACGGACTACGACAAGCTGCTGTGGCTGTGCGACCTCAACTTCGTGCGTGGTGAAGATTCGTTCGTTCGGGCTCAATGGGCCGCCAAACCGATGCTCTGGCAAATCTACCCGCAGGAAGGAAAAACCCACCACGTCAAGCTGGCGGCCTTTCTTGATCTCTATTGCGGCGGCCTGAGCGAAACGGAAGCGGAAACCGCGAGAACCTTTTTCCTGGCGTGGAACGGTGAGGGCCGGATCACCCAGGCGCTTTGGGAGCAGTGGTTGGATATTCTTCCGCAACTGCGGCGTCACGCCTGCTCATGGCAAAAAAAACTGATAAAACAGCAGGATTTGTGCAGTTGCCTGGTGCAATTTTGCCGATCCAAGTTATAATGCGCGGCTAAATTTTTCACTCGACACCTCCGGAACCAATCTCTCCTATGAAAACCGCACAAGAACTCCGCGCAGGCAACGTGTT
>JARKPC010000037.1 GCA_029975435.1 Propionivibrio sp. | reverse complement strand
TTCGTCCTGACTGAAGCTTCGCTTACTTGGCGTTCTGGATGGCCGCCTGAGCAGCCGCCAGGCGAGCGATCGGCGCGCGGAACGGCGAGCAGCTCACGTAGTCGAGACCAACGCGATGGAAGAAGTCGATCGAAGCCGGATCGCCACCGTGTTCGCCACAGACACCGAGCTTGATCTTCGGACGCGCCGAACGGCCCTTCTCGACGGCGGCCTTGACCAGCTGACCGACGCCCTGCTGATCGATCGACTGGAACGGATCCTGCTCATAGATGCCAGCCTGCAGGTAGTGCGGCAGGAACTTGCCGATGTCGTCACGCGAGAAACCAAGCGTCATCTGGGTCAAGTCGTTGGTACCGAACGAGAAGAACTCGGCCTGCGCACCGATGGTATCCGCCATCAACGCGCCACGCGGCGTTTCGATCATGGTGCCGACCATGAATTCGATGGTGGCGTTGCGCTCGGCGAACACAGCTTCGGCCGTGGCGCGGATTACCTTGGCCTGCGAGATGAATTCACGCTCGCCGCCAACCAGCGGAACCATGATTTCGACCTTCGGCGAGACTCCCTGAGCCTTGACATTGAGCGCCGCTTCGATGATGGCGCGCGACTGCATCTCGGTGATTTCCGGATAGGTGATGCCGAGGCGGCAGCCGCGGTGGCCCATCATCGGATTGGCTTCGTGCAGGTCGTCAACGCGATGCTTGATTTCCTCGTACGCCACGCCCATCTCGGCGGCCATTTCACGCTGGTTCGCTTCATCGTGCGGCAGGAACTCGTGCAGCGGCGGGTCGAGCAGGCGGATGGTCACGGGCAGGCCGTCCATGGCCTTGAAGATGCCTTCGAAGTCGCCACGCTGCATCGGCAGCAGTTTGGCCAGCGCATGGCGGCGGCCCGCTTCATCCTTGGCCAGGATCATTTCACGCACGGCCTTGATGCGGTCGCCTTCGAAGAACATGTGCTCGGTACGGCACAGGCCGATACCCACGGCACCAAAATTGCGTGCCACGCGCGCATCGGTCGGCGTATCGGCGTTGGCGCGGACAGCCAGCGTCTTGTAGCGCTCGGCGAGATCCATCAGCTTGCCGAAGTCTCCGGACATGTCCGGATCCATGGTCGAAACCTTGCCTTCGTAGACCTGGCCGGTCGAGCCGTCGAGGGAGATCCAGTCACCTTCGTTGAAGACCTTGCCATCGACCGTCATGGTGCGGGCCCGCGGATCGACGCGGATGGCGCCGGCGCCCGAAACGCAGCACTTGCCCATGCCGCGCGCCACCACGGCGGCGTGCGAGGTCATTCCGCCGCGGGCGGTCAGGATGCCCTTGGCGACAGCCATGCCGCGCAGGTCTTCCGGGGAGGTTTCCTGACGGACGAGGATGACGTCCTTGCCCTTCGCCACCCACTCCTCGGCTTCATCGGCGAAGAACACGGTCTGGCCGGTCGAGGCGCCGGGAGAAGCCGGCAGGCCATTGGCGATGGCGCGCGCGCTCTTCAGCGCGGCGCGATCGAACACCGGGTGCAGCAGTTCGTTCAGTCGGTCCGGGGAGACGCGCAGCAGGGCAGTCTTCTCGTCGATCATTCCTTGCGCCAGCATTTCCATGGAGGTGCGGACCAGCGCGGCGCCGGTGCGCTTCGCCGAACGCGTCTGCAGCATCCACAGCTTGCCTTCCTGGATGGTGAACTCGATGTCCTGCATGTCCTTGTAATGGTTTTCCAGCGCGGTTTCCGTCTTCAGCAGCTGCTGGTAGATCTCCGGCATCAGTTCTTCCATCGACGGGAACTTGGTGCGGCGATCTTCCTCGCTGACCTGGGCCAGTTCGGCCCAGCGGCGCGAACCTTCGAGCGTGATCTGTTGCGGCGTGCGGATGCCGGCAACCACGTCTTCGCCCTGGGCGTTGACCAGGAACTCGCCGTTGAAGATGTCTTCGCCGGACGCGGCGTCACGGGTGAAGGCCACGCCGGTACCACTGCTATCGCCCAGGTTGCCGAACACCATCGACTGGACATTGACGGCCGTACCCCAGGAATCGGGAATGTCGTGCATCTTGCGGTAGAGCTTGGCGCGATCGTTGTTCCAGCTCTCGAACACGGCCATGATCGAGCCCCACAACTGCTCCCAGGGATCGTTCGGGAACTCGCGGCCGAGGCGGGTACGGATCAGTGCCTTGAACTCGGCAACCATGTGCTTGAGGTCGTCAACGGACAGTTGCGTATCCAGTTCGACACCCTTCTTTTCCTTGATCTCGTCGATGATCACTTCGAACGGATCGTGGTCTTCCTTGGACTCGGGTTTCAGGCCCATGACCACGTCGCCGTACATCTGGATGAAGCGGCGGTAGGAGTCCCAGGCAAAACGCTTGTTGCCCGACTTGGCAGCCAAGCCCTTGACAGCTTCCTCGTTGAGGCCGAGGTTGAGGATGGTGTCCATCATGCCGGGCATGGATGCACGCGAGCCGGAACGCACGGAAACCAGCAAGGGATCGGCGGCGTCGCCGAATTTCTTGCCCATCTCGTTCTCGATGAACTTGACGCCCTGCAGCACGTCGGCCTCGATTTGCTTGCGCACGGCATCTGCGCCCTGTTCGGTATAGATGGTGCAGACTTCGGCACTGATGGTCAGGCCGGGGGGAACGGAAATGCCCAGACGGCACATCTCGGCGAGGTTGGCCCCCTTGCCGCCCAGGACATTCTTCATATCCGCGGCGCCATCGGTCCTCGAGGGACCGAACACATAAACGAACTTATTCGACATATCTACCCCAATCAACGGACTAAAAACAAAAAACGGCTCGTCCAGGCAATTTGTTCTTGCTAATTCCTTGCTTGCCTGCCGCGCCAACACTTTCTATTTCTTTTGAACCGATAAGTATAGCAGATTGCCGGGCGTTTTTCGCCGAAAGCGACTGCTATCTTAATGATTTTACTGGCAATTGGATAAATGGCCTGACCAATTCAAAAAACTGGTCAGCCATCGTCTCGTTCAATCAGAGCAATCGCATCGGTCGAGATACCTTCTTCCCTGCCCACGAAGCCCAATTTTTCCGCTGTCTTGGCCTTGACGTTGACACACTCGGGAAGAATTCCCAGGTCTTGCGCGATGGCTGCCACCATGCGCGGGATATGCGGCGCCATTTTCGGGCGCTGCGCATTGATCGTCGAATCGACGTTGACGATGCGCCAACCGGCCTGCGCCAGGCGATCGCGCACGATCCGCAACAATTCCCTGCTGTCGGCACCGCGGTAGCGCTCGTCGGTATCCGGAAACAGCCGGCCGATGTCCCCCATCCCGGCAGCCCCCAGCAAAGCATCGATGATGGCGTGCAGCAGCACATCCGCGTCCGAATGCCCGAGCAGGCCGAGTTCATGGGGAATCTCCACTCCGCCGATGATCAGCCTGCGCCCCGGAACCAGCGCATGGATGTCGCAGCCTTGTCCGACACGTATCATGATTTTCTTCCCTGCAATACCAGTTCGGCCAGACGCAGATCACCGGGAAACGTCACCTTGAAATTGGTGGCATCGGCCTTGACCAGCCGTGGCTGATAACCAGCCGCCTCGATCGCGCTCGCCTCATCGGTAACGTTGAAATTGCCCGCAAGCGACTTGCACAGCAACCCGTAGCGGAACATCTGCGGCGTCTGCGCCTGCCACAATCCTTCCCGCGATTCCGTGGCCACGACCCGACCGGCAGCATCGGCGCGCTTCAGCGTGTCGGCAACCGGCACGGCGAGCAGGCCACCCACCGGATCGTCCCGCAGTTCTTCGCAAAGTGCATGCAGCATGGCTTGCGAAAGGCACGGACGCGCCGCATCGTGCACCAGCATCCAGTCATCATCCGACACGATGTCGGCAACGGCCCGCAGACCGTTGGCAACGCTTTGCGCGCGCGTCGCGCCGCCGCAAAACAGAACGTGAAGTTTCGGCCCCAAATCCGACCAGTCGTACCCATTCCACCATTCATCGCCCGGCGACAGGATGACCCACACCGTCTCGATGTGGTTGCACAGACACAGGGCCGCCAGCGAGTGATAAATCATCGGCCGGCCGGCCAGATCCAGATACTGCTTAGGAACCTCCGATCCGAAGCGGGCACCGTTTCCGGCGGCGGGAACAAGGGCGTAATGACGGGACATCCGGCGATTTTAGCCGAAACGGCCTGGTTCAGCCTTGCCTTGCGACTACCGGTTCGCTCTCATATAGTGAATTGAAAGGAGTCCCGCCATGAGCATCAATCTCCGCCCCGCTGCCGTCGCCGGAATGTTCTATCCGGATTCGCCGAGCGAACTTGGCCGCGATGTTTCCGCCATGCTCGTCGAAATTCCGGGCTGGATCGACACTGCGCCCAAGGCCATCATCGCCCCGCACGCCGGCTACATCTATTCCGGTCCGATTGCCGCGCGCGCCTTCGCTACATTGGCCGGCCTGCGCAACACGATCCACCGCGTCGTGCTGCTCGGCCCGACGCATCGCGTGGCGGTGCGCGGATTGGCCCTGCCGACCAGTGACGCCTTCGCCACACCGCTCGGCGCGGTTCCCGTCGACCGGAAGGCTGCCGATTCGATCAGCGACATGCCGCAGGTCGTGGTCAGCGACCCGGCCCACGCCCACGAACATTCGCTGGAAGTGGAAATTCCCTTCCTGCAGATGGTGCTCGGGGATTTTTCCCTGGTTCCCCTGGCGGTCGGGGACACATCGCCGGAAGCCGTCGCGGAAGTACTCGTGCGCCTTTGGGGCGACGATGAAACCCTGATCGTTGTCAGTTCGGACCTGTCCCACTACCTCCCCTACGAGGATGCGCGGCAGATCGACGCGAAAACGGCCCGCCAGATTCTTGCACTCAACCCGACAATCAACCACTATCAAGCGTGCGGCGCCACGCCCGTCAATGGTTTGCTGCTGGCGGCCCGTCAGCGCGGATTGCAATCGCGCCAACTCGATCTGCGCAATTCCGGCGACACGGCGGGCGATCGATCGCGCGTGGTCGGATACGGAGCATTCGCATTTTTTGAAGCTAGCCAGGGAGCCCACCACCATGTCCATTGATCCGCTCGGCCATGCCTTGCTGACGATTGCCCGCAATGCCATTGAAAAGGAATTCGGCATGAAGGCCCGTACGGTCACGCCGCATCCGGACTTGGCGAAGCTCGCCGCCACCTTTGTCACCCTGACGCAGAAAGGCCAGTTGCGAGGCTGCATCGGCAGCCTCGAAGCGCACCGCCCGCTGGCCACCGATGTCGCCGAGAATGCCCTTGCCGCCGCATTCGGCGATCCCCGTTTTCCCCCATTGAGGCGCGCCGAACTGGAACAGACGCGGGTCGAAGTCTCGTTGCTCGATACGCCGGAGCCGATGCGTTTTTCCGACGAAGCTGATGCCCTCGGCCAACTCTGCCCGGGCGTCGATGGGCTTATCCTGAACTGCGGCCACCACCGCGCCACCTTCCTGCCGCAAGTCTGGGAATCCCTGGCGACCCCCCGGCTTTTCCTGGAACACCTGAAGCTCAAGGCCGGCCTGCCAGCCGACTTCTGGAGTCCCGCGGTGACGCTAGCACGCTACGGCGTGCAAAAATGGAAGGAGGCATGAACCTGAAAACGCCTGAATCGACCCATCCGGCGCGCTGGTGGCATGCACTTCCCGTCGAGGAAGGCAAGTTGCCACGCATCCAGTGCGATCTTTGCCCGCGTGACTGCAAGCTGCATGACGGGCAGCGCGGCGCGTGCTTTGTGCGCCAGAATATCGGCGGCAGGATGGTCCTGACTACCTACGGCCGATCCTCCGGCTTCTGCATCGACCCGATCGAGAAAAAGCCGCTGAACCACTTCTATCCCGGCTCGTCGATCCTGTCGTTCGGCACCGCCGGCTGCAATCTTGCCTGCAAGTTCTGCCAGAACTGGGACATCTCCAAGTCCAAGGACATGGATCGGTTGATGGACTCCGCCAGTCCGGAAGGCATCGCCGCCGCCGCGCTGGCCTATGGCGCACAGTCCGTGGCGTTTACCTACAACGACCCGGTGGTATTTGCCGAATACGCGATCGACACGGCCGAAGCCTGCCACCAGAGAGGGGTCAAGACAGTCGCCGTAACGGCCGGCTACATCTATCCCGAACCGGCGAAGGAATTCTATGCCGTGATGGACGCCGCCAACGTCGACCTCAAGGCCTTTACCGACGAGTTCTACGTCAAGCTGTGCGGCGGGCATCTGCAGCCGGTACTCGATACGCTGGTCTACATTCACCATGAAACCGACTGCTGGCTGGAAATCACCACGCTGCTGATCCCGGGACACAACGATTCGCCGACCGAGATCAAGGCGCTGTCCGAATGGGTGGAGCGTGAACTGGGACCCGACGTACCGCTGCACTTCTCCGCCTTTCACCCTGACTGGAAGATGGACGATCTGCCGCCAACGCCTCCGTCGACCCTGACCGTTGCGCGCAACATCGCCATGAACGCCGGGTTGCATTATGTCTATACCGGCAACGTCCACGACACGGAAGGCGACACGACGTTCTGTCCCGAATGCCATGCCGCGCTGATCGTGCGCGACTGGTTCGCGATCCGCCACTACGACCTCCCCGACGACGGCTGCTGCCCGCACTGCCACACCCGTATCCCTGGGCACTACGGAAGATTCGGCAAGCCTTTCGGGTCCCACCGCATCCCGGTCAGGCTCGCGCGAAGATAACCCCATGATCGACTTCACCCCCGACGGCATCGGCATCCCGGTTTCGATCCCCTCCGAGCACGGCCTGTTGTACGGTGAACTCGCCCTGCTTCCCGACTCGCCGGGGATCGTAGTGCTGGCACACGCCGCCATGGCGCTCGATCACAAGGACAAACTGCTGGCCGGGCAATTCCGGCGGGCCGGCCTGTCAACCTTGAGCGTCGACCTGCTGGCGCATCAGGAAGAACACTTTCCCGACGTGCATAACAACGTCCCGTTGCTGGCCAAACGACTGATCGATTTCCTCGGCATGCTCAAGAACCGCGTAGCCATGGGGGAACTGAGGGAACAACCGGTGGGCCTGTTCGCCACCAACGCCACGTCGCCGGTTGTGATTCGCGTTGCCGCCCTGCGCGACCACGACATTGCCGCTATCGTCTGCCGCGGCGGCCTGATCGACCTCGCCGGAGTGCTTTACCTGCGCTCGCTCGAATCGCCACTGCTCCTGCTGGCCGAAGAAACCGACACCCAGCACATCGCCAGCAACCGCCGCGCGCTTCAGGAAGTTTCCTGCCGCAAGGAACTCAAGGTAATTCCGGAGATCGGCGTCGACTACGCGGTGTCGGCCGGACTCGTGATTTGTCTGCACGAAGCGACTCGATGGTTTAACGAGAACTTCGGCAATACCGTCGGGTAAACGATGAAGCCACTGTTCTTCATGCTTTGCGCAACAAAAGCGACTCTTGCTTGCTATTCTCGGCTCACCACGATGCCGGCCAGCCTCCCCCGAAAGCCCCAGTAGTCCTGTTCCGGCCCGCGCGGCCAAGGGGGAAGACTATAATGATCGGCTTTCCGCTACCCCCGCCCTGCAAGCCGTGTCAAGACAAACCGAAGTCATCAATGCGCAAACGCCGGACCAAGCTCACGCATCACTCCCCATGAAAGTCCCGCGGGTAGTAAGCGGTGAGCGTAACGTCTTGCCGGCTTTCTGTGGCTCTGCAGACGCTCTGACGCTGGCAACATTGGCAAGTGAACGCAACGGCCTGATCGCCGTCTTCACCGCCAGCGCCACCGACGCCCAACGCCTGCTCGACGAAATCCCGTGGTTTGCTGCTGAACTGAAGGTCCGTCTGCTTCCCGACTGGGAGACGCTGCCCTACGACAGTTTCTCGCCGCACCATGACCTCGTGTCGGAACGGCTGGCCACGCTCTACGGCGTCATGCGCGGGGAGTGCGACGTGCTCCTGGTGCCGGCGTCGACCGCTGCCTACCGTTTTGCTCCTCCGTCGTACCTTGCGGCTTACACCTTCTTTCTGAAAAAAGGGGAAACGCTCGACACCGATACGTTCCGCGCACAGCTCACCCTGGCCGGTTACACGCATGTGTCCAACGTGGTATCGCCTGGCGAGTATTCGATACGCGGGGGGCTGATCGACCTGTTCCCGATGGGATCACCGCTGCCCTACCGCATCGATCTGTTCGACGACGAGATCGAGAGCATCAAGACTTTCGACGTCGACACCCAGCGCACGCTCTACCCGGTTGCGGAAGTACGCTTATTGCCGGCCCGCGAATTCCCGCTCGACGACAAGGGACGCGCGCGTTTCCGGCAGCGCTTCCGCGAGGTGTTTGAAGGCGATCCCGCCAAGTCTGGAATATACAAAGATGTCTCCAGCGGCATCCCTTCGGCCGGCATTGAATACTGGCTGCCGTTGTTCTTTGACGAGACGGCGACGCTGTTCGATTACCTGCCGAAAGACGCCACGCTCTGCCTGCACAACGATGTGCCCGCGGCATTGCGCGAATTCTGGCGCGACGCGCAATCGCGCTTCGAGATGCTTTGCGGCGAAAAGAGCCGGCCGCTGCTGGCACCAAACGAGTTGTTCCTGAACGAAGAAGCTTTCTTCACAGCTGCCAAACCGTATACGCGCCTGCTGCTCGCCAAAGGCAGCGGCGGGCCGACGGCGGCCGTGCCGCCTGTCGCCGTCGACCGGCGCGCCGACGATCCGCTGGCCAAGTTGAAGACTTTCATCGGCGGCTTTCCCGGCCGAGTGCTGCTGCTCGCAGAGAGCGCTGGCCGCCGCGAAACGCTGTCTGGCCTGTTTGTCGAATACGGACTGAAGCCCGACGCTGGTGTCGACTTCGCGGGCTTCCTGGCGGGCGACAGCAAGCTCGCACTCGGCATCGCGCCGCTGCACGAAGGATTCCTGCTCGACGGAGTGGCTTTCATCACCGAAGCGGAACTCTACGCCGGCAGCCCAACTCGGCGCACGCGCCACGCCGCGCAGAGGAAGGCCTCGCTCGACAACTGGCTGCGCGACTTGACCGAACTCAAGGTCGGCGACCCGGTCGTCCACGAGCAGCATGGCATCGCCCGCTACCAGGGCCTGATCCATATGGATCTTGGCGAAGGCGACATGGAGTTCCTCGAACTGCATTACGCCAACGACGCCACGCTCTACGTGCCGGTGTCGCAACTGCACGTCATCTCGCGTTATTCGGGCGCCGATCCTGATGCCGCGCCGTTGCACACGCTCGGGTCGCAACAATGGGAGAAAGCCAAGCGCAAGGCGGCACTGCAAGCGCGCGACACCGCTGCCGAACTGTTGGCGCTCTACGCCCGCCGCGCCGCGCGCCAAGGCCACGCCTTTGAATTCACCGTACACGACTACGAGGCCTTCGCCGACGGCTTCGGTTTCGAGGAAACTCCCGACCAGGCCGCCGCGATCGAGGCGGTGATCGAGGACATGAAGTCCGGCAAGCCGATGGACCGCCTGGTCTGCGGCGACGTCGGTTTCGGCAAGACTGAGGTTGCGCTGCGCGCTGCCTTCTGCGCCGTGGCGGGCGGCAAGCAGGTGGCCGTTCTCTGCCCGACCACCCTGCTCTGCGAACAGCATTTCCAGACGTTCAGCGACCGTTTTGCCGACTGGCCGGTAAAGATCGCCGAACTGTCGCGTTTCAAGACTGCCAAGGAATCGACGCAAGCCTTGAAGGAACTGGCCGAAGGCAAGATCGACATCGTCATCGGCACGCACAAGCTGCTGCAGAAGGATGTCCAATTCACCCGACTCGGCCTGGTCATCATCGACGAGGAACACCGCTTCGGCGTACGCCAGAAGGAAGCGCTGAAAGCCCTGCGCGCCGAGGTCGACGTGCTGACGCTGACCGCCACGCCGATCCCGCGCACGCTCGGCATGTCGCTCGAAGGCTTGCGCGATTTCTCGGTGATTGCCACCGCGCCGCAGAAGCGGCTGGCGATCAAGACCTTCGTTTCGCGCTTCTCCGACGGCATCATCCGCGAGGCCCTGCTGCGCGAATTCAAGCGTGGCGGCCAGGTGTACTTCCTGCACAACGAGGTCGAAACGATCGAGAACATGCGCGAGAAACTCGCGAAGCTGCTGCCCGAGGCGCGCATCGTCGTCGGCCACGGGCAGATGAACGAACGCGAACTGGAGCGCGTGATGCGCGACTTCACCCAGCAACGCGCCAACATGCTGCTGTGCACCACGATCATCGAAACGGGTATCGACAATCCGCACGCCAATACCATCATCATCAATCGCGCCGACAAGTTCGGACTTGCCCAGTTGCACCAGTTGCGGGGCCGCGTCGGGCGTTCGCACCACCAGGCTTACGCCTACCTGCTGACGCACGGCGAAGCAGACGGCACCGCTGGATTGACCAAGCAGGCAAAACAGCGGCTGGAAGCGATCCAGATGATGGACGAACTCGGCGCCGGTTTTTACCTCGCCATGCACGACTTGGAAATCCGTGGCGCCGGCGAAGTGCTCGGCGAAAACCAGTCCGGCGAAATGCAGGAAATTGGCTTCAACCTGTACACCGAAATGCTCAATCGCGCCGTATCCGCCCTGAAACAAGGCAAGGAACCCGACCTGCTGCAGCCGCTCGGTATTGCCACCGAGATCAACCTGCACACCCCGGCGCTGTTGCCCGACGACTACGCTCCGGACGTGCATGAGCGCCTGACGCTATACAAGCGGCTGGCCAACTGCGATGCGCTCGATGACATCACCGCCATGCACGAGGAACTCGTCGACCGTTTTGGCGAACTACCGCCGCAAGCACAATCACTGCTCGAAAGCCACCGCCTGCGCCTGATGTGCAAGCCGCTAGGCATCGTCAAGCTCGATGCCACGTCGACGCAGATCACCGTACAATTCGAACCAAAGCCGCCCATCGAACCCATCGTCATAATCAACCTGATCCAGAAGAACCGGAACTACAAGCTGGCCGGACAGGATAAACTCTCGCTCACCCGCAACTGCCCGACGCTGGCTGATCGTGTCGCCGCCGTCAAGG
Organism: Propionivibrio sp.; assembly: GCA_029975435.1. Lineage (GTDB taxonomy): Bacteria > Pseudomonadota > Gammaproteobacteria > Burkholderiales > Rhodocyclaceae > Propionivibrio. The sequence goes on along the minus strand of JARKPC010000037.1, from coordinate 11,295 downwards.
AACTGATGAGGCAACTTAAACCATGAACCATCCCGACAAGACCAACGTCGGAACGCCCGACATTGAAAACGTCAACGTTACCGATTTCGACCCCATGCCCTCGCCCGAGGAAATCCATGCACGCGTGCCGTTGTCGGAACAGGCCGCACGCACGGTCATGCAGGGCCGCGAAGCGCTGCGCAACATCCTGGATCGCAAGGATCCGCGCCTGTTCGTCGTTGTCGGCCCCTGCTCGATCCATGACCCGGCCGCCGGCCTCGATTACGCACGCCGCCTGAAGAAGCTTTCCGACGAGGTGAACGACACGTTGCTGCTGGTCATGCGCGTCTATTTCGAGAAACCGCGCACCACCACCGGCTGGAAGGGTTTCATCAACGATCCGGACATGGATGATTCGTTCAACGTGGTCAAGGGCATGGAACTGGCACGCGCCTTCCTGCGCGATGTCGCGGAACTCGGACTGCCCGCCGGTACCGAAGCGCTTGACCCGATCTCGCCGCAATATCTCGGCGACCTGACGGCCTGGACAGCCATCGGAGCCCGTACGGCCGAATCGCAGACGCACCGGGAGATGTCCTCCGGCCTGTCCACTCCGGTAGGTTTCAAGAACGGCACCAACGGCGACGTGGGTATCGCCATCAATGCCATCCTTTCCGCCTCGCGGCCGCACAGCTTCCTGGGCATCAACGGGGAAGGGAAAACCGCGATCGTACGCACCAGCGGCAATCGTTATGGCCATCTGGTGCTGCGTGGCGGCGACGGCCGCCCGAACTACGACACCGTCAGCGTGCGCATGGCCGAGCAGGCATTGATCAAGGCCAGGCTCCCGGCCAATATCGTGGTCGACTGCTCGCATGCCAACAGCTACAAGGACCCGGATCTGCAACCTCTGGTGATGTCCGACGTGATCAACCAGATTCGCTACGGCAACCAGTCGCTGGTCGGGACCATGATCGAATCCAACCTCGTTGCCGGCAATCAGCCGATACCACAGAACCTGGCGCTGCTGCGCTACGGTTGTTCGGTCACCGACGCCTGTGTCGACTGGGATACAACCGAGTCCATGCTGCGCGAGGCGGCCAATGTGCTGCGCAACGTGCTGCCAGCGCGGAAACAATGAATTTGTTCAATCAAGGAGAAACACGAATGCCCGCCCTGATCCGTCCCTTCACCGCCCTTCGCCCGCGTCCCGAACATGCTGCTGCTGTCGCAGCCCCCCCCTACGATGTGCTGTCCAGTGACGAAGCGCGCGTGCGCGCCGCCGGCAAGCCGTATTCGTTCCTGCACATTTCCAAGGCCGAGATCGACCTGCCGGAGGATGTGGACCACTACGCGCCAGAGGTCTATGCCAAATCGGCACAGAACCTGAAGAAACTCATCGACGAAGGCATCCTGATCCGCGACGCCAAGCCCTGCTACTACGCCTATCGTCTTGTGATGGGTTCGCATGTGCAGACCGGCCTGATCGCTGCAGCCTCCGTTGCGGATTACGACACCAACCGCATCCGCAAGCACGAATTCACCCGCCCGGACAAGGAAGACGATCGTGTACGTCAGATCGAGGCGCTCAACGCGCAGACCGGCCCGGTCCTGCTCGCCCATCCGGACAGCGACGAAGCCGAGAACCTGATCGCCGCGGCTACTGCCGGTACACCGATCGCCGACGTCACCGCCGACGACGGCATCCGCCACACCGTCTGGCTGATCGACGACGACTCGACGATCGCCCGCATCAGCGCCGTAATCGGCGCGATGTCCAATCTCTACATCGCCGACGGACACCATCGCTCCGCCGCCGCGTCCCGGGTTGCCGCCGCACGGCGCGGAAAGGGCCAGCCGGAATCGGCCGAATACTTCCTGGCGGTCATCTTCCCGGCCCGCCAGATGCGCATCCTGGACTACAACCGCGTGGTGCGCGACCTCAACGGCCACTCGGTCGATTCATTCCTCAAGGCTGTCGGCGAACGTTACACGGTCACCCCGTCCGAAAAATCCGTGCACCCCGAGCGTACCGGCGTGTGTGGCATGTACCTCGCCGGCCGCTGGTACCACCTTGCCGTCAATCCGGACCTCGTGCCGGTTGCCGATCCGGTGCGCCGCCTTGACGTATCGGTGCTCTCCGACCAGCTGCTCGGCCCGATTCTGGGTATCGCCGACCTGCGCCGCGACACGCGCATCGACTTCGTCGGCGGCATCCGCGGTTTACCGGAACTGGAACGGCGCGTCAACAGCGGCGAGATGGCCGTCGCCTTCGCCATGCATCCGACGCAACTCACCGAGCTGATGTCGGTCGCCGACGCCGGCGAAGTGATGCCGCCGAAATCGACGTGGTTCGAGCCGAAGCTGGCTGACGGCCTGGCCTCGCACGTGCTCGACTGACGCTTTTCCGTCGCAATGACGCCCCGAGCGGCCGCCACGGCTCTTCGGGGCGTCTTATTTTCAGCGTGTTCAGCGACCTCCCGGCAGGAACGGCAAGGCCAGCTCGACGGCAAGCGCGATCCTCTTTTCCAGCGCCGGGCTGGTGATCCGGTAATTGGTGAAATCCGCCTCAGTGGCATAAACCCCAAGCGGCAACGTCAACGCCTGCTTCATGGCCAACAGTGGCCGCATCTGCTGATCGACCATCAAGCCGTGCAACGAACTGCCCCCGGTCGCTGCAAGCAAGGTCGGCGTCCCGGCCAGCGCATCCATGCCCATGAAATCGATGAAATGCTTGAACATCCCGGTGTAGGTCGCGCTGTATACCGGGCTGCCGGCAATCAGCACGTCCGCCGACTCGACAGCGGCCAGATGTCCCAGGATCTCCGGCGGCAGTTCGCTGCGCTGCAGGCACGCGCCCAAGGCACGCCCGAATTGTGCGATTTCCAACACCCGGGGGGTTATTGTTCTATATTCGCCAAGCTTTGCCACGAGGGCTTCGCACAGCGCCAGCGTGCGTGAAGGCCGTTGCAGGCTGCCGCAGAGCACCGTGACATTGAGTCCGGACATATTCGACTTCCTTTCCTTATCCAAAAATTCTGCATTGTGGCAAATATCGCGCCAGCAAGGCTTCCGCAACATCGCTTGACCTCTCGACTGCGATGGGCTTCAAACACTGCCCCATCAGCCGGCACCTGCCACCCGAGGCACATGCGGAACTGATTCGCACGGATCGATCGACCAGCCGACAATCGCCTAACGGAGGAATGGCACTCTAATTGCTTTGCATTGTCTGCATCAACAAAAAGGAGCAAACCATGGACGCCGAAGAATTCCTCTCGATCATGACAATAGGCGCAGTCGCGCCCTATGCCCTGGAAGCCGCGCTCGGATGGATCAGCCGCACATTCAGGAGCACGCGTGGTGCAAATGCACCAACATGGTTCCGTCTTCAGCGAAATTGTACGCACTCGGCATAATCCATAGGCACACCCGCTGGCTCCCACGGCAACATGGAGGCACTCGCACACCATATTTTCATCCAAAACGTTGACTTGCCTCCGATCCCACGTATAATGCAGGCCTTCTTCGTTGTCGCAGGCAGCTCGGCGACACAGAAGGCGCGTAGCTCAGCTGGTTAGAGCACCACCTTGACATGGTGGGGGTCGTTGGTTCGAGTCCAATCGCGCCTACCAAATTTTTAAAGCCAGAGCGAGTCTCTGGCTTTTTTTATTTCTGGGGTTGCAAGATGCCGGTCATTACACTGCCTGACGGATCACAACGGGAGTTTGGCCAACCGATCACGGTTGCCGAAGTCGCACAAAGCATTGGCACGGGGCTGGCCAAAGCAGCCTTGGCCGGCCGGGTCAACGGCACTCTCGTCGACACGACATTCTTGATCGACCGGGATGTCGCTCTCGGCATCGTCACCGACAAAGATCCCGAAGGCGTCGAGATCATCCGTCACTCGACCGCGCACTTGCTGGCCTACGCCGTGAAGGAGCTTTTCCCGGAAGCCCAGGTCACCATTGGCCCGGTCGTCGAAAACGGCTTCTACTACGACTTCGCGTTCAAGCGCCCGTTCACGCCGGAAGATCTGGCGGCGATCGAGAAGCGCATGGCCGAACTGGCGAAGAAGGACATCCCGGTCCGCCGTGAAGTCTGGAACCGCGACGAAGCCACGGCATTCTTCAAATCGATCGGCGAACATTACAAAGCCGAACTGATCGCCGCCATCCCCGAAGGACAGGAAGTCTCACTCTACCGCGAAGGTGACTTTATCGACCTCTGTCGCGGCCCGCACGTCCCATCCACCGGCAAGCTCAAGGTCTTCAAGCTGATGAAAGTGGCCGGAGCGTATTGGCGCGGCGATCACCGCAACGAACAGTTGCAGCGCATCTACGGCACAGCCTGGGCCAAGAAGGAAGAACAGGAAGCCTACCTGACCATGCTCGAGGAAGCCGAGAAGCGCGACCATCGCCGCCTCGGCCGCCAGCTCGATCTTTTCCACCTGCAGGACGAAGCGCCTGGCATGGTGTTCTGGCACCCCAAGGGGTGGACCGTCTGGCAGCAGGTCGAGCAATACATGCGCCGCGTCTATCAGGACAACGGCTACCAGGAAGTGAAGTGCCCGCAAATTCTCGATCGCACGCTGTGGGAAAAATCCGGTCATTGGGCGAACTACAAGGACAACATGTTCACCACCGAGTCGGAGAAGCGCGACTACGCGATCAAGCCGATGAACTGTCCGGGCCACATCCAGGTCTTCAACACCGGCCTGCGCAGCTACCGCGACCTGCCGTTGCGCTACGGCGAATTCGGCTCCTGCCACCGAAACGAGCCGTCCGGCGCTCTGCACGGCATCATGCGTGTGCGCGGCTTTACCCAGGACGATGGCCACATTTTTTGTACCGAAGATCAGATCCAATCCGAAGTAACGGCATTCAACGCCCTCGTTCGAAAGGTTTACGCAGACTTCGGCTTCCACGACATAGCAGTCAAACTGGCATTGCGCCCCGAAAAACGTGTCGGCTCCGATGAAGTCTGGGACAAGGCGGAAGTGGCCCTGCGCGAAGGCCTCAAGGCCTCCGGCCTGGAATGGGAAGAACTCCCCGGCGAAGGCGCTTTCTACGGCCCGAAGATCGAGTTCCACATCCGCGACGCCATCGGGCGGTCCTGGCAATGCGGAACCATCCAGGTCGATTTCTCCATGCCCATGCGGCTTGACGCCGAGTACGTCGGCGAGGACAACGCACGCCACACGCCGGTCATGCTGCACCGCGCAATCCTTGGCTCGCTCGAGCGTTTCATCGGCATCCTCATTGAAAACTGGTCGGGCGCATTGCCGCTCTGGCTGGCGCCGGTGCAGGCCGTCGTACTGAACATTTCCGAAAAGCAAACCGAATACACGGAAAGTGTTGCGCAAACACTACGCGCAGCAGGCATACGTACCGAGTGCGATTTGCGAAACGAGAAAATAACCTATAAAATACGCGAACATAGCTTGAACAAGCTGCCCTACCAGATCGTCGTAGGCGATAAGGAAATGGCAGCCAATCTGGTTGCCGTGCGTACACGCGGCGGTCAGGACCTCGGACAGATGACCGTCGAGGCACTGATCGAGCGGCTTCAAAATGAAGTCGCTGCGCGAAGTGGCACGGCTTAATTTTTGTCAGAACAAGGAGCGAAACCATCGCACTGCAAAAGTCGCATCGGGTCAACGAAGAGATAAATTCCCCGGAAGTACGCTTGATCGGCGTCGAGGGAGAAACACTCGGGATCATGAGCGCTCGGCAAGCGTTTCATTTGGCAGAAGAAGCTGGAGTGGATCTGGTCGAGATTGCTCCGCTGGCGCAACCTCCGGTTTGCCGAATCATGGATTACGGCAAATTCAAGTACCAGGAACAAAAGCGTCAGCATGAGCAAAAACTCAAGCAGAAGCAGGTTCAGGTCAAGGAAGTCAAGCTGCGCCCAGGCACGGACGAAAACGACTACCAGATCAAGCTGCGCAACATGACGCGCTTCCTGCAGGAAGAAGACAAGGTGAAAGTCACCCTGCGCTTCCGGGGCCGCGAAATGGCCCACCAGGAAATCGGCATGCGCCAGATCGAACGCATCAAGACCGATCTGCAGGAATTCGCGACGGTCGAGCAGATGCCCAAGATGGAAGGCCGCCAGATGGTGATGATCCTGGCGCCGAACCGCAAGAAGTAGTTTTAGCAGTTGCAGTACCCACAAGTGGTATCGGGTTAACAAGCGCTTCCGCCGGAAGACACCTGCTGCCATGTTTATAAACAGGAGCATTAAATGCCCAAGATGAAGACCAAGAGTGGCGCCAAGAAGCGCTTCAAGGTCAGTTCGAGTGGCCGCATCAAGCGCAGCCAGGCGTTCAAACGCCACATCCTGACCAAGAAAACAACCAAGGCCAAGCGTCAGTTGCGCGGCATGACCGGAGTGCATGACTCCGACAAGGCCATGGTTCACGCCATGATGCCTTACGCATAAGGAGACGATAAATGCCCCGAGTAAAACGTGGTGTAACGGCGCGCGCGCGCCACAAGAAAGTGCTTGCCCAGGCCAAGGGTTACCGCGGTCGCCGCAAGAATGTATATCGCATCGCCAAACAGGCGGTGATGAAGGCTGGTCAATACGCCTATCGTGACCGCCGCCAGAGGAAACGTCAGTTCCGCGCCTTGTGGATCGCCCGTATCAACGCGGCTGCCCGTGAAGTCGGCCTGAAATACAGCACCTTCATGAACGGCCTGAAGAAGGCCCAGATCGAAGTCGACCGCAAGGTTCTGGCAGATCTGGCTGTTTTCGACAAGCCGGCTTTTGCAGCTCTGGCCTCGCAGGCCAAGGCACAACTCGGCGTTTAACTGTACGAGAGCAAGAAAAAGGAGGCTCTTGCCTCCTTTTTTTTCTGATAAAGCGTTGAATCCCATGCTGAACCTTGATCAAATCGCCCAAGACGCCGCTGCCGCATTCGCCGCAACGGACGATCCAGACACCCTCGAGCAAATCAAGGCTCGCTATCTCGGCAAGAGCGGACAAATCACCGAACTGCTCAAGGGGATGGCCAAGCTTTCCCCCGACGAAAAAAGGTCCGCTGGCGCAGCGATCAATCGCGCCAAGGAAGCCATTGAGTCCGCACTGAATGCACGTCGCGAAGCCATCCGGAAACAGGCGCTGGAAGCCCGTCTGGCCGGTGAATCGTTGGACGTAACCCTGCCCGGACGCGGCGAAACGCGTGGGGGACTGCACCCCGTAACACGGACACTGGAGCGTGTCGAGGCGCTCTTCCGCTCAATCGGTTTCGAGGTTGCCGACGGCCCGGAAATCGAAGCCGACTTCCAGAATTTCACGGCATTGAACACGCCCGAGGATCACCCGGCGCGATCAATGCACGACACGTTCTACCTGCTCGACGAGAACGGCAAGGTCGCCGAGGACATCCTGCTGCGCACCCACACCAGTCCGATCCAGGTACGGTACATGCAGGCGCACGTGGCGAAGTATGCGCACCTGGAAACCATGCCGGAGATCCGCGTCATCGCCCCGGGCCGGGTATATCGCGTCGACTCCGACGCCACCCACTCCCCGATGTTCCATCAGGTCGAAGGCTTGTGGATTGGCGAGAACGTCAGTTTTGCCGACCTGAAAGGCGTCGTCGCCGATTTTCTGCGCCGGTTCTTTGAAAGCGATGACCTGCAGGTGCGCTTCCGCCCCTCCTTCTTCCCCTTCACCGAGCCCTCCGCCGAAATCGACGTCGCCTTCATGAGCGGCACGTTGAAAGGACGCTGGCTCGAAATCGCCGGATGCGGGATGGTGCACCCCAACGTCCTCAGGCATGTCGGGATCGACCCCGAAAAATACATCGGCTTCGCTTTCGGCATGGGGCCGGATCGCCTGACCATGCTGCGTTACGGCGTCAATGACCTGCGCCTCTTCTTCGATGGCGACTTGCGCTTCCTGCGTCAATTCGTTTAAGCGTTTTTGGTGATACGGATCATCCATGAAATTCTCTGAATCCTGGTTGCGCAGCTTTGTTAACCCGGCAGTATCGGGCAACGATTTCTCTCATCTCCTGACCATGGCCGGCCTCGAAGTCGAAGAAGAGGAAACCGTCGCTCCGGCCTTCGACGGCGTCATCGTCGCCGAGGTACTGGAAGTCAAGAAACACCCGGATGCCGACCGTCTGAATGTCTGCCGCGTCAACATCGGCCGCGAGGAACCCCAGCAAATTGTCTGTGGCGCACCAAATGTCGCCACGGGTCTGAAGGTTCCCTGCGCCCTGCCCGGCGCCACCCTGCCCGGCAACTTCCAGATCAAGATTGCCAAGGTCCGCGGCATCGAGTCTTCCGGAATGCTTTGTTCGGCCAAGGAACTGGGCATTGCCGAAGATGCCTCCGGCCTGCTGATTCTTCCCGCCGACGCCCCTGTGGGACAGGACATCCGCAGCCATCTCGACCTCGACGATAGACTGTTGACGCTGAAACTCACGCCCAATCGCGCCGACTGCCTGTCTTTGACCGGTATCGCCCGTGAAGTCGCTGCGCTGACCGATACGCCCGCATGCTACCCGCAAGTCGCAACAACCCCAGTCACGATTGACAACCGCCGCGATATCGTTTTGGACGCCCCCGAAGCCTGCCCGCTCTATTGCGGCAGAGTCATCGCCGGTGTCAATGCAAAAGCGGCTACGCCGGACTGGATGAAACGCCGTCTCGAGCGCAGCGGTATCCGCTCGATCTCGGCGCTCGTCGATATCACCAACTACGTGATGCTCGAACTCGGGCAACCCCTGCACGCTTTCGACAATACAAAACTGGAAGGCGCCATTCATGCGCGCCTTGCCAGCACTGGCGAAAAAATCCTGCTGCTCAACGAGCAGACACTCTCGCTGCAGGATGACGTTCTCCTGATCGCCGACGACAAACGTCCCGTGGCAATGGCCGGGATCATGGGAGGTGAAGATAGCGGAATCACCCTCGAAACAACCGAAATGTTCCTCGAGGCGGCCTTCTTCGCGCCCAAAGCCATCGCCGGCCGCGCCCGCCGATACGGATTCGGATCCGATGCCTCGCACCGTTTCGAACGCGGAGTCGACTTCGGCAGCACCCGCGTAGCCCTCGAACGCGCCTGCCAGCTAATTCTCGACATTTGCGGCGGTCAGGCCGGTCCACTGTGCGAGGCGCAGGCAACGCTTCCCGCACGGCCACCAGTCCGCCTGCGGCGCTCACGCGTAGCCAAGGTTCTTGGAGTGAACTTTACGGCAGAGCAGATCGAGACAATCTTTTCCCGACTCGGACTGGGCTTTGTCCGCAACGACGATGACTTTCTGGTTACGCCGCCCACCTACCGATTTGATATCGAGATCGAAGAAGACCTGATCGAAGAAATCGCACGCCTGCACGGCTACGATGCAATTCCGTCGCCGGCGCCCCGCGCCCGGCTGGCGATGCTCCCGCAAACCGAAGATGCGCGCCCCCTGTTCCGCGTGCGCCAGATTCTGGCCGACCGCGGTTTTCAGGAAGTTGTCAATTTCGCCTTCGTCGAGGACACCTGGGAAAACGACTTTGCGGCGAATACCGCGCCAATCCGCCTGGCCAACCCTATCGCCAGCCAGATGAGCGTCATGCGCTCGACGCTGATCGGCGGCCTTGTCGCCAATGTCATCACCAACCTGAAGCGCAAGCAGAACCGTGTACGCCTGTTTGAAACGGGGCGGTGCTTCTTCCGCGACGCGCTGGGCCAGCCCGTCAAGGGCTTCCGTCAGCCTTGGAAAATCGCTGGATTGGCCTACGGCAGCGCGCTTCCCGAGCAATGGGCAAGTCCAACCCGAGCGGTGGACTTTTACGACATCAAGGGCGAAGTTGAATCGCTGCTGGCCCCTGTCGTGGCACGGTATGAAAAAACGATCCACCCTGCCCTGCATCCTGGCCGCAGCGCACGCGTACTCGTGAACGACCAGGAAGTCGGGATCCTGGGGGAACTGCACCCCCAATGGGTGCAAAAATACGATCTGCCGTTGGCTCCGGTCGTCTTTGAACTTGATCTCGATGCACTGACTCGCGCACGCCTTCCGAAATATGCCGAGGTCTCGAAGCAGCCTGCCGCCTTCCGTGATCTGGCCATCGTCATCGATCAAAAACTCGAACTCCAGGCGCTGATAGATGGTCTCTTGGCCAATCGGCCGACCATCGTACAGGACATCCGACTGTTCGATATTTTCACCGGAAAAGGCATTGAGCAAGGGAAAAAAAGTCTTGCTTTTCGCATAGTTATGCAAGATACTCAAAGGACTTTGCAAGACACGGAAGTCGATGCAGCGATCCAACAACTTATCACATATTTGCATCAGGCCTTCTCGGCTCAACTTCGTGTCTGACAGGAATAAGACATGACGCTCACAAAAGCAGAACTTGCGGATTTATTGTTTGAAAAAGTTGGTCTCAACAAGCGCGAAGCCAAAGACATGGTCGAAGCCTTCTTCGAAGAGATACGCAATGCCTTAGAACGTGGCGACGGAGTCAAGCTTTCAGGTTTCGGCAATTTTCAATTGCGCGACAAGCCCCAGCGCCCTGGACGTAACCCGAAAACGGGGGAAGAAATTCCTATCACCGCACGGCGCGTTGTCACCTTCCATGCCAGCCAGAAACTAAAGGGCGAAGTGGAGCTTTCCTACAATGGAACACAATCCTAAAGACACTCCGAAGGAGCCTTTGCCCCCCATCCCGGCCAAGCGCTATTTCACCATCGGAGAAGTCAGCGAACTGTGCGGCGTAAAGCCCCACGTGCTTCGCTATTGGGAACAGGAATTCACGCAACTCAAGCCGGTAAAACGACGCGGCAATCGCCGCTACTACCAACACCACGAAGTCCTTTTGGTTCGACGCATTCGCGAACTGCTCTATAGTCAGGGGTTCACCATCAGCGGCGCTCGCAATCGCCTTGAAGAGGCAGGCGACGAACATCCGGCGGCAACCGAAATTACGCCCGAATCGATCCGAACCGAGCTGTTAAATATCGCCGAAATACTCCGAATCCAAGCCTGAACAGCAATAATTACGATATAATAGAAAGCTGTCGGGGCGTAGCGCAGCCTGGTAGCGCACTTGCATGGGGTGCAAGGGGTCGCGAGTTCGACTCCCGCCGCCCCGACCAATAGAAACACGCACTTAGGCCAATCTTCGGATTGGCCTTTTTGTTTTGCGATCGCAAAACAATCTCCTGCCACAACAAAACTACAACAAACCGTTCTGTTGCACTTGATTCGGTATCGGAGAACCTACGCTCATAAACCGCTCTATTCGCAGGTTGATTAACCTGTCACATCACGGTTGTTTCTCGTCTGCAACAATTCTCTTGCGAAAGTTG
>JARKPC010000034.1 GCA_029975435.1 Propionivibrio sp. | reverse complement strand
TCAGGGCTATCGCATACGCAGATGTCGTAGACACTGGCAAAAATTGGTTTACGTTCAGCGGGTTATGACCCGCTCTTGTGGACCCTGCTGAAATCAGGTCTACTCTCGCCTTTTGTCGGGAGCGGAAATGACACTGACGGAAGCCTTTGCTGGTCTGGGAGATCCAAGGACGGGACCGGCGAGACGGCACGACCTGAAGGAAATGATCCTGATGGCCCTGTGCGCGGTGTTGTGCGGGGCAGACACCTGGGTCGATGTTGCCGAATGGGCGGAGGACAACGAAGCGTGGCTCAAACGCTATCTTCGCCTTGAGCACGGCACACCGTCGCACGACACGTTCGGTCGGCTGTTTCGCTTGCTGGACGCCAAGGTGTTCGAAGCCTGTTTCCGTGAATGGATCAGCGACCTCGCCGGGGTTGTGGCCGGCGTGGTCGCGATTGACGGCAAGACTGCCTGCGGCTCCCGGGATGGGCACAACACGGCACTGCACACGGTCAGTGCGTATGCGACGGCCAGCGACCTGTGCCTGGGGCAGGAACACACCCGCGGCAAGGGCCACGAGATTCCGGCCATCAAAGCGTTGCTCGACACGTTGGCCCTCAAAGGCTGCATCGTCACGATCGACGCCATCGGCTGTCAGACCGAAATTGCCCGGAAGATTCTCGACCGGGACGGCGACTACCTGTTGGCCGTCAAGGACAACCAGAAAGACTTCGCGGACGCCCTGCGGGAATTCTTCGCTGACGGCGAGACCGGCGGCTTTAGCACCTTGCCGGTCTGCCGCTACCAGAGCGTCGAGAAAGATCATGGGCGGATCGAAACACGCCAGGCGATGTGGGTCACCGACCTGTCCTGGCTGGACAAGAAACTGCGCGAACACTGGCCCAAGCTCGCCGGCGTCGGCCTGATCGAGCGGCAGCGGGAGATCAACGGCGCCGTGACCACCGAGCGCGCCTATTACATCGGCAGCCAAGGCATCACGAGCGCCGAATCCTTTGCCAAGGCCGCACGTGACCACTGGGGTATCGAGAACAGCTTGCATTGGGTCCTTGACATCACGTTCCGCGAGGACGGTTGCCGGGTGCGCAAAGACCATGCGCCCCACAACTTCGCCGCCCTGCGCAAGTTCGCTCTCGCCTTGCTGCGCCAGGATACCCAGTATCCCAAACGCAGCTTGCGTTCCCGTCGCAAAACCGCTGAACGCCTTCCAGATTACCGTGCCTCATTGCTCGGCCTTATTCCTCGAAGCTAAATGCGATTGCCCTGTCCGCTGGCTGTCTCCTGCCATTGCGCGTGTTACGATCGGGCACAATGCGACATCTGGTGCAAGGAGAACACAAATGCCTGAATTCGAGAGGATTGGTTTCATTGGTGCCGGCCTGATGGGACGCGGAATGGCTACTCATTTGCTCAGAACAGGACATCCGCTCACCGTGTTTGTGCATCGCAATCGCGACGGAGTGGACCACCTTGTCGCGTCGGGAGCGCGAGAGACAGACGCCTTGCCGTATCTCGCCGAAAGCAGTGACGTCATCGTCTTGTGCGTCAACAACGCCGATACGGTGCGCAGTGTGCTGGAAGGGCAATTGCCCGGACTTCGCACGGGCCAGCTGGTGATCGATGCCTCCACATCCAACCCGAAAGTCACGCGACAGGTCGCCGCCTGGCTGGAAGAACGGGGCATCCGTTATGCCGACGCCCCGGTAACGGGCGGACCCAACGAGTCCGCCGCTGGACAACTCGGTTCGCTGGTCGGCTGCAAGGACGAGGATTTCGACGCAGTCAGAAGAATCGTCGCTTGCTACTCGAAGGTTGTACATCGGATCGGTGCAATCGGGACCGGGCACCAGGCGAAGCTGCTGAACAACTTCGTCACGCAGGGAACCGGCGCGCTGCTCGCCGAAGCCTATCGCCGCGCGCGCGACAACGGCATCGACTGGAAGGCACTCTATTCGGTCATGGAAGCGGGCGCTGCCCGTTCCGGAACGCTTGAGAAGATGGTCAAACCGGCACTCGACGGAGACTATGACGGAAGCCGCTTCTCGCTGCACAATGCATTGAAGGACTACAGCTACTTCTGCGAAATGACCGACGAATCATCGCGCGGCCCGAGCCGACTAGCCCATGACATCCGCGACATCTTCAAGCAGGCAGTCGATGCCGGACTCGGCGAGCGCTATGTCAGCGTCCTGCTTGACCCCGAACTCGACAAGCGGCGGACGTAAAAAAGGGGCATCCGAAACGATGCCCCTTCTGTCTTTCTACTGACGAGCCGCTATCAGAAGCCTGCGCCCTTGATCGACTTCAGGCCCTTGAAGACGGCCTTGGCACCGAGTTGCTCCTCGATGCGAATCAGCTGGTTGTACTTGCAGATGCGATCGGTACGCGACAGCGAACCGGTCTTGATCTGACCGGCACCGGTACCCACGGCGAGGTCGGCGATGAAGGTATCTTCCGTCTCACCCGAGCGGTGCGAACAGACCACGCTGTAACCAGCCTGCTGCGCCAGCTTGATGGCATCCAGCGTTTCGGTCACGGTACCGATCTGGTTAACCTTGATCAGGATCGAATTGCACGCGCCCATGTCGATACCTTTCTTCAGGCGACCGGGGTTGGTGACGAAGAAATCGTCGCCGACGATCTGCACCTTCTTGCCGAGTTCCTTGGTCAGCTTGACGTAGCCTTCCCAGTCGTTCTGGTCGAGCCCGTCCTCGATCGAAACGATCGGGTACTTCTTGCACCAGTCGGCATACTTGGCGACCATTTCTTCTGCGGTAAACAGCTTGTCCGGCGCGGATTTCCAGAACTTGTAACCCTTGCGGTCGCCTTCGTCGAACAGTTCCGAGGAGGCAGTGTCGAGGGCGATGGCGATCTGCTTGCCCGGCTTGTAACCAGCAGCGGCAATGGCCTGCATGATGACTTCCAGCGCCTCGTCGTTGGACAGGTTCGGCGCGAAACCGCCTTCGTCGCCCACGGCCGTCATGTGGCCGCCTTTCTTGAGCGTGCTCTTCAGGGCATGGAAGACTTCGGTGATCCAGCGCAGGCCTTCGGAGAAGGTCTTTGCGCCGACCGGCATGATCATGAATTCCTGGAAGTCGATCAGGTTATCGGCGTGGTGGCCGCCGTTGATGATGTTGGCCATCGGGGTCGGCAGCACGAACTCCTTGTTCTTGTGCAGCTTGCCGATGTACTTCCACAGCGGCATCTTGCTGACGTTGGCAGCGGCGACGGTAATGGCCATCGACGCGCCGAGGATGGCGTTGGCGCCGAGCTTCGCCTTGTTGGAGGTGCCGTCGAGGGCGATCATCGCTTCGTCGAGTTCACGCTGGTTGAGCGGGTTCTTGCCCTTGAGCAGCTTGGCGATCGGGCCGTTGACGGCGTCAACCGCCTTCGTTACGCCCTTGCCGAGATAAACCTTCTTGTTGCCATCGCGCAGTTCGCAGGCTTCGAACTCGCCCGTGGAAGCACCGGACGGAACAGCCGCACGCGCCAGGAAACCGTTGTCAAGGAGGATATCGACTTCGACGGTCGGATTGCCGCGCGAATCGAGAATCTGGCGGCCGACGACCTTGCTGATCTTGACGAACGGAGCGGCCACGGGCTTGGCGGCTACAGCAGCCTTCTTACCGGCGACAGGTTTCTTGACAACGGCAACCTTCTTGGCCGGAGCGGCCTTGGCGGCGGGAGCGACTTTCTTGGCCGGAGCGGCCTTCTTGGCGGGAGCAGCCTTCTTGGCAGGAACAGCTTTCTTGGATGTTGCAGCTTTAGCGACAGTGGCCATTTTTGGATTCCATTACAGAAGTTGAACAAGGTACGGCAATAAACACAAAGCCGTGATTATACAATGAAAATAAAGCGGCAATTATCAACCGAAGCAACCACCGGAACACCCCATGCGAGAAGCATTATCCCCGCAGTCATACGATGGCTTCGCGAGGATCATCGCCATCAGGGTTGATGACTCCGAACTTCGCCGGGATGCGTGCAAAGAAGACACGCAGCTTTTCCGCCCGCACGATCTCCAGCAGTCGTGCCGCTTCCGTGTCGTCGACGATGAATTCGACCTCGACAACCACGCTGCCGGCCAGTTCGAAGAACCGATTCTCGTGCAGCGTGTGATGCCGGCCGAAGCCTCCGACGGCTCGGAACGCGGAACCGCCGCGCACGCCGAGTTCACACGCTTTTTCGAGGAGCCATTCCCAGAGAAGCACACCGTGATGACGCTCTCCCTCCTCGACATAAAACCTCAGAAACGTACCTTCCATGACATTCTCCACGCCTTCTACAAAACGCTTTTCACCCCGTACACAGTCCCCATTCCTGCAAGTGTCATAAGCACCGAACCAGCCACATGGCCAGCGACCGCACCGCATGCCCAGAGAATCTGCCCTTGTTGCAACAGCGTCGTGACTTCCGCCGAGAAGGTCGAGAAAGTCGTCAGCCCACCGCAAAATCCGGTGATGATCAGTAAACGCCATTCGGGCGAGATTGCCGGAGACGTGGCAAAGAAAGCGATGGCCAGTCCGATGACATACGCCCCGATCAGGTTGGCCACAAGGGTACCCGGCGGAATGGTCGGGAACAGGCTGTTGAGCCGTGTTCCCAGTTGCCAGCGCAGGACCGCACCGAGCCCTGCACCTACGGCAATCGCCACGATCGATTTCCACATAGACTCAACCCAAAAGCAGATTCATATTCCGGCCGGGAACGAATTCCCGCGGGGCCATTCAAACGCCACTCGGAAGCCTCTCCCGGACAGTGCATTCATCGGATTTCCCACGAATATATCACCACCGCATTCGCCTCAAGGCAGCGCAACGACAATTCCTTGCAAAAAACAACAGTTCTCAAATGCAACGCTGTTGCATTTGAGAACTCACTGTGTTTGAATGGCGCACTGCCTGCCACGACCCTCCCCACATGCCAACGCCGCTCCTCGCCCAAATAATCTGCGCCTGCCTGCTTGGCGGAGCGCTCAGCATCGGCGCTGCCGCGCTGATCATGTTCGGCCTGCCGCGCAAGTGGATCACCCTGACCATCAGTTTCTCGACCGGACTGCTCCTGTCCATGGCCTTGCTGCATCTGCTTCCCGAGGCACTGGAGCAAGGACTGCCTCCGGACAAGGCGTTTCCCATCCTGCTCGGCGGGATCCTGTGTTTCTTCACTCTGGAAAAAATCGCCCTGTGGCGTCACGCTCATCACGAGACGGGCGAAAGCGATGCGCATGCCGGAGAACATCAATGCGAAGACCATACGCACAGCCATCACCACACGGCACACGAAGGAACCCTCGCCATCCTGGTCGGCGACGGCTTTCACAATTTCACCGACGGCTTGCTCATCGCCGCCGCCTTTCTGGCCGACCCAGCGCTCGGCTGGAGCACGACGCTGGCCATCATCGCCCACGAAGTCCCGCAGGAAGCCGGTGACTTTGCCGTACTCCTTTCCGCCGGCTGGAAACGCTCGCGAGCGATGTTCTGGAACCTCGTTTCCAGCCTGACCGCAATCTTCGGCGGACTGGCCGGTTACTACACGCTCGATAGCGCGCGCGACTGGATTCCGATCATCATCACCATCGCCGCATCGAGTTTCATTTATGTCTCCATCGCCGATCTGATGCCCCGGCTGAAACGTGAAACGAGATCGATCGGCTGGCACACCATCCTGCTGATTGCCGGTATCGCCGTCGTCGCATTCGGCAGCGCCCATTCACATTGACCCCAGGAAATGATTCACGGCGAGGAGCCACCTTGCCTTGATCCCTCATCGATTATCGGGTTCAACGCACCGCGCCGAGTTCCGTCCCTAGGCCACTTCGACCAGCGTCGTATCGGCAAAAATCAATGCGCCGCGCACGCTGCGTCCGGGGAATACCCCCGCGACCGCCCGGCAGTAGCCGGACACTTGCTGCCGATAGTCATCGAGCCGCGAGGTGTCACAGCCGGAACTTTTGTAATCGAGAACCCACACTCCGTCCTCGAATTCGACCAGCCGGTCGATGCGCAATAGCCCGCCGGAACCATCGCTCAGTTCCGCCTCATTCCACGCACGCCGGAATTGCCCAGGATCAAAGAAGCGCCGCAGATGCCCCGCTCCCAGCAAGCGTTCGGCGACCGGGAGGACTCGCCGGAATTCGACGTCGTCGAATCCGAGCGCAGTCCACCAGCCATCGTCCCGCTCGCCTTCGCTGCGCTTTTCCAACAGGGCGTGCAGCAGAACGCCGAAACGCTCGGCCGCGTCAGGTGGCTGGCGACGTTCGCCGACGGCGGGCAAGGATCCGGAAGCGCTGCCGTGCAACGGAGCAGATTCTTCCCCAACACCTGCCTCAGTCGATGGCAGTACATCGCCGTATCCGGCCGGGCTGTCGAGCTTTTCCAGCGCTGCCGCGAGCAACCGGTACGGTGTGCCGTCCTTGCCCTTGCTGTTCTCCGTACCGCTGGCGATGAACACCTGCCGCGCGCGCGTAATGGCCACGTAGAGCAGGTTCAGTTCCTCGCGCCTGGCCGCCGCCGCTTCCGCCTCGAACATCGGCTGCCGCGCCGCGCCGCGATCCGCCTGGCGGCCGTAAAAGGAAAAATGGCTTGGCGCCGCATCGTCCGGCGGCCAGTCGACGATCACGTCCCAGGCTTCGCCGCCGCGCGGCCCGTCGTTGGCACCAAGCAGCCAGACGATCGGCGCCTCAAGCCCCTTGGCGCCGTGAATGGTGAGGATGCGCACACGGCCGGCATCGGCATGTTGCGATTCGATCTCGCCTTCGTCCGGCGCGTCGCTGGACTCGGCATCGCGCAGGTCGCGCAATTCGTCGATGAAACGCGGCAGACTCGGATAGCGTCCGCCATCGAGATCCAGCGCCAACAGCAGCAAGGCACGCAGGTTGGCGTCAACCCCTGCCGCCATGGCCGTCGGCACAGCCAACCGATAGCGCGCCAGGACTTCGCCCTGGTGGAAGATGCGGTCCAGCAAGTCGTGTGCCGGCAACCGGCCGGCATCGCTCAGCCACTCACCCAGCAGGCTGGCGGCCCTCATCATCCGTGCCGGGGCATCGCCGCTTTCCGCCAACGCCGTCAGCCGCTCCCACCATGAGTCCTCTTCGCGCCGGGCAAGCAACATCAACTCTTCGTCGCCGCACGCAAACACCGGCGAACGCAGCGCTTGCGCCAGCTTCAGGTCATCGACCGGTGTAACCAGGAACTCCAGCAGCGCCACCATGTCGCGCACTTCCAGCGCCACCAGCAGCCCGCCGCGCGAACCGGCGTCGAACGGAATTCCCGCCGCGCTCAAAGCGCGTTCGTAACAGGCCAGATGCGTGCGCGAGCGCACCAGCAGCATGAAGTCGCCATAACGCGCCGGACGCTGCACGCTGCGGCCGTCGCTCCCCTTGTCATCGATCTGCCACGCGACACCACCGCGCCCGACAATTTCGCTGATCCTGGCCGCCAGCGCTTCGGCCTCGTGGCGGCGCCGCCAGTCTTCCGGTTCGACGTCCGGCTCGGTCAGTGGATCGCGCAAGCCCTCGCGCTCAGGCATCTCTTCGATCTCGGTCTGGCCAATAAGCGGCAGCAACTCGACGCGTCCCGGCAAGGTTCCGGCCAGCGAAGACTGCTCACGGAACGGAGCGAACTCGGGAACGCCAAGAAACAGCGCATTCACGACATCGATGATCGGCCGCGCATTGCGCCGGGTGACGTCCTGTTCGCAGCGCACGGCACCAAACTCGCGCGCCAGGAAGTCGGCGGCAACCCCAAACAGGCGGGGTTCGGCACGGCGAAAACGGTAGATCGATTGCTTGGGGTCGCCAACCAGAAAAACGCCGGGCCGCGCCGCGTCCGAATAGGCATCGAACCACGCCCGCAGGATCTGCCATTGCAGCGGGTTGGTATCCTGGAACTCGTCGAGAAGCACGTGCTTGTATCGTGCATCGAGACGGACCTGCAGAAACGCCGCCGTTTCCTCGTCGCGCAGCAGTTGCAGCACCTTCCACTCGGCATCGACGAAATCGATCTGCCGCCTCGCCTGCTTGAATGCCTCGACATGATCAAGGAATGCCGCGAATACGGCACACGCCTGCCGATTGAACAGCAGAATTCGCTCGGCGATTTGCCGATCCAGACACGTCAACACCCGCTCGCCGAGCCGGGCGTGCAAATCCAGGAAACGCGCCGCACCCACAGGCGTAAAGCGCTTGTCCAGGGCATTCCCTGGTTTCCTGGCGCGTAGCGTGTTGTCTTTGGTCAGCAATACCGACCGCAGTTCTTCAAAAACCGCTTCGTCATCCCGATGCGTGCTCGATCCCGGAAGCACAGCACGCAGGATCGCCGCCGCTTGCAGGTCGCCCTTCAATTCGCTCATTTCAAGAAATGCGAGATACGCCTGAAACTCCAGCGCCCAGTCGCCGGCAAAGAACTCCGACAACGCTTCGCCGGGCCGGCCTGCCCCCAGTAAGCCGGACAAGTCCGCGACGACCTTTTCCTCCACCTCCGATGGCTTCCCGCCGAACGCCAGCCACTCGCTGCGCCGGTCGAACGCCCGACGGATCAGCCGGCGCGTCGAATCAAGACCGGCTTCTCCAAGCAGTCCGACAAAACTCGTCGTCAACTCCGCTTCCAGCGCTTTCGCCAGTTCGGCGGCGAACGACTGCCACAACTCGTCGAACAGCCGCGAATCGGAATCGACCAGCGTCGCGCCGGCCAGATTGGCCGATAGCGGTGCCGCATCAACCAGTTGCAGGAACCAGCCGTGGAACGTATTGACCGTCAGCCCCGGTTGGGCTGCCAGGACCCGCTCGTACAAGCCGCGAGCCAGGCGCACCACCTGCTCGTTCGGTACCACGCCGCGTTCCTGCAAAAACGTGGCGACCTGAGCCTCGTCTGCCGTCGCCAGCAGGCGCAGCCAGTCCACCACGCGCTCCTCGATCTCCCGCGCCGCCTTGCGCGTAAAGGTGATGGCCAGTATCTCGCCCGGCGCCACCCCGGCGAGCAGCAGCCGCACGACGCGCGAGGCCAGCAGCCAGGTCTTGCCGCTGCCGGCACAGGCTTCGACGACAACGCACAGTGAAGGATCAAGGGCTTTCTGAATCATGGACGGTAGGCTCACGTATAGCCTTTCCTGCACAGCCCGCTAATCTCACACCGCTGGCAAACGCTATCGATGCCATGAGCGGGCAGTGGCGCCCCTGCATGCACGGCACTGAAGGACCGACTCAGTCGCCGCCCTTGCGCTTCGGCCTTACGCATCAACGGATTGTCTGCGTCGCCACAGGCCATTGCTGCGACATTCTCGTCGTCGAGCACGACATAGGCGGCCGTCGTGGCATTGCCGTGCATCAACGCATAAGCCGGCAATTGCACGTCGTCCATGAGCCGATCCTTGATAGCTTTGGCCGATTGCGTCTTGTAGTCGTACAGAGCGACCCCGGCGTCGCCATTCTCTTTTCGGTCGATACGGTCAATACGTCCGTATAGCTCTACCGATTTTCCGTTGTCCAGCGGCAGCACCCGGCTAACGCGCGCCTCAGCCTCAAACCAGCGCCAGCCTTGTGCCTCCAACCCTCGGTGCCAGTCGAGATACCCCACGAGTTGCCTTTCCCAGCGCAGGCGCCATCCCGTCGCCAGGAAATTGGCTTCGACGGCGGGGCCAAAAACCTCGTCGACGCAACGTTGCAACCCTTCCAGAACCACATTGCCGGAGTAAGCGGAGACAACCGGATATTGCGAGTGGAATCGCTCCAGCACGCGATGCACGAGCTCGCCGTAATCGCTCTTTTCCATCTCCTCGCTGACTTCGTCCATCTCGCCGAGGCGCAGAACGTGACGCGCGAAGAAGCGATACGGACACGCAACCAGGCTGGCATAACCGCTCACCGACACGCGCTGCGGGATCAGCTCGGGCAGCGCGACCGGCACGGCCTGCTGCGTCGCTACCGGCGCTGTGGTCGCGTCAGGCAAGGCTTCACCGCGCGCCGGCAACGGACGGCGATGCAAATCATCCTGCCAGGCCAGTCGATGCAGGGTCGAGAGCAGAGAGAACTCCGGCGCCAGCAGGTTGGCTTCGCCCTCCTGCATCGATTGCCAGGTCACCGCTACCCGGGGCACAACAGCCAGCAGCAGTTCAAGATCGCGGCGCAGTTCGCGCGCTCCATCCTCGCGTGTGCGCAGGCCCAGTTCCCGGCGCACGGACTGATTGAAAAACTCGCCGTGACCGGCTGGCGCAAGCTGGCGCGCATCACCGCCGAGCAGCAGAGCAGCATCGAAGCGGCGTAGACAGACGGCGTTGAGCGGGGTCACGACGATCGGGCTGGCAATGGCGCTGTCGCGGAAGCTGGCGGCCTCGAATTCGCGATTGAGCCATTCACGCCACGCAATGAAGGAAAACTGCGCGGTGTTGCCCGTCAGCTCATCCCGGCGCGTCTCAAGCAAATCGAGCAGTGCCTGGCCGGCCACGTCGTCCTTGAGCGGCTTCAGGGCCCCGAGCGCATCCAGCGCCTTATGCAGACGACCGAGCCAGCCGGCCAGCGATGTCGGCTTCGAACGCAGGAGGGTGGTGGCTATCTCCACGCGATCGAGAACTGCCAATCCCAGCGACTTGTCCTCGACATCGGATTGAAGGAAGCAGCGGCGGATGCGCGGCAGCCCGGACTTGACCGAGGCTTGCCGGATCGCCGTTTCCAGCAAGTGGACGACTCTTTTGCGCTCGCTTTCAGGGATGTCGGAAAGAACGAAAGGTGACTTGCACAGATCGAGCAGATCGCGATGGTAGGCGTTTCCCGCGGTGGTCTCGAGCACGGCATCGACCGCCGCCGCCGCGCGGGAAGTGGAAAGCAGCCAGCCGGTTTCATCGCTGACCAGCACGTTTTCGCGCTCGAGCAACGCGCGCACGCGCCGCGCTGTCATCCGGTCCTGGGCGATCAAGGCGATGCGGCGCAGGCCGGTCTGCAACCACTCGCCCACTTGCGCGACAGCCGCCTGTGCCTCCTGTTCGCGCCCCACGGCCGGAACGAACTGAAGACGTTCGCCCAGCGGACTGACCGGATACTGCCGCGCCAACTCGTGCGCGCGCTCGGACAGCGGTGCTTCCATTTCTCGCGGCCAGGCGGCATCCAGGGTTGCCAGGAGAGGAATGATGCGCGACTCGCGTGGCGCGGGAAAGAATACGTGCAACGGCTGGGTCGCTCCGTAGCGGCGCAGGAAGTCGCGTTCGGCCGGATCCAGCGATTCGGCCGGAGCTGCGTCAAGCAACACCAGCAGCGGCTGCGGCGTTGTCTGTTGCTCGGCATGACGCGCGAGCCCGGCGAGCCGCAGGCGATAGACCGCCGCCGCGTCGGGTGTGCCTGCCGCGGAAAGCGCCTTCCACAATTCATGCACGACACGCGCTTCAAAAGCCAGCGGTGCCGAGGCGCGTGAGGCATAAGCCCGCTGCAGCTGCCCGGCGAGTTCCGCCTCGCTTTCCGGCAACTGCACGGCGGCCGCCGTCAGTTCGTCGAACAACGCCGCCATCTCGGCAGCGATGCCCCAAAGCGCAGCTTCATCGAACCAGCCTTTGTCGCGCAAGGCCTCGTGAAGCAAGATCAGGCGCTCGCTTTCCGGCAGAGGGTCCGGCATTTCGTCGAGAGACGAGGTGAGTACCCAGTTTCTCAGGGTATCGAAACGCGGCAGCAGCAGAGGTTTCCGGCTGGCTCGAACCAAGGCCGCGCGCAGTTCGATGGCCATCGGCAAGGCTGGCACCAGCACCTGCCATGCCGAAAAATCGCCAGTGCCCTGCTCCGCCCGCCCGCCCTCGAGCAGACGCACGGCAAGTTCGTCGAAAAACGCCTCACCCGGAGGCAAGGCAACCGCCTCAAATTCGCCGCCGGCAATCTCCGTTGACACGTTCGGTACGATTCAGCGTTCCAGCTTGTCTGCCTTGTCGGCCACGCCGTTCCAGGCGTCGGCGTCGTCCAGCGGTTCCTTGCGCTCGGTAATTACCGGCCAGGTCTTGGACAGTTCGGCGTTCAGCTCGATGAAGCTGATCATGCTATCCGGAACGTCGTCCTCGGCAAAGATCGCCGATGCCGGGCATTCGGCTACGCAGAGCGTGCAGTCGATGCACTCTTCCGGATCGATGACCAGGAAATTGGGGCCTTCGTGGAAGCAATCCACCGGGCAAACATCCACACAGTCCGTATATTTGCACTTGATGCAATTCTCGGTAACAACGTAGGCCATGGTGTGCCTTTAGGCTATCGGGTGATTGAGAGAGAAAACTATAGCGCATTTGCCCGGCGAACAGCGGCACGCCCACAACAGCAGCAGGGACATCGCCTCCGGCGTCAATCAGGAACGGTCGCGCTGCAGCAGGCGACGAAACAGCCAGCTGCGCGGAGGTTCCATTCCGGTACGGACGTAGGTCAGCGGACTCGGCTCCAGGAGA
Organism: Propionivibrio sp.; assembly: GCA_029975435.1. Lineage (GTDB taxonomy): Bacteria > Pseudomonadota > Gammaproteobacteria > Burkholderiales > Rhodocyclaceae > Propionivibrio. Next base: position 35,260 of record JARKPC010000034.1, on the reverse strand, counting down.
AAACGCTTCTGCAATTCCCCTTCACCGCGCTGACCGGCAAAGAGGATGCGATCGCCGGATAGCAGAGTGGTATCTTCCGGGGGCAACGGAATTTCCTTCTTCCTGCGCAAAAGCAACAGGGGTACGGCACTGATGCGCTCCGGCGGCAGCTCCGGATTGATCAGCAAGTCGCCAATCGATAGCGGCGGATCGACGTCTGGCGCCAGCGCCTCGCGCAGCCCGGCGTACGAAGCAAAGCAGTCGAAGACCCACATGAACGGCACCTTGTCACCCACATGCTGCTCGAGTAGTCCTCCCGTTTTCCGAGCCATATCGCCGGAGTCCTCGTCCAGGTACTTGAGAAAGCGGATGAGAAGCGGCGAGGTCAGCAACTGTCGCGCCTTGTGCGAAACCACTTCAGCCTTGACGAACCGCAGGTTGGCCATCGAGGCGTCGATCAGGCTGGCGTTGGCCACATTGGCCTGCCGGATAACCACGTAGATGCCCGGATTGATCGAGCGCGCCCGCGTCACCGTGGCCAGATTGAAGGAATCATTTTCCGTGCATACGACCAAGCCCACGGCCCGCTCGATTCCGGCAGCGATCATGTCGCGCGTGGCACCGCCATGATGCTGGGCCGCCGCATTTTCGCACTGCTTTTGCGGATCGACGGACACCAGCGAGCACGTCACGCCCGCGCTCTCAAGCGCGGACAGGAAATACTGTGAAAAACTCCCGGTGCCGCACACGACCCAATGCCCCTTGGGCAGATTGAGCGGCTCCGGACGCATCCCTCCGGGCAACCCGGAAAGCCATTCGATGACCCGCAACCGCTCGGGCGAACCCATATCCAATTTAATGTTGTTGGCAAAGGTCTGGAACGGATTGATCTGTTCGATATTGCGAAAGGACTCGAGATTGGCCTGGGCAATCGGCGTATGTACCCGGGCTATGATGCGCAGCGACGGATTGAGAACCGTGCCACCGATGGCGACCGACTGGTTGGTATCGTCATTGCCGGCCAGCGCCACCATGGCCATGCATTTGCGGTGCGTCACCCCCGCGTCGACCAGCACGTCCGGCGATCGACCGTCAGCGGCGAGAAAGAGCGGCGGATACTGAAACTCCTCGATCTCGATGCGCGCCGCCCGCTCGGCACGGGTTTCGACGATCACCATGCGCTGGCCCATGCGGTCCAGCATGCGCGCGAGCATGATCCCGCTTTGCCCGTACCCGACGATCAGGACGAACGGCTCCTGCATCGCGGCGACGCGCAGGGCAAAACGGCGCCGCGCCACGGCATCGCGGAGCGTCTGATCCTGCGAAAGATGAAAGATGCTGCCCAGCGCATAAGCCCAGGAAACCACGCACAGATAGATACAGACAATGGTCCACACCCGCTGCGGATCGGTAAATTCAAAGGGAATTTCGCCGAATCCGATGGTCGTGGCCGTATAACTGATGAAGTAGAGTGCGTGAAAGAAACCCAGATGGACGACATTGCCGTCTTTGTCCATGCCGGGGATCAATACCAACCCCCACACCGAGATGGCATAGGCAATGATCAGGACGATCAGCGGCCGGCGCAGCCGGCGCAGGATGACGAACAGTACCTCGTTCACGCGCGGCGTTCCGGACTAGCGCGTCTGGCGCAGGGTCTCGCTGATCAGCAGGATGACCGAAATGAGGTTGGCCACCAACGCGCCTCCGCTCAGGGAGACAATGGTCGACATCGTTTCGCCGTTCATGGCCAGATGGTTGACATTCACCTGCCACATCCAGACCAACGACGCCGCTAGAAGTTGCAGCATGGCCACCATGCTGGTGGCCAAATGGGTCGCCCCGATGTGCGTGCGATCGCCGAACTTCATTACCAGCGCAATAAGATTGACGACGACCGCCGCAAACAGATGTCCGGCGTCGTGCACCTTGACATTATCGAGATCGCCGATGAAGAAACCGAAATTCAGCGTGCATGCGAAAATGACAAAAAACCCAAAAATGACCTTTTCCAGATTCATGGCCGCTCCCTGCCCCGTTATTTTCCCAAAGCATCATACGGAGTCAGGTATGGGCTGTAAACGGCGCTCCCGGAGCAATGATCGGCCAGTGTCCACTTCCCCCGCGCAATCACGAAAAACGACGCACCCGCGCGGATTCGTGCTTCCAATGCCGTTTTTTTTTGCTAGGATAGAACTTCGACGCGGGATCCCCCTCTATCACCCCGTCCCAACTACAACATCCCACGAGGCATGCAATGAGTGAACACATTCATTACGTTACTGACGACACTTTCCCGACCGAGGTTCTGCAATCGCCGCAACCGGTCCTCCTGGACTTCTGGGCGGAATGGTGCGGCCCCTGCAAGATGATCGCCCCCATTCTCGACGACATCGCCAGCCAGTACGCCGGACGCCTCAAGGTCGCCAAGATCAATATCGACGACAACCCGACGACTCCGGCGAATTTCGCCGTGCGCGGCATTCCCACGCTCATGCTGTTCAAGAACGGCAGTGTCGAGGCGACCAAGGTCGGCGCACTGTCCAAGTCACAGCTCGTCGCCTTTATTGACAGCCACCTGTAAAATAGCTACGCTCCGCCTGAAAGTTTTCGGCCGCGCTCCCTGAAAACAGAAACAAACCAGCCCGGCTGGCGCTTTCAGGCCCTGATCCGATCTGTGATCCCGTAGTCGCAGCAATTCCGTCGTAAAAACCCCGGCTTTACCCAGACCATTTCTGTTCGCGTCATTCGCGTGACGACTTCCGGCACCCCCGGCTCATCTTTTTTGAACCCCCGCACATGCATTTATCCGAACTCAAAGCCCTTCATGTCAGCCAATTGCTGGACATGGCCGTTGCCAACGATATCGAGGGCGCCAACCGACTGCGCAAGCACGAACTGATCTTCGCGCTGCTCAAGAACCAGGCCAAGAAGGGCGAGACGATTTTCGGCGACGGCACGCTGGAAACGCTGCCCGACGGATTCGGCTTCCTGCGTTCTCCGGACACTTCGTACCTGGCCAGCACCGACGACATCTATGTCAGCCCGAGCCAGATCCGCCGCTTCAATCTGCACACTGGCGACACCATCGAAGGCGAGATCCGTACGCCGAAGGACGGCGAACGCTACTTCGCGCTGGTCAAGGTCGACAAGATCAACGGCGAAGCACCCGAGGCCTCGAAGAACAAGATCCTGTTCGAAAACCTCACGCCGCTGCATCCGGAAAAGCACATCAAGCTGGAGCGCGAAATCCGCGGCGAGGAAAACATCACCAGCCGCATCATCGACATCATCTCGCCGATCGGCAAGGGCCAACGCGGTCTGCTCGTTTCCAGCCCGAAGAGCGGCAAGACGGTGATGATGCAGCACATCGCTCACGCCATCACCGCCAATCATCCCGACATCAACCTGATCGTTCTGCTGATCGACGAGCGCCCCGAGGAAGTGACCGAAATGACGCGCTCGGTACGCGGCGAGGTCGTCGCCTCGACCTTCGACGAACCGGCGACGCGGCACGTGCAGGTCGCTGAAATGGTCATCGAGAAAGCCAAACGCCTGGTCGAACACAAGAAGGATGTGGTCATCCTGCTCGACTCCATCACCCGCCTGGCGCGCGCGTACAACACCGTGCAGCCGGCTTCCGGCAAGGTGCTCACCGGCGGCGTGGACGCCAATGCGCTGCAAAAGCCGAAGCGCTTCTTCGGCGCGGCGCGCAATATCGAGGAAGGCGGCTCGCTGACCATCATCGCCACCGCGCTGATCGACACCGGCAGCCGCATGGACGACGTGATCTACGAGGAATTCAAGGGCACCGGCAACATGGAAATCCACCTGGATCGCCGCATGGCCGAGAAGCGCGTTTATCCCGCAATCAACGTCAACCGCTCGGGCACCCGGCGCGAGGAGCTCCTGCTGATGCCCGACGTGCTGCAAAAGATGTGGGTGCTGCGCAAGCTGCTGTACAACATGGATGACCTCGAGGCGATGGAGTTCCTGCTCGACAAGATCAAGGCCACGAAAACCAACAACGAGTTCTTCGATTCCATGCGTCGTTGATCTTGCTTTTGATTCGATTGCAAAATTCGACGAAACCGAGCATAATCCCGCGTTCTCCGGAGTCGGCCACCGATGTGATGCACATTTACATCGAGCCGGCTAGATTTGACCTACAGGAATTCCCCAGATGAAATCCGATATCCATCCCGCTTACGCCGAAATCGAAGTCACCTGCTCGTGCGGCAACGTGTTCAAGACGCAGTCCACCATGAAAAAGGCGCTACACATCGAAGTCTGCTCGGCTTGCCACCCGTTCTACACGGGCAAGCAGAAGATCATCGACACCGCCGGACGCGTCGAGAAGTTCAACAAGAAATACGGAACCAAGGCCAAAGCGGCCTGATCGATCCGCCCGACGGCGAGTTCCTGCGGACTCGGCAAAAAGGCAGCCGCCGGGCTGCCTTTTTTATTTGACAAAACTAGATACCCGAGCGGTTGCGGTCATGCCATTTCTCGAGGAAAAACCACGTTTCAGGGGAATCTCCTTGCCGCCAAGCGGCTGGGTGCTGACCGTACTTCTGGTCATCTACATTTTTGCCGGTCTGATCGGACATGATCCGTGGAGACACGATGATGCCATCACCATCGGCATCGCCCAAGACATTGCACGAAACGGCAACTGGCTGATCCTGCAACTCGGCGGTCGCCCCTACCCGGACGCTCCGCTCTACTATTGGCTTGCCGCAGCGTTCGGGCAGGCCTTCTCGTGGTTATTGCCGTTCCACGATGCGGCGCGGATGACCAGCGGCATATTCACTCTGCTGGCACTCGAATTCATCCTGCTTGCGGCGCGCGAACTGCACGGCCGCGAACATGCTGCCGCCGCACCGCTGATTCTCGCCGGCAGCATCGGCTTCCTGTTTCACGCGCACGAGGCACAGCCAATGCTCGCCGCCCTGGCCGCGCACGCAGCCGCCTACTGGGCGCTGGCGTTGTCGCCACGGCGCCCGTTGATGGCGACCACTGTATTCGGAGGAGCGCTCGCTTTCGGTTTTCTGGCCAACGGCCTCCTGCCTCTGTTCACGCTCTTGCCAGCGACACTGATCTCCCTGTGGCTGTCGGAGAACCGCAAACAGCACGCAGTGCGGCTTCTGGCAGGATTCGCCGTTGCCGCCATCCCCTGCGGTCTCTGGCTCGCTTCGGTGTATTCCGCTTCGCCAGACTATTTCGCCGGCTTTTTCCAGGCCGAGATTGCCCCGATGATCCGGCGAGTCGCCCCCGCGACGAACGGCCTGCGCTATCTGAACCTGCTGCTATGGTACGCGTGGCCGGCACTACCCCTTGCAGGATGGGCATTGTGGTCAAAGCGTCGCTTGCTGGGCACAACGGGGTTGGCATTCCCGGCCTGGTCCTTTTTCGTCATCCTGGCTTTTCTGGTGTTTTTCGTCGCCATGCGTAGCTCCATTGCCCTGCTGCTTCTTCCTCCCCTGGTTCTCCTTTCGGTTCCCGGGGTGAGTTCCTTGCGCAGGGGAGCCGCCAATGCCTTCGACTGGTTCGGCATGATGACTTTTACCTTTTTTGCCATCATCGCCTGGATTGGATGGCACGCGATGGTCTTCGGCTGGCCCGAGCGTCTGGCCCGCCAAGCCGTGCGGCTGGAGCCGGGATTTGTCGGCCATTTCAACGCACTGGCTTTTGTGCTTTCTCTGGCAGGAACCGCTGTCTGGTTATGGATGATCGTCACCAGTCCGCGCTCTCCGATGCGTGGAGTGATGCACTGGATGGCCGGCCTGACCCTGTTCTGGCTGCTAGTCGCCAGCCTGTGGATGCCGTGGTTCGATTACGGCAAAACATATCGCGGCGTCGCGGAATCGCTGAGAAGCGCGCTCCCGGAAAAGCCGGATTGTGTCGCAGCACCCAGGCTGCCGCTATCCTTTCTTTCCTCCCTGGACTACTTCGTTGGCATTCGGACCGTCCCGCAACTGAATGACGAAGCCAAGGATTGCTCCTGGCTGCTGGTACAGGGCAACGCGCGCAACCTGGACGCCCTGTCGCAAGCCGGCTGGCGCAAGGTATGGGAAGGCAACCGGCCAAGCGATCGGCAGGCAGACGACAAGTTCCATCTTTACCTGCGCGAGCGCAAAGCCACGCCGCCTCCAAATCTCTCGGACCTGAACGCCGAGAGTGAAGAACCCGACGCATCGAGACCGCCCAGCGCACCATAGGAGTTAAAGCACCTTCCCGGCGCAACGCCCCTCCTTCATCACAGCTTGATGAAGCGCTCCCGGTAATACTTCAGTTCTTCGATCGACTCCCGGATGTCGGCCAGCGCCGTATGCGCCGATTCCTTTTCGAAGCCGGCCGCCACGTCGGGCTTCCAGCGCCGGCAGAGTTCCTTCAATGTACTGACGTCGATATTGCGATAGTGGAACCAGTCCTCCAGGACAGGCATGTAACGCACCATGAAGCGCCGATCCTGCCCGATTGAATTTCCACACATCGGACTGACGCGCTTGGCAACGTATTCCTGCATGAATGCCAGCGCCGCCGCCTCGACAGCCGCTTCATCGAGGACGGAAGCCTTGACCCGCTCGATCAAGCCGGACTTGCCATGCGTGTTCTTGTTCCAGTCATCCATCGCATCAAGCACCGCGTCCGTCTGATGCACCGCCCAGACCGGCGATTCGGCAACCGTTTCGAGGTTGCTGTCAGTGACGATCATCGCCATTTCGATGATGCGGTCGCGCTCCGGGTCAAGACCGGTCATTTCCATGTCCAGCCAGACGAGATGATTGTCGCTCTGTGCCATATAATCCGTCCCACACATTAAACCCGCATTCTGGCACAGCTTGATGCTCAACACCTTCTCTCTCGTCTTCCTCGGCGCGCTCGCCTTGATGGTCTCGCTACGGGTCTGGCTCGGCTCACGGCAGCTATCGCATATCATCGCCAACCGGGAGAGGGTTCCCGAGCAGTTTGCCGATCGCATCTCATTGTTCGCACATCAGAAGGCCGCTGATTACAACGTCGCCCGGATACGCTTCGGCCGCCTGGCACTGGGCGTGGAAATCGCTGTCCTGCTCGCATTCACCCTCGGAGGCGGACTGCAGGCGCTACACCATTTCTGGAGCGCGCAGCTGCAAGGAATCTGGTACGGAATCGCCCTGATTTTCAGCGTCATGGCCATATCCGGAGTCGTGGACCTTCCGTTGTCGCTGTACACGCAGTTCGTCATCGAAGAGCGATTCGGTTTCAACCGGATGACCCTGCGCCTGTTCGTATCCGACTTGCTCAAGCAACTGGCGCTAGGCCTCGCCATCGGCACACCTGTCCTGCTCGCCGTCCTGTGGCTGATGGCACAGATGGGCGAACGCTGGTGGCTTTACGTTTGGCTGTTCTGGTGCGCGTTCAACCTGTTGATCCTGTTCATCTACCCCACCTGGATTGCACCGTTGTTCAACAAATTTTCGCCGCTCGAGGACGGGGCGCTCAAGTCGCGCATCGAGGCATTATTGACGCGCTGCGGGTTCTCCAGTTCCGGTCTGTTCGTCATGGACGGATCGAAGCGTTCCGCCCATGGCAATGCCTATTTCACGGGCTTCGGCAAGACAAAACGCATCGTCTTCTTCGATACGCTGCTCAACCGGCTTCAGCCGGAGGAAGTCGAGGCCGTGCTGGCGCACGAGTTGGGACATTTCCGGCACCACCACATCATCAAACGGATCGTCCTGATCTTCGGGACGACGCTATTACTGCTGTTCGCGCTCGGACAACTGATGCAGACGGACTGGTTCTATGCCGGCCTTGGCGTCACCAGTGGAGATGCCCGCAGCACGGCAATGGCGCTGATCCTGTTCTTCCTGACCGTGCCGGTTTTCACCTTCCTGGCAACGCCGGTGGCCAGCCTGCTTTCGCGCCGCCACGAGTTCGAAGCCGATCGCTATGCCGCCGCGCATGCATCCGCGGCCGATCTGATCCGAGCGCTGGTCAAGCTGTACGAGGACAACGCGGCCACGCTGACCCCGGACCCGCTGCACTCATTGTTCTACGACTCGCATCCGCCGGCCGCGCTGCGCATATCGCGCTTATCCACCACTCTGCCCAAGCCAACGTGAAGCTCGAGGGGACAGTCATTGCCGCACACGGGCGGCATTATCTGGTCGAACTGGGCGACGGCCAGACACTTCCCTGTTTTCCGCGCGGAAAGAAGAGCGACGTCGCCTGCGGCGATCGGGTGTCAGTACTACGCAGCAGCGAATCGCAGGGCGTCATCGACGCCGTGATGCCTCGCCAGACGCTGCTGTATCGCTCGAACGAATTCCGGCAAAAGCTGATCGCCGCGAATGTGACGCAAATCATCATCGTCGTCGCCACCGAGCCCTCGTATTCCGAAGAACTGGTCACGCGTTGCCTGGTCGCGGCCGAAAGCCAGGACATCGGCGCCCTGATCGTGCTCAACAAATGCGACCTGGCCAATCGTCTTGCGCCTGCGGAAAACGCACTGCGAGCGCTTGCACGACTGGGCTATCCGATACTCCACCTGTCCGCACGTTGCAGCGTCGAAGATTTGCGCCCGCACTTGGCAGGACATACGAGCGTGCTGGTCGGGCAATCCGGGATGGGCAAATCAACCCTGGTCAACGCGTTGATCCCGCTCGCCAATGCCCGGACGCGAGAAATATCCGAAGCGCTCGATTCCGGAAAGCACACCACCACGCACGCGACGCTTTATCGATTGGACAACAACGCGGCGCTGATAGATTCACCTGGGCTGCAGGAATTCGGCCTGCACCACTTGTCGTTGTCTGAGCTGGAGCATGGCTTCCGGGAATTTCGACCATTCCTCGGCCAGTGCCGCTTTCGCAACTGCCGACACGATCGCGAACCCGGTTGTGCCGTCCGGCAGGCCGTCGACGCCGAACAAATCGACACCAACCGGTTCGCAACCTTTCGCGCACTGAGCCGGGAATCGCATCCGCTTTGACCGCTACCGCCGCTTTTCTGTTGTCGAGCCCGAACGCGATTTTCCCGCAACGTCATCCATTGCGCCCACGCAACGCTTGAGCGTTGCGGCCTGTTCTTCCGGCGACTTTCCGACCAACTCGCAATTCTGCGCGTCCGGTTTCGCTCTTTTCTCCTTGGCCGGCGCTGAAGCCGCATCGGCCTTTGCCGCGCGGCCGGCAGAGCCCCCGGCAGGTTCCTTCGCATTCGCGGGCAAAGACGGTACCGGCGCCGGAGCGGCGGAGGCCGCTGACGGGAGTGCGGGATCCGGGGGCGTCCCCGCTTTCCCCGCTCCGTTACCTCCTGAGCGGGCCACCGAAAACTCCTTCAGCGCGCTGATCTGCAGTGAAAGCGCTTCGATCTGCGCTTTCATGCCCTCCAGGGCGTCATCCTTTTTCTTGATTTCCTCGCGCGCCTTCACGATCTCGGCCGCCAAGCCGCGGCTCTGCTGATAGCTGAAGTACGCACCGACGCCCGCGAGGCAAAGCAGGAAACCGAGCAGCATCGACACGATTACGAGTGGGGTAAAACGCGGTTTTGGGTCGGGAACGCTACCGGGAGCTTCCGGTCTTTCGTCGTCTTCGATCATGGCGTTCTCCTTTGATGTCCACTTGGCTATGCACAAACGGTGATGCGAGAGAACAACTCGGTTCTAACGTCCGCAATTCCATGATTACGTAAAGCTATAACGTACAGCTTAGCGCAATACTTTAGAGATGGCGCCGATACAGGTGCGGCGGGGAACCGCCCGATTTGCGATTATGCGTCGCACGCATGCCGTGGTAAGCTTTCTGCCCGGCTGCTTTTGCCTTCAGAATCCGTACTTTCCCCTCATGAATACCGTCACCACTGCCACGCCCCCCGCACAGGAAGCCCGCAACCTGTTGAATGCCCTGCAGGAAAAGTTCCAGGTTTTCCGCGATCACGCCCCCTTGGCCATCGGCATCGACAAGCAATTGCTCGCACAAGACGGCAGTCTCAACCGCAAAGCACTCCGGTTGGCGCTCGGCATGCATACCAATTCGTATCGCTATCTGAAGTCGATGGAAAATGCGAGACAGCGGTTCAATCTTGACGGCAGCGATGCCGGAGAGGTTCCCGCGGAGCATCGCAAACATGCCGCCGACATCCTCCGCGAACGTTTCAAGAAGGAAGTCGCACGACGCAAGGCCCAGAAAGCAGCGGAAGCTCTTGAAAAACAGCGCGCCGAAAAGCTGAATCAGCTCATGCAGAAATTCGGCAAGAAGAACTGACGCCGCCTTCCGCGCCTATTTCGGCGCGGGCGTGAGCGCAAACGCAGGGTGTTGCGAGGGGTCCCAGGAAGCGGACAACCGCCACTCGCGCGCCTCGTCTTCCAAGCTCAGGTACCAGCGTCCCGTCGGTATGCCGGTCAACCCAGCCGAATAGCCTCCGGAATTGTCGCGCTGCAACCGGAACGACTGATCGAGTCCACCACGAGTCGGATGGGACAGCTTCAGGACGAGGATGCCCGGCATCTCGGCCAGTTTCCCACGGTTCAAAGCCACGCGTACCAGCTGACGTTCCGTATCCAGAGACACTTCGCCGCGCAGTTCCAGTTCCGCCGCCCGGCGATCACGCGAAGTCACCTCGTTGATGGCCAGCCCCTGCTTGTAATAGTCGTCCGCCACCAGTCCGTCATTGCTGCGGAGCGCCAACCAAAGCGTGATCACCCCGGCCACGATGACGGTAAACGGACCGAGCATGAGCAACCACGGCCAGCGATGGCGGTACCAGGGAAGAGCAGGCAACAATTTCGAATTCATGGCATGAAGAAGGTTGATTTTTCCTGAACGGCAATCGCGCTGTTTTCCGCCGCGCGGATTTCGAAGAGGATCTTGTTCGACCCCTTCGGTGCAGCCCCATCCTTGGCCGAGGCAACGACCACAAAGCTCTTGTTTGAAGCGGCGGGAACCTCCACATTTTTCTCGCCGACGATGGCAATGCCGTCGATTCCGCCCACCGTAATGCTGTAGCGATGAGGCTTCTCGTCGGTATTCATCACGTGCAGCCGGAAAACATTCTCGATCTGTTCGTCATCTGCCTCGCGGTAGAGCATCGCCCGATCCCGGATGACATCGACCTTGAGCGGGATGCGCGTCGCCAGGCTCCACGCCGTGGCCGCCACGATCACCAGCAATATCCCCGCGTACAGGAGAGTGCGCGGACGCATCAGATGAGCCAGAATGTCTCGCGCGGAATAGTGGCGAGCCAGCGCATTCTCCGTGGAATAGCGGATCAGTCCGCGCGGCAGGTTGACCTTGTCCATCACCTCGTCGCAGGCATCGATGCAGGCTGCGCAGGCAATGCATTCCAGCTGCAATCCCTGGCGGATGTCGATCCCGGTCGGACAGACCTGGACGCAGATGTGGCAATCGATGCAGTCGCCGGGCGGCGATCCCTCATTGCCCGCGTTCTTCCGGCGCGGGCCGCGTGGCTCGCCTCGCTCAGGATCGTAGCTGATGATCAGAGTATCCGGATCGAACATGACCCCCTGGAAACGGGCGTAAGGGCACAGGTACTTGCACATCTGCTCGCGCATGAACCCGGCCATCATGTACAGGAAGGCCGAATAGAAGCAGATCCAGAAGATCTCCCAGCCACCCAGCGAGAAGGTGCGGACTGCCGCCATCAACTCCCGGATCGGCGTGAAATAGCCGACGAAAGTAAAGCCCGTCCAGACGGCGACTACAGCCCAGAGAAGATGCTTTAGGAGTTTGAGCCGGAACTTGCGCGCCGTCATCGGCTGGGCATCGAGCTTCATGCGCGCCGGCCGCTCGCCTTCGACCTTACGCTCGATCCACATGAAGATTTCGGTATACACCGTCTGCGGACAGGCGTAGCCGCAGAAAAGCCGCCCGCCGATGGCGGTGACGAGGAACAAGGCGTACGCCGAGATCACCAGCAGGATCGCCAGGTAGATCGCGTCCTGCGGCCAGAAGACCATGCCGAAGATGTAGAACTTGCGCTCGACCAGGTGGAAAAGGACGGCCTGGCGCCCGCCCCAATCCATCCAGCAGAACCCGTAGAACAGCGCCTGGGTCACCCAGACCATGATCCAGCGCCAGTTGTCGAATACACCGCTGACGCTTCGCGCATAGACCTTGCGCCGCTTTTCGTACAATCCGGCCGTGTTGACCGGCACCTCCCTGATGCGGGATGTTTGCGAAGGAGCTGTCTTGTTCATCAGGCGATTAGACAACAAAAGGCGACTTGCGTCGCCTCTTTTGTTGGGTGGTTATTTTGCCGCAGCCCCCGAACTCAGGCTGAGCACATACGCCGCCAGAACGTGGATCTTGGCTTCGCCGAGAAAATCCTTCCATGCCGGCATCTGATTGGTGCGCCCACCGACGATCGTCTCGACAATCTTGGCCTCGGAACTCCCGTAGAGCCACACCTTGTCCGTCAGATTCGGGGCGCCCAGTGCCGTCATGCCCTTGCCGTCCGGACCATGGCAGGCGAAGCATACCGCGTTGTACCTTTCCTTGCCCTTCCCAGCCAGTTCGGCGTTGTGCGACAGCCCGGACAACGAACGCACGTAATTGGCCAATTCCTTGGCGCCGGGTTCGCCGCCAACGGCGTCCGGATTACCGCCAAAAGGCGGCATCATCCCGACCCGCCCGTTGGTAATGCTCTCGATGATCTGCGCCGGTTCCCCGCCCCACTGCCAATCCTTGTCGGTCAGATTCGGGTAACCCTTGTCGCGAGAACCTTGCGCGGTCGCTCCGTGACATTGGATGCAGTAGGTCTGGAACAGCCGGGAGCCCATCTCCATCGCATTCTTGTCGGCAGCCACGGCTTGCAGGTCCATCTTCAGGTATTTCTCGAACATCGGCTTGACCTGCGCGTCGACGCGTTCGATCTCCTTGCGGTGCTCATCGGCCGTGCTCCAGCCAAAAACGCCGGGGAAACGCCCCAACGCAGGATAAAGAGCGACGTACACCAGTCCGAAGACGACGGTGGCATAGAACAGCCACATCCACCAGCGCGGCAACGGGTTGTTGTATTCCTCGAGGGTCTCATCCCACACGTGACCGGTGGTATCGGTGGTCTGCGCAGTTCCCGGCCGGGCCATGCTTTGCGTCCAAAGAAAGACAGCGCAGGCCACGATACTGATCAGCACGATCAGGATGACATACCAGTTCCAGAACTCATTCACAAAATCGCTCATGATGTTTTCCTTTGTTCTTCGCGGGAAGAAAGGCCTAGCTCGGCGCGCTCGGCATCGACGTCGGTGAAAGGCAGATTGGCCGCTTCCTCAAAGCGCTTCTGGCTGCTTTTCAGCCCGTAGGCCCACCAGACGATCCCCAGAAAGGTGAGCAGCGACACGACAGTCACGGCGGAGCGCAAGTCGTTGATGGTGATGTCCATGATCTAGCGGGCACCCTTGAGTTCGAGCCCCATCCCTTGCAGGTAGGCAATCAGCGCATCCATTTCCGTTTTTCCTTCAACCTCCTTGGCCGCACCGGCGATCTCCTCATCGGTGTAAGGGACGCCGACCTTGCGCAACGCGGACATCTTGGCCCCGACGATAGCGGCATCGGCGGGTGTCTTGGCCAGCCAGGCGAAAGCCGGCATGTTGGATTCCGGGACCACGTCGCGCGGGTTGGTCAGGTGCGCGCGATGCCACTCGTCCGAGTAGCGGCCACCAACCCGGTGCAGGTCCGGCCCCGTACGCTTGGACCCCCACTGGAACGGATGGTCATAGACGAATTCGCCGGCCACGGAGTAGTGCCCGTAGCGCTCGGTTTCGGCGCGGAAAGGACGGATCATCTGTGAGTGACAAAGGAAACATCCCTCCCGGATATAGATGTCGCGCCCGGTCAGTCGCAGCGCGTTGTAGGGCTTCAGGCCCTCGACCGGCGTGGTGGTCGATTTCTGGAAAAACAGCGGCAGGATCTCCAGCAGCCCCCCCACGCTCACCACCAGCACGACCAGGATGATCAGCAGGCCGACATTGCGTTCGATCGAATCATGCGTCAGTTTCATTTTCTCCATTCCTCCCTGTTAGGCATGATGTCCGGCGGGCAGCAGCACCGGCGCGTCTTCGATCTTGCCACCAGCCATGGTCTTGGCCATGTTGTAGGCCATGATCAACATGCCGGAAAGGAACAGTACGCCACCCATCAGCCGGATGCCCCAGAAGGGATAGGACACCTTGACGGACTCGACAAAACTGTAGGCCAGAGTTCCATCGCTATTGACCGTGCGCCACATCAATCCCTGCATCACACCGGAAATCCACATCGAGGCGATGTACAGGACAATGCCAATGGTTGACACCCAGAAATGCACCGTGATCAGTTTGACGCTATGCATTTCCGGTTTGCCGAACAGGCGCGGCAACAGGTAGTAGATTGAGCCGATCGAAATCATCGCAACCCAGCCCAGCGCGCCTGAATGCACGTGACCAATCGTCCAGTCGGTGTAGTGCGACAAAGCGTTGACCGTCTTGATCGACATCATCGGCCCCTCGAATGTCGACATGCCGTAGAACGACAGCGAGGTGATCAGGAACTTGAGGATCGGATCGTCACGCAGTTTGTGCCACGCGCCGGACAGGGTCATGATGCCGTTGATCATCCCGCCCCAGGAAGGCGCCAGCAGGATCAGCGAGAAAATCATGCCGAGGGACTGCGTCCAGTCGGGTAGCGCCGTGTAGTGCAAGTGGTGCGGGCCAGCCCACATGTAGGTGAAGATCAATGCCCAGAAGTGCACCACCGACAGCCGGTACGAATACACCGGCCGCTCGGCCTGCTTCGGCACGAAGTAGTACATCATGCCAAGGAAGCCGGCCGTGAGGAAAAAGCCGACCGCGTTGTGCCCATACCACCATTGGATCATCGCGTCCTGAACCCCCGCATACGCAGAATAGGACTTGGTCAGCGATACCGGAATGGCCACGCTGTTGACGATATGCAGCAGCGCCACGGCCAGGATGAAACCTCCGTAAAACCAGTTGGCCACGTAGATGTGCGACACCTTGCGCTTGAAGATCGTGCCGAAGAAAACAATGGCGTAGGACACCCAGACCACCGCGATGAGGATGTCGATCGGCCATTCCAGTTCGGCGTATTCCTTGCCCGACGTGATTCCGAGCGGCAGGGTAATCGCGGCCAGCACGATGACCAGTTGCCAACCCCAGAAGGTGAAGGCAGCCAGCTTGTCACAGAAAATCCGCGTGTGGCACGTTCGCTGCACGACGTAAAAGGACGTGCCCATCAGCGCGCAGCCCCCGAACGCGAAGATGACGGCGTTCGTATGCAGCGGACGCAGGCGACCGAAATGCAGGAAGCCGATATTCAGATCCGGCCACACCAGTTGGGCCGCGATGATCACGCCCACCAGCATGCCCACGATCCCCCACACAACCGCCATCACGGTGAATTGCCGCACAACCTTGTAGTTATAGGCAGACTGAGTTTCCGACATAAACCCACCTCATGTTATCGAAGGAACCGGTTTAACAAACCAAAGGCACGCCAGGGAATGACATCAGCAGCAGGCTATCCACTCGCTCCCGGACCGTCAACCTGCTGCCGATCGACACGCACCCCGTTATTCTTTGCAAAACCGAAACAACCACTCTGACAATAATGTTATTGACCAATACTGATTGATTCATATCAATACGTCAAGCGCGCACATTTTACCCACATCCACGAAATACGTTGCATTAATGAGACAAACGGTCCCGACACCTATTCTTAAATTGATCCATATCAAATTTACTGTCGAAAAATGATACAATCCCCATCTCATTAGTGTGGTTTTTTTAACTCAACAGGGGAGGAACACAATGCAAAAGTCGTTGAAACTTGCCGCTCTTGGCCTCGCGCTTTCCGTCGCATTGCCAGCCATGGCGCAGCAGGCATCCGAAGGCAACTGGCTGGTGCGCGGCCGCGCCGTGTATCTGGATTGGGACAACGGTCAAAGCTCCGGGTTGCCGCTCGGCGGCACGACCAAGGTCGAGGCTGAAAACCGCTGGATTCCCGAAGTCGACATCACCTATTTCTTCACCAGGAATATCGCCGCGGAACTGGTGCTGACCTACCCGCAGAAGATCGACATCGACGTCGGCGGCACAAAGAAGGGGACAATCAAGGCGCTGCCGCCATCCCTGTTGCTGCAATACCACTTCACCGATCTCGGCGCCTTCAAGCCCTATGTTGGCGCAGGCGTCAACTACACCCGCTTTTACGATCGAGACAACATCCTCGACGGAGCCGCCGAGGTCGAAAAAGACAGCTTCGGCTGGACCGGACAGATCGGCTTCGACGTTGCGCTCAACAAGAACTGGTTGATCAACGTCGACGCCAAGTACGTCAAGATTGACACCGACGTGAAACTGAACGGTTCCAAGATCGGGCGTGTCGATCTCGACCCGTGGCTGCTGGGCATCGGCATCGGCTATCGCTTCTGACGCTGTAACGGTCAGCCGGACGCCTGGTCCGGTTGACCTTGCCCCGCTCGGCCGGGATACTCCCACGAATGAATTCCAAAGAAGAAATACTGAAAACCTGTACCGCTTGGCGCGGCAACGCCAACTGCCTGGCCTGCGACGGCCGCGAGAATTCCTTCTTCGCCGGCCTGTCGCCGGACGCCATCGCCACGCTGCACGTGTGCGTTGACAACACCGGCATACCAGCCGACGAAACACTCTACCAACAGGGAACCAAGGCCGAACACCTATGGGTATTGCGCACCGGCGCAGTAAAGCTGATTGCCTCGGCCTGGGACGGCGAACCGCGCATCGTGCGCGTTCTCAAGCCCGGCGACGTTGCCGGCATCGAAGGATTGCTCGCCGGCAGCTACGCCCACACGGCCGTGACCGTAGGCACGGTGCACGCCTGCCGTACACCGATCCGCGCAGTCCAGCAGGTCTGCCTGGAACAGGCCGGCTTCCAATGGAACCTGATGCAGAAGTGGCAAGCCGCCCTGCGGGAAACCGAGCAATGGCTGCTGGACATGACCAGCACGGGGGCGACGGCACGCGTGCGCATGGCCCGCTTGCTGCTGCACCTGCGCGACGGCGAAAGCAACCGGATCTACAACTTCAGCCGCGAAGACCTGAGCCTGATGCTGGGCACCACCATCGAGACCGCCAGCCGCATCATTGCGTCCTTCCTGCGCGAGCGCCTGCTGGTGCGGCGCGAACCCGGCAGCCGCTTCTACGACGGAGACATCGTGCGCCTGGAAATGGTGGCGCAGGGGCATTGACCTACATCTTGCCGCGCGGCGGTTCGCGCGGCTCGTCTTCCCGCACCTTGTCATCGTCCATCAAGACACGATGCCCCGGCCCCTCGAGGTCGTCGAACTGGCCGCTGCGCAGCGACCACCAGAAAGCGACGCCGATGGCGAACACCAGGACTACCGACAAAGGGATCAGCAGGTAGAGAATCTCCATGCTATCGCCCCTCCGGGGGCTGCAAGCGCAACGAATTGAGCACCACCAGCAGCGAACTGCCGGACATGCCGATGCCGGCCATCCATGGCGTGACAAAACCGAGCATCGCCAGCGGCAAGGCCACGAAATTGTAGACGAAGGACCACACCAGGTTCTGCCGGATCACGCGCAGGCTGCGTCGCGCCAGATGGTAGCCGCGGACAATCTGTTCGAGATTCTCCGAGAGCAGCACCAGATCGGCCTGCGTGCGCGCGAGCTGCGAGCCGCCTCCCATGGCCACCGACACCTGCGCCCGGGCAAGAACGGGCGCGTCGTTGACCCCGTCGCCAACCATCGCCACTACCGCCCCCTGCTTCTGCAGCGACTCGACGTAGGCGTGCTTGGCCTCCGGCGTCGCCTCGGCGCGCACCTCGTCAATGCCGAGCGCCTGGGCGACACGCGCCGCCACCGGCGCCGCATCCCCGGTCAACAGCGCCAGACGCAGCCCGGCAGCGCGCAATGCACTCACCGTTGCCGCCGCCTCCGGACGGATACCGTCACCGAAACGGAACAGCGCCAGCCAGCCCGTCTCATCGGCCAACGCCACCACCGTATCACCGCCATCGAGCAATGCGCCCGCCGATTCCGGCAACGCCTGCCGATGCAATTCCCCGACCCAATCGGCCCGCCCGACGCGAACCTCGCAGCCCTCGAACAAGGCCTGCATGCCACAGCCCGGCGTATTGGTGGCGCCTGAAACGGCTTGCGCCGACGCCCCGGCCGCCTCGCGCAACGCCGCGCCAAGGGGATGCTCCGAAGCATGCTCGACGCCCGCGGCCAGCGCCGTACACGCCGTGCCGTCGAGCCTGCCGAGCGGCAGCACGTCTAGCAGCGCCGGACGGCCATAGGTCAGCGTCCCGGTCTTGTCGAAGACGAAATGCGTCGCCCGCGCCAGCGTCTCGACGGCGTGGCTACGTGTCACCAGCAGGCCGGCGCGCGCCAGCGCTCCGCTGGCGATGGTCAGCGCCACCGGCGTGGCCAGCGACAGCGCGCACGGGCAGGTCACCACCAGCACCGACACGGTAATCCACAGCGCCCGAGCCGGATCGACCAACCACCAAGTCACGGCCACCGCGGCCGCCACCCCCAGCAGCGCCTGGATGAAGCGCGCGGCGATGCGGTCGGCGAGTTGCACGAGGCGCGGCCGCTCCAACGACGCGCGCTCCATCAGCCCGACGATCGCCGCCAGCCGCGTCGCTTCGCCCACCTGCTCGACGCGCACGTAGAGCGGACCGTCGACATTGACCGCACCGCCGATCACCGTCGCTCCCGGCACCTTGGGCACCGGCGCGCTCTCGCCGGTCAGCAGTCCCTCGTTGGCGGAACTTTGCCCCTCGACGACAATCCCGTCGGCCGGAATGATCTCGCCCGGACGCACCAGCACCACGTCGCCGGGACGCAGGTCGGTCGCCGGCACTTGCGCGAGCACCCTGTCGGCCGGGTAAGCCGCGACGCGTGCGGCGAACGCCGGCATCAGCTTGGCCAGCGCCTCGGTGATGCTCACTGCCCGTTGCCGCGCCGTCATTTCGAGGTAACGACCGCCGAGCAGGAAGAAAACGAACATCGTCACCGAATCGAAATAAACCTCGCCGGACGCCGTGAGCGTCGCCCACACGCTGGCCAGAAAGGCCGCGCCGACGCCAAGGGCCACCGGCACGTCCATGCCCACGCGGCGCTGCCCGAAGTCGCGCCACGCGCCGCGGAAGAATGGCGCCGCCGAATAACCCACGACCGGCAGCGTCAGCACCAGGCTGGCCCAGCGCATCAGCGACTCGATATCGGCGGTCATATCGCCTTCGCCGGCCAGATACACTGGCACGGCATACATCATCACCTGCATCATCCCGAAGCCGGCGACGAACACGCGCCACAACGCGCTGCGCCGCTCCTTGCGCGCCAATTCCTCGCTGCGAGCCGTATCGTAGGGATGAGCGCGGTAGCCGATGGCGGCGATCGCCGCGAGAATATCCGAGAGCTTGCCCTGCTGCTCGTTCCAGCGCACTCGGGCGCGGTGTGTGCTGAAATTGACCTCGACGCCTGCCACCCCCGGCTGTTTCGCCACGTGATGCTCGATCAGCCAGATGCACGCCGCGCAGGTGATCCCTTCGACGATCAGCGCCGCCTCACGCTCGTGTTCGGACAGCGCGTGCACGAAGCCCTTCTGGAACTCGGCATGGTCGTACAACACGAGACCCTCAAGCACCGTCGGCAATGCCTCGCGCGGCGAATCCGGCAGCGCGTCGCGGTTGCGGTAGTAGTCCTCCAGACCGTTGGCCACAATGGCCTGCGCCACCGCCTGGCAACCGATGCAGCACACCGCGCGTTCCTGTCCGCCAACCCGCACCGCCAGAGCGACGTCCGGCGGAATCGGCAAACCGCAGTGGTAGCAAAGGCTCTGGCTCATCCCCGGTCAGGAAAAAGTGATCAAGCAGCCGAGTATAAGCGACTTCCGGCATCTCGCGGACGCAGGAGAACCAGCGTTGCGACGCCGCCAAAGGCAACAGGTTGCGGCGCCCAAGGCCTTGAAACGCCGTTATAATTCAACCCTTTTCCGTTTCTCCGGCAACACCTCGCCCCTGATGCTCGTTTATCGCGGTTTTTCTCGCTCGGCCCCGCAGGCCACGGCGTTGACCATCGGCAACTTCGATGGCGTCCATCTCGGCCATCGCGCCCTGCTGGAACGGCTGCGCTCGGTTGCCGAAAGCCAGCAGCTGCTTCCGGCGGCCCTGACCTTTGAGCCGCACCCCCGCGAATTCTTTGCCCCTGAATCGGCGCCGGCGCGGCTGTCCACGCTGCGGGAGAAACTCGAGATGCTCGCCGAGGAAGGCGTCGCGCTGACCTGCGTCTGTCATTTCAATACCGGCTTCGCCCACCTGGAAGCCGAGGAATTCATCGGAAAACTGCTGGTCGGCAGCCTGCGCGTGAAACATCTCATCGTCGGCGACGATTTTCGCTTCGGGACCAAACGACGCGGCAACTTCGCAATGCTCCAGGAAGCCGGAAGCCGCCACGGCTTCGCGGTCGAGGCCGTGCCCAGCATCACGGCCGACGGCGTGCGCGTTTCGAGCTCCGCAGTCCGTGCAGCGCTCGCCGACGGCCGCATGGAAGACGCCGCACGATTCCTGGGCCGCCCCTACGTAATCGATGGCCGCGTCGTGCGCGGCCGCCAGCTCGGCAGGCAGTTGGGGGTTCCGACGGCCAATATCCGCATCAAGCACGCCAATCCGCCGCTGATCGGCGTGTATGCCGTCGAGGTGCGCGGGTTGGCGGACGGACCGCACCGGGGCGTCGCCAACATCGGCTTCCGCCCAAGCGTCAATCAAGGAATCAACCCGCTGCTGGAAATTCACCTCTTTGATTTCGACAAAGACATCTACGGCGCGCACCTTTCCGTGCGCTTTCTGCACAAATTGCGCGATGAAAGAAAGTTTTCCGACATCGACGCGCTGAAGTCACAGATTTCCCAAGACCTTGAATCCGCAAGACAGTATTTCACGCACTGAGTGATCGCCATGGCCGACTACAAAAACACGCTGAACCTGACCGATACGACCTTCCCGATGCGCGGCGACCTCGCCAAGCGCGAGCCGCAATGGGTGAAGGCCTGGCAAGAGAAACGGCTCTACCAGAAAATCCGCGAGGTTTCCAAGGGGCGTCCGCGCTTCGTCCTGCACGACGGACCGCCCTACGCCAACGGCGACATCCACATCGGCCATGCGGTCAACAAGATCCTCAAGGACATCATCGTCCGCTCGAAAACGCTGGCCGGTTTCGACGCGCCCTACATCCCGGGTTGGGACTGCCACGGGCTACCGATCGAGCACCAGATTGAAAAGCTGCACGGCAAGCACATCCCCGGCGACAAGGTGCGCGAACTGTGCCGCGCCTTCGCCAACGAGCAGGTCGAACGCCAGAAGAAGGACTTCATCCGCCTCGGCGTGCTTGGCGAATGGGATAACCCCTACCTGACACTCGCGTTCAAGACCGAAGCCGACGAGATCCGCGCGCTCGGCAAGATCCTCGAAAAGGGCTACCTGTATCAGGGCCTCAAGCCGGTCAACTGGTGCCTCGACTGTGGCTCCGCGCTGGCCGAGGCCGAGGTGGAGTACGAGGACAAGACCTCGCCGGCAATCGACGACGCCTTCGAAGTCCATCCCAACCATGCCGACAAGGTGGCCAAGGCATTCGGCCTCACGCACCTGCGCGCGCCGGCCTTTGCCGTGATCTGGACGACCACGCCGTGGACGCTGCCGGCCAACGAGGCCGTCAGCGCCCACCCCGACTTCACCTACGACCTGATCGAAACGCCGAAGGGCGCCCTGATCCTGGTACGCGAACTGGCCGAAAGCTGCCTCAAGCGCTACGGACTCGAAGGCAACGTCGTCGGTTCGGCCAAGGGGGCCGCGCTTGAGCACGTGCTGCTCAAACACCCGTTTCAGGACCGCGATGTGGCGATCATCTGCGGCACGCACGTCACTCTCGAGGCCGGCACAGGCCTCGTGCACACAGCTCCGGCACATGGCGCCGACGACTACCAGATCGGCAGGACTTATGGATTGCCGGTCAACAACCCGGTCGGCGACGACGGCAGGTTCCTCGCCAATACCCCCGCCCTCTCCGTATCGCCGCTGGCCGGCAAGACCGTCTGGGAAGCCAATCCGCTGGTGTTGCAGGAACTGGAGGTCAAGAGCCGGCTGCTCAAGGTGGAAAGAATCTCGCACAGCTACCCGCACTGCTGGCGGCACAAGACGCCGATCATCTTCCGCGCCACGACGCAATGGTTCATCGGCATGGATCACCGCGCAGCGATGCTCGGCGACACCGAGCACAAGGACAAGGAGGAGCCAGCCACTCTGCGCTGGATCGCCGAGCGCGCCGTCGACGAAACGCAGTTCTTCCCGGCCTGGGGCCGCGCCCGCCTTGAATCGATGATGAAGACCCGCCCGGACTGGTGCGTGTCGCGCCAGCGCAACTGGGGCGTCCCGATCCCCTTCTTCCTGCACAAGGAGACTGGCGCGCTGCACCCGCGCACCCCGGAACTCATCGAGCAGGTCGCCTTGCGCGTCGAGAAGGCCGGCATCGAAGCGTGGTTCTCGCTCGACGCGAAGGAACTCCTGGGCGAAGAAGCCGACCAGTACCGCAAGATGAGGGATACGCTCGACGTGTGGTTCGATTCCGGCGTTACCCACCTTTCGGTCATGCGCGGCTCGCACGCTACCGATTGTGAATTTCCCGCCGACTTGTATCTTGAAGGCTCCGACCAGCATCGCGGCTGGTTCCAGAGCTCGCTGCTCACCGGCTGCGCCATAGACGGCCGCGCCCCTTACAAGGCGCTGCTGACGCACGGCTTCGTCGTCGACGGCAAGGGCCTCAAGATGTCGAAATCCAAGGGCAACGTGATCGCCCCGCAGAAGGTTTCCGACACGCTTGGCGCCGACATCCTGCGTTTATGGACGGCGGCCACCGACTATTCGGGCGAACTGTCGATCTCGGACGAAATCCTTAAGCGCGTCGTCGAGGCCTATCGCCGCATCCGCAACACCCTGCGCTTCTTGCTGGCCAACACCTCCGATTTCGACCCGGCGCAGCACATGCTGCCGTTCGATCAATGGCTGGAAATCGACCGCTACGCTCTGGCCATGACACGCCAGATGCAAATCCAGTGCGAGGAAGACTTCGGCAAGTACGAATTCCACCGCGTTGTCCAATCGCTGCAAACCTTCTGTTCGGAAGACCTCGGCGGTTTCTACCTGGACATCCTCAAGGACCGCCTGTACACCACCGCAACCACATCAGCGGCCCGTCGCTCGGCGCAAAGCGCCCTGTGGCACATTACACAGACGTTCGTGAAACTGATGGCGCCGATCCTCTCCTTCACCGCCGAGGAAGTCTGGCACGCCATCACCGGCAACTCCGATGATTCGGTCATGCTGCACACCTGGCAGCCGCTGCCCGTCCTCGCCGACGAAGCCGCGCTGCTCGACAAGTGGAGCAAGATCCGCAGCTACCGCGCCGACGTCACCCGCGCGCTGGAAGAGTTGCGCATCGCCGGCCAGATCGGTTCGTCGCTGCAGGCCGAGGTCACGATGTACGCCGACGGCGAGAAGTTCGACCTGCTGACATCGCTGGCAGATGACCTGCGCTTCGTCTTCATCTGCTCGAAGACGACCGTCGTGCGCAGTACCGAGGAGAAGGTCGAATGCGCCCCGCTGACGCACGCCAAGTGCGAACGCTGCTGGCACGTTCGCGAGGACGTCGGCGCCGACCCGGCGCATCCGGAAATCTGCGGACGCTGTGTCAGCAACCTGCACGGCGAGGGCGAACCACGTGCCTGCGCGTAACATCAAGCCCTGGCTGTGGCTGGCCGGGATCGTCATCCTGCTCGACCAGCTCGGCAAGTGGATCGCCCTGGGCTCGCTTCGCCCCGGCGAAACACGCTACGTCGCCCCGTTCTGGAACTGGGTGCTGACCTTCAACCCCGGCGCCGCCTTCAGTTTCCTGTCCGACGCCGGCGGATGGCAGCGCTGGTTTTTCACCGTCCTATCGCTGGCCGTCTCCGCCTGGATCGTCGCCCTGCTGCGCAAGCACAGCAGCGAGTTCCGCCTGTCGCTGGCACTCACGATGGTGCTCGGCGGCGCGCTCGGCAACGTCATCGACCGCGTCCGCTTCGGCGCCGTCGTCGACTTCATCCAGTGGCACGCGGCAGGCTATTACTGGCCGGCATTCAACCTGGCCGACTCGGCGATCACCCTCGGCGCCGTATTGCTGGTGTGGGATCAGCTGCGCACGAAACCGACGGACCGCTGAGCGGTCGAATAGCTGTTCCGTACTCCAGAAAATCGAATCAATGGAAATCATTCTTGCCAACCCGCGCGGCTTCTGCGCCGGCGTCGAACGCGCCATCGCCATCGTCGAACGCGCCATCGAGAAATTCGGCGCCCCGATCTACGTCCGGCACGAGGTGGTACATAACAAGTTCGTCTGCGACAACCTGCGCGAAAAAGGCGCCATATTTGTCGATGAACTGGCCGACGTCCCGGAAGGCGGCACCGTCATCTTCAGTGCCCACGGCGTCCCGAAATCCGTGCGCGACGAAGCCGAGCAACGCGGCCTGCGGGTCTTCGACGCCACCTGCCCACTGGTCACCAAGGTACACAACCAGGTCGCCCGCATGCGCAAGGAAGGCCGCGAAATCATCATGATCGGCCACAAGGGACACCCCGAGGTCGAAGGAACGATGGGGCAGAGCGCGGGCGGAATGTATCTGGTGGAAACGGTGGAGGACGCCGAAAAACTGGACGTAAGCAAACCAAGTCACCTTTCTTACGTCACCCAGACCACACTCTCGGTCGACGACGCCGAAAGAGTGGTCACGGCGCTCAAGAAGCGCTTTCCCGAAATCGTTGAACCGAAGCGTGACGACATCTGCTACGCGACGCAGAACCGCCAGGACGCCGTGAAGGAGTTGGTCAAGCGATGCGACATCGTCCTCGTCGTAGGCTCCAAGACCAGTTCGAACTCCAACCGCCTGCGCGAAGTCGCCGCAAATGCCGGTGTGTTGTCATACCTTATCGACAGTTCAGAAGATGTCGAGCCCGCATGGCTGGCAAACGCAAACAAAGTGGGGGTCACTGCCGGAGCGTCAGCCCCCGAGATACTTGTTCAGGAAGTCGTCACCCGCCTGTGCGATTTGGGCGCAAAATCGGTGATCACTCTCGAGGGTGTCGTCGAAAATGTCCTGTTCCAAGTACCGAAAGAGCTTTCAGCCAGTTAACTCGGCTCATCGTTCTCGGCAGCATCCGCATAACCTGCTTCAACCCACATGAGAACGCCCACGGCCTTGCCGTGGATCTCCCCTGGGCGGAACTTCAACTTTTCGAAGGCACTTCGGAAGTGCAGTGCGGCATCCGCCGAAATGCTGCTGCGCACGATGGATGCGGACACCACTTCCCCCGCGGGACTGATACGCAACGCCAGCACCACACCGCCTCGTTCCAAAGGCTCGAACGGCATTTCGGCCAACTCGATTTCCGACAAAGCTTCCGGACGGCGCGTCAGGTAGTCGGTCGTGAAGTATAAATCCTCCGTTTCCTGGCTGCCGTGAAGAACCTCGTTATCCGCCATTGATGGTTCGGGGAAATCCTCTGGAACTTGAAACACTCCGTCCGTCCGAGACTTTGGGTTCGCAGCGACATCCTCACGTCGCTCACTGACTCGCTGCCCCCCCTTCTTCTGCAACAGCACGCTGGTATCTGCCAGATTCGCTACCAGCCGTGCGTCGACAGCGCCACGCACACCTTGGCCCGAATACCCAGCAGAAGGATTTTTCGACACCCCAAGGAGCAGAGCGTGGATCATCAGCGACCAGAAAAGCGCCGGAAAAAGCTTCATTTCGCGGATGCGCGGAAAAAGACGTTCCTCCATGCGGACCATGATATAGCAGTTGCCGAAGACAAAACCGACCATTCATTCCCGGCAATCGGCCACACGTCGAAATGCCTTTGCCCGTACTGGAACGGTCGACGATACTCCACTCCGAAACACGAGAATCGATGTTGAACCGTTCCAACCTATGCCGGCACGAGAGGACCCCCATGAATACGTCGCTAACCGGACGACAAGAGACAAGCAGAGGTTTTACCTTGATCGAGGTGATGATCGTGGTTGCCATCGTAGCGATCCTCGCTGCAATCGCCCTGCCGAGTTACAGCGACTATGTGACGCGCGGCAGGATTCCCGATGCGACAGCCGGCTTGGCCGCAAAGCGCGTGCGCATGGAGCAGTTCTTCCAGGACAACCGGACTTACGAGGCCAGCGCAACGACCGTCCCGACCACCAACGACTGTTCCGCGACCGACTCGACCACTAGCCGCTTCTTCGATTTCGATTGCTCCGTTGCGCCCACAGCCACCGTGTTCACATTGCGCGCAACCGGGAAAGCGGGAGGCCCGATGGACGGCTTCGAGTTCACTGTCAATCAGGCCGGAGCCAGAGCAAGTACGGTCAGCGCCGCACTGCAGGCCCACGGATGGGCCGGCAACAATAACTGCTGGATTACGCGAAAGGGCGGCCAATGCTAGCTTCAATCGCATTGCGACGAAGAACGGCGGCGCGCGCGAATTCCGGTTTCACGCTGATCGAACTCTTGATCGTCCTCATGATCCTGGGCATCGCTCTGACCCTCGCGATGCCCAGCTACCGCCAGTGGATCCAGAACACGCACATCCGCAATACGGCTGAATCGGTTCTGCACGGAATGCAGCGCGCACGCGCCGAAGCGGTCAGCCGCAATACCACTATCGCTTTTAACCTGACCCCCGGCAATGGAGTGTTCTGGTCAGTCACTTTTCTTGATGACGCCAACAACCCCGTCGCCATCGAATCACGCCCCTCTGACGAAGTCCCGCAAAGCGTGAAGATGACGCCTCATCCGATCCCGGTCGGTTCCGAGATGCCTCCGACGACAATAACCTACAGCAACCTCGGGGCAATCGTTCCCAATTCAGATGGCTCGACAAGCATCACGCAGATCGACGTCGACTCGGATGCACTTCCTGCCGAGGACAGCCGGGATCTGAGAATCGTTGTTGGCGTTGGCGGCATGGTCCGCATGTGCGACCCGAATGTCATTTCAACATCCGACCCACGACATTGTTGACAGACGAAAACCATGAAAATGACGAAGACCCCCTCGACTCCAGCGCAACAAGGCGGCGTCGTGCTGCTGGAGGCACTGATCGCCATCCTGATTTTTTCGTTCGGCGTGCTTGGTCTGGTCGGGTTGCAGGCCTCAATGGTCAAAAACACCTCCGAGGCCAAGTACCGCTCGACCGCGAGCTACATCGCGCAACAGCGCATCGGCGAGATGTGGGCTGATCCGGCGCATCTTCCTCCCGAGGATCTCAACCAGGACATTGACATATCCGCGCAACTACCCGGAGGGATTCGCAGAGTGACGCAAGACCCGGCCAATCTCGGCCAGTATCTCGTCGAAGTGTTCTGGCAGCAGCCCGGAGAGTCGCAACGCAGGTTCCAGGCCGTGGCTGTAGTGGCGGGAGGCTAGAGGCCATGCATTCCTTTTCCACAAAGAACACCCAGACAGGACTCGGCCTCGTCGAGATCCTGGTAGCTCTCGTGCTCGGCTTGCTGACGACGCTCGTCATCATGCAGGTTTTCACGCTCTTCGAACGCGACAAGCGCGCCACCACCGGCAGCGCGGATGCTCAGACCAGCGGCGCGATCGCTCTCTATTCCATCGGACGAGATCTGCAACTGGCCGGCTATGGCCTGCTTCCGGCAACCGACTCTCCGCTGGAGTGCGACCCCTCGCCACTAATTGACCACGACAATAACGCGGCCACCCCTGGCATCACGCTCACCCCCGTGACAATCACGGACGGAGGAGTTGGTGCGGGCGCCACCGACACCATCGACATCCGTTACGGATCGTCGCCGATCGGCGGCATCCCCACGGTGATCAGCGCGCTGTTCGACACCACCGTAACCGTCCCGAACAATCTGGGATGCCAGGTGGGCGATATTGCGCTCGTGGTCAGCGGCCCCAACTGCGCGGCAACGCGGGTTACCGGTCCGACTGACATCGCCACCCCCCCGGTGTTGTCTGCCCCCCCGGACCGGACACACGTGTCTCTGGAAAGCGCCGCCGGCGTCAGCCCCGGAGCCAACCTCGCCTGCCTGGGAACATGGACCCGCCAGGTGTATGCCGTGAACAACGGGAATCTCACATTGAACGGGACACCGATCATCTCCGGCATCGT
Source organism: Propionivibrio sp. (assembly GCA_029975435.1). Taxonomy (GTDB): domain Bacteria; phylum Pseudomonadota; class Gammaproteobacteria; order Burkholderiales; family Rhodocyclaceae; genus Propionivibrio. The sequence goes on along the minus strand of JARKPC010000034.1, from coordinate 7,042 downwards.
CAATCTGCAGGCGCAGTATGGCGTTGCCAACACTGCCGACTCGAACCAGGTGGCGCTGTGGGTCAACGCTGTCGCCACCGGAGGCGTCCCGTGGGACGCACCGACAGTCCAGCAGCGCAACAGGATCAAAGCGGTGCGCATCGCCGTTGTGGCGCGCAACTCTCAATATGAAAAGGAAGAGGTCACGGCCGCATGCAGTTCGACGACTGCTGCCGACCCAACGGGACTATGCGCCTGGTCCGGTTCCGCCGCCTCCCCTGCGCCGGTAATCGACCTGAGCAACGATCCGGACTGGCAGCACTATCGCTACCGCGTCTATGAAACCGTCATCCCTCTCCGCAACGTGATCTGGTCTCGGGACACATTCACGCCATGACACCACTGAAAACCACTTTCCCTTCCCGTATCTCGCGGCAACGCGGGCTGGTGCTCTTCTTCGCGCTTGTCGCGCTGGTCGTTCTGTCTCTCGCCGCGGCGCTGCTCGTGCGTTCGGTCGACACCAACACCATCATCTCGGGCAACCTGGCGTTCCGGCAGTCCGCGACAAGCTCGGCCGACCGGGGCGTCGAGGCGGCGATCACGGCACTCACCGCTACCGAAGCGGCAAACATCGCCAAGAACGTGTTCACCGACACCACGCATGCGTTCAATATCAGCACGCCGGCCAACGGCTACTACTCGAACGTCGACCCGGCGCTCAACCTGACGGCCTCTGCGACCTGGACCGACGCCAATAGCATTCTCGTCGGCACCGACGCAAGCGGCAACACCGTACGGTTCATCATCCAACGCATGTGCCGTGACGCCAACACGCTCCTGTCGACGACCAACTGCCTCTTCAGCGGCCCAGCCACAGACAAGGACGACAAGAGCGTCCCCCTGCCGTCATCGATCTGCGAAGGGCCGGGCTGCCCGAAAGCGGGACAGAACGCGCAGTACCGCGTCACCGCGCGCGCCACCGGCCCGAAGAACTCGATCAGCTACACCCAGGCCCTCGTCTACTAGGAGACAGCCATGCAACGCCTCACTACCAGATCCAATGCCAAGCGCCGCATCCTGAGCCTGCTCGCATCCGCGATTCTCGCCATCGCGCTCCCGGCGCATGCCGCCCTGGTCAACCTCGCCTCAGCCCCGCTGGCCAACTCGACGACCACGTCGGTGCTCCCGAACCTGCTCTTCATCCTCGACACGTCGGGCAGTATGGGGCAGGACTACACGCCGGATTACATGTCCGATTTCGACATCCTGCCCGCGCCCTGGACACACAACGGCGACTGGAACGCCCCGGCGGCGGAACAAAAAGTCTGCCGCGACAGCGCCGACGAGGATAGCACGGTGAACACGGCCCTGACTTCGCTGAAGACTTGCATTCTCGGCGATGTCCCGTTCATGACGAGTGCCATGAACACCCAGTACTACAACCCGGCGATCCGTTACCGCCCCGGCGTGAAAGCTGACGGCACGGAGTATCCGAGCCAGACGAACGCGGCCTTGGTTCTCACCGACGGCTATAACATCCAGAACAAGAACCAGCTCGGCACGACCACCACGACGGTCGACCTGACGACCGAGTACCCCGACCGCATATGGTGCACCACGCAAACGCCGACAGCGGCACAACTTGCCGACAACAACGTATGCCGCAAGAACAGTGACTATCTGTACCCCGACGCAACGTACAAATACGGACGCGACAACAATACGACCGTGGCCAACCGCGACGTGCTCGGTATCTACGGGTCCCCCTACTATTACGACGTCGTCGTCACCGAGTACTGCAAGGAACCAGAACTGCGGACGTGCACCACGTCCTCGACACCGACAGGCGAGTATATACACCCCGCGAAGTCGCGCTGGTGCAGCGACTTGCCCCTGACCGTCTGCCAATCGACCAAGACCAGCACCTACAAATACCCGCGTTACCCCGGAGCCTCTTACACCGCCACGGCTGCGACAGGAGCGATAACGTTACAGAACATCACAGGATCGACCGCAGGAAAATACGTCAGCAGCATCAAGATCGGCGGTTCCGGCGGTGTGGAAATCCTGGGCGCGACAGTCAATGGTTCGGCGTCCATGAATTCCAACGCGCTCGCAGCCGCCATCGCCGCGCAGATCAACACATTTAACTCGACTCCCGAATTCACGGCCAGCGCCTCCGGCAACGTCATCACACTGACCTCCACGGCAGCCGCCGGAGCTACTGCCAACGGCTCGTGGGCCATTACCGCCTCGGGTAGCACCGTCAGTTCCAACACCGCCGCCTCAGGGGGCGTGACGGGTTCGAATGCGCCACCATATTCGTTCAACCGCATCGACATTGTCCCGACCACAACCAGCTACCCCAAAGCCGTGGACCGCGACGATTGTGCGGATACCACTTGCACCTATCAGGAAGAGATCACCAACTTCGCCAACTGGTACACCTACTACCGCACCCGCCTGCAGTCCATGAAAACGGCCGTCAGCCGGGCTTTTCTGCCGATTGGCTCGAACTACCGTATCGGGTTCATGAACATTTACAAGGGAAGCTACCTGCCAATCAACACGTTCTCAGACGCTGTTTATGGAGTCCAGCCGGTCGCTGCGACGGGATCGATCACGTTGCAGTCGGCGGGATCCACCACAGGAAAGAACGTGAGCAGTATTAAAGTCGGTACTGTTGAAATATTGGGCGCTACGGTTTCAGGTTCCGCATCCACATCCTCGACAATGCTCGCTGCGGCGATCGCGACGCAGATCAATAACTACACATCCGCCCCTGAATACACCGCTACGGCTGCTGGAAACGTGGTGACGATCACGTCCACGACGGTAGCCGGTGCTGGTGCCAACGGCTCTTTGTCCTACACAGCAACGTCGTCCACCGTTTCCGCCAAGACCAATTTGAGCGGAGGCGTGACCGGCGTAGGGCAGAAAAGCAAGTGGTACGCCAATCTCTTTGCCAGCACGGCATCCGGTGGCACACCACTGCGCGACGTGCTTTCTACTGCCGGGCGGGTATTTGCGGGATTGGAGCTGTCATCGGCCGGATCGACCTCCGGAACGACGATCGACCCCATGCAGTATTCCTGCCAGCAGAATTTCACGCTGCTCACCACCGACGGTTACTGGAACGGCGCGGGTGGCCGGTTGTTGGATAACAACGCAATGACCGACCAGGATGGCACTGGCACCGCCAGACCGAAATACCAAGGCTATGGCACGGAGACCAACGCTTCATACATCGGTCTCGCCGACGTCGCCAAGTACTACTATGACAAGGATCTGCGCACATCCGACCTCGGCAACTGTACGGGCTCGCTCGGAATAGACGTTTGCGAGAACAACGTTTTTACCACCAGCAGTGACAGCAATAGCCAACAGCACATGACGACGTTCACGCTCGGCCTCGGTGTCGACGGAACCCTGTCCTACGTCAGCGACTACAAGACCGCGACGTCCGGCGACTATTACAAGCTCAAGTCGGGAACCGGCTCGGTCGACTGGCCGGTACCGAAAGCCGACACGGAAACAGCCGTGGATGACCTGTGGCACGCTGCCGTGAATGGCCAGGGCACGTATTTCAGCGCGAAGGATCCGGCGCAACTCGCCAGTGGATTGAGCGCGGCCCTGACCGACATCGGTTCAAAAATCGGCGCAGCGTCGGCGGCCGCGACCAGCACCTTGAACCCCGTCGCCGGTAACAACTTTGCCTACGTTGCGAGCTACAGCACCTTGAAATGGCAGGGCAACCTTGAGGCACGCACGATCAATGTTGACACCGGCGTGGTCAGCCAGGCGGCAAGCTGGTGCGTCGAGAACGTCGTCGCCGGCACGTGCCCCACACCGGGCGCGGTCGTCGCCGAATCGGTCGGAGAGAGTATGGCTTACTACTGTGTCACGCCAGACGCGACGTCAGCAAACTGCAATGCTCCGGGCATCCTTGACGGCAGCAACTGCAAGGTTCCGATGACCACATCGTGCACGGGAACGCTGCAAGGCAAGGTCGCGAAGTACACGGACACACGCAACATCTTCAAGAATGACGGATCCAACGTGTTGCAGAGTTTCTCCTATGCCAACCTCAATGCGGACGACTTCACGGGCACCGGCCTCAGCCAGTGGTCCGTTCTGACAACTGCACAGAAAGCTCTGGCGGCAGGCGAGAATCTCGTGAAATTCCTGCGCGGACAAACCGGATACGAGGATCGCGGGAGCAACCCCGCTACCGACCGGCTCTATCGATTCCGGGAGGCGACGCTGGGCGACGCGCTCGAATCGCAACCGTTCTTCATCAGCAAGCCGGTGTTCAGCTACTCCGATCCAGGCTATTCGGCTTTCAAGGAAGCCAATGCTTCCCGCCCGGGAACGGTCTATATGGGCACCAACGATGGCATGTTGCACGCGTTCAACTCGGCGAACGGCAACGAGCGCTGGGCCTATGTCCCCACGGCGGTGATCCCGAATATGTGGAAACTGGCCGACAAGAACTATTCGAACAACCACGTCAACTTCGTGAACGGCACCCCGATCATCTCTGATGTTTGCGTCGCATTCTGCGACGGCGCGGGTGGCGACCCGGAATGGAAGACCATTCTGGTCGGCGGATTGAATGCCGGCGGACGCAGTTATTACGCTCTGGACATAACCGACCCCGACTCGCCGTCGCTGCTCTGGGAAATCACTCCGTCCACACCCGGTTTCTCGAATCTCGGTTACAGCTACTCCCAACCGATCATTACGAAGAAACAGGACGGCACGTGGGTGGTTCTGGTTGCCTCGGGCTACAACAACGTCAGCCCCGGCACGGGCGGCGGCTACCTTTACGTAATCAATCCTACAACCGGGGCAAAGATCAGCGAGATTGGCACCAACGTGGGCTCAACCTCAACGCCGAGCGGCCTGGCCAAGATTGCCGCATGGAATGAGTACGGCGGCATCAACAACACGGCCGGATACGTGTACGGCGGCGATCTTCTTGGCAACCTGTGGCGCTTCGATATCAACGCTGGAACGGCATTCCTGTTTGCCACCCTGAAGGATCCTTCCAACAACCCGCAACCCATCACGACGACGCCGACGCTCGGCAAGGTCAAGGGGTATCGCGTGGTGCTTGTAGGCACCGGCAAGTATCTCGAAGTGAGCGACCTGGTTGATACGTCGATCCAGTCGATCTACGCGATCAAGGACAATGATGCTGCTTCGACGCTCATTAATGCCAGAACCGCGCTCGTTCAGCAGTCGCTCTATCAGGAAGGAACAAAGCGCAAGGGAACCAGCAATGTCGTCGATTTCACAACCGGACGGGGCTGGTATATCGACTTGGGAAGCCACATCGACAACGCCACTGACGCGACCTTCGTCGGCGAGCGCTTGAATATCGATATGAAGCTCGTGCAGGGCACGTTGATTGCAGCGACGATCGTGCCCTCCAACACAGTCTGCTCGCCCGGAGGCTATGGCTGGCTCAATTACTTCGACTTTGAAACGGGTGGTTACATCAGCACGACAAATCTCGTCTCGGTCCACTTCGACAGCCCGATCGTCGGTATAAACGTCATCTACATCAACGGCAAGCCGATCGTCGAAACGATTACCGCAACCAATCCGACGCCGACGATCCTTCCCGATGTCGAATTCAAGGGAGGCTCATCAGCCTTCACCGGAAAACGTGTGATGTGGAGGGAACTCATCCCGTAGCGCGATCAGCGGACATGTAAAGAGCCAACAGATTGCGGAACGACCTCGGCGCATCGCGATCTGCTGGCTTTGCTGGATTTCACGACACCAGGAGGATGCAACAGGGCCGGAGCATGAAAAATCGTTGACGATCATAGGGTTATGACATGGGGTTGTGAACTCTGGTGAAATAAGGTCCACTCTCGTCTTTTTGGGCGAGCGATGAAAGAGGCAGGGATAGCGGGTTTAATCGAACGCTTTGCAGACTTGCCGGATCCACGCGTAGAAGGGCGAACGGACCATAGTCTGCTGGATATCGTGGTGCTGGCGCTGTGCGCGGTGATGTCGGGGGCGGAAGGCTGGGACGACATCGAAGATTGGGGCCGGGAGCGGGAAGACTGGCTTCGACGCTATCTGCATTTGCGTAATGGAATTCCCGGTCACGACACGATCAGGCGGGTATTTGAAGCAATCTCGCCGCAGGCACTGGAGCAGCGTTTTGAAGACTGGATGAGTGCCACCTGCCCGGCGGTAAAGGATCGGGTGATCGCCATTGACGGCAAATCCTTGCGCGGCTCGGGTCGTTCTGCACGCGGCTTGCGGGCGTTGCATCAGGTGTCGGCGTACGCGGCAGAGTACGGTCTGACGCTGGGCCAACGCACCTGTGAAGCGAAATCGAACGAGATCACGGCAATCGAAGAACTGCTCCCGTCGCTGGCGCTCGAAAGCGCCATCATCACCATCGACGCCATGGGCTGCCAGACGGCCATTGCCGAACAGATCACCGCCGGTGGTGGCGACTACGTACTGGCGGTGAAGGACAACCAGCCCCAATTGGCCAAAGCCCTGCGCGATTTCTTCTCTGTCTTGAACACCCCTGGGTATTGCCGACGCCAGGTTTCGCTGCACGAGACACTGGACAAAGGGCATGGCCGCATCGAGACGCGTCGTTGTACCGCGGTCGGCGAACTGGACTGGCTTGAATTGCTCGATCTGAAAGCCCCATGGGCGAAGCTCGCCTCCGTCGCCTGCATCGAATCGACGCGCGAGATCGCCGGCCGGATCGAAACCGAAAAACGCTACGTAATCTCCTCCCTCCCTGCCGACAGTCACCGTATCCTGCATGCCGTGCGAACCCATTGGGGAATTGAAAACAGCCTGCATTGGTGCCTTGACGTCACCTTTGGCGAGGATGCCAGCCTGATCCGTCTGCGCAATGCCGCCCAGAATTTCTCTTTCCTGCGCCGCGCCGCCTTGAATCTCTTTCGCGCCGACAAATCCCGGGTCATGAGCTTGCCACGAAAAATCAAGACCGCTGCCTACAATCCAGCCTATTTGGCTGCCGCTTTGCAGCTACGGGAAATTTGATGCTCCGCCCCTG
>JARKPC010000029.1 GCA_029975435.1 Propionivibrio sp. | reverse complement strand
GGCGCCCCGCCATCCCGAATACCGCGAGCGCACCGTGTGGGAGGTGCTCGAGGCCGAGCGGTCGAGCTTGGTGCCCTATGCTGGGCGCTTCGACGGCTTCCACGCCGTTCCGGCATCCGTATCAAAGACCTGCCTGGTTCGGTTCGATAACAACCGGTACTCGGTGATGGCCAGTGCCGTTGGGCGACCGGCCGAGGTCCGAGCCTATGCCGACCGCATCGAGTTGCGCCAGGACGGCCGCGTCGTCGGCGAGCACCCGCGTTGCTTCGGCCGCGACCAGACCATCTATGATCCCTGGCACTACGTTCCTGTCCTGGCGCGCAAACCGGGCGCCCTGCGCAATGGCGCACCGTTCAAGGACTGGGTGTTGCCGGTCGCAATCGAGCGGATCCGCCGCGAGCTCAATGATAGAGGCTGGCAGACATTCGGAACTCAAGTTCCATCCCAGCGCCATGCCGTCTTTTCGACTATACTCGCTTAAGTTGGACCGTATTTCAGTCAGTATCAGAAAGCTCTTCGATCTGCATTAGAATCCCCCGTCGCCCTCCCGAGCCATCCAGCATCTCCATCAGGCTTTCAATGATTGCAAGTTTTTGATCGGACTGGCTGAACTTTGATCGGCGGGCGGAGAGTAACTCGCGGATACGCGACAAGATGGACCAAAGGCGAGCCGCATCCTTTGAATTCGCCCGCACAAGTGCGTAGGGGCGCACTTCACGACAGCGCAGAAGCCCGGCTACGATGTTTAGGCCGTATTTGAGCCCAAGCCCAAACTGTAGCTCACGCTTGAGGTGATCGAGATAATTCGCTGCCCTGAACGCAGTTCTCGCAGCCCTTTCTTCTGTAAAAATTCGGGGCGTGGCTTCCGGTCGCCCCAAGACAGACGCAAGTGCCGCAGGCGCATGCCCCGACAGTTCTTCGCCAAGCAGGAGATCAAGAAACTGGCTAAGAGGCCGTTTTGAAATTCCCAGTCGGCGGTTCCCCCCGACGTCCGAATGTGATTCATACTCTGGATGTGGACGCAGCAGAGCCGGGGTCGGATGGCCCAGATCGCCAAGAAGACGAAGCGCTATCCGTCTGATCTGACGGATGAGGAGTGGGAGCGGATCGCGCCTTTGATGCCCGTTCCCGGGCGACGTGGTCGACCGCGTGAGGTCGAGTTCCGCGAAGTGATCAACGCGGTGCGTTACCTCGTGCGTTCGGGGTGCGGCTGGCGGATGCTACCGGTGCATTTTGGCCCGTGGCAGACTGTCTACGGCTGGTTCCGGGAGTTGGCGCGGCGCTTCTTGTTCCAGACCGTCCACGACGTGGCTCTGATGGTCGACCGGGAACGGGCCGGCCGCGAGGCGAGCCCGAGCGCTGCGGTGATCGACAGTCAGTCAGTCAAGGCTCCTCATGCCGAAACAAGAGGTTATGATGCCGGCAAGAAGATCGTCGGACGCAAGCGCCACATCGCCGTCGACACCGACGGAAGGCTGTTGCTGGTCAATCTGACGACAGCCGACATCTCCGACAGCGCCGGCGGGCAGACGGTGCTGTCGGCGATCCGCAAGCGCTGGCCATGGGTGAAGCATCTGTTCGCCGATGGCGCCTACGACCGCAAGGGGATGATGGACAAGGCCGCTTACCTCGACTTCATCGTCGAGATCATCCGCAGGTCCGATGATCAGAAGGGCTTCCAGGTCCTGCCCCGCCGCTGGGTCGTGGAGCGCACTTTCGGTTGGATGATCCGCTGGCGACGCCTCGTCCGTGACTACGAGAAGAGGATCGACGTCTCCCACGCCATGATCCTCGTCGCCATGGGCGGGAACCTTCTCAGGCGAAACGCTCATCCGTGAATTTCAAAACAGACTCTTACAAGTTTGGACCATTATTATTTGAAGCGCGCGCTTGTATAGCGTACGGCATTAGAAACTCGGTCAAGTCGCCTACCACTTCTTCCAAGCTTCCCGGACTTGCGGAAACATCTTTGACAAAGGCATTCCACTGTCGCTGCTTTTGTTCATCGTTGGCAAAAGCCGGCGTTAGCGCATCGGGCAAATCTACAGGAATCGCTGTCTCGCGCCGGGCGAACGTTGCAGCGATTGCGCGGGTGAGCCTATCGCCGGCGAAAGAAAAGGATTTGCTCAAGATCCAGATGTCGTAGAAGTCCTTCATTCGGCTGTTTGCTCGCCCCAACGCTACCATCGCTTGGAACTTCTCGGCGATCACCGTCTCACGCGCATAGGCCTGCAGGCGTGGCGCGGGGAACTCCAGCATAGAAGGATAGTCCAGTATCTCGACCCCAGGCTCCATTGCGTCTCCAAACCCGATGTCGATGGTCAGGCCGACACGGGCTCCGCTGATCGAAGCCGTTGTTCGCAGCCGCAGTCCCCCGTATTCCAGCT
>JARKPC010000151.1 GCA_029975435.1 Propionivibrio sp. | reverse complement strand
TCAGTTGCGCAAAGGCCATCACCCGAAATTGCTCGGCGCAGGTCATCGACTTGACGTAGCGGTCGCCGTCGTGGCGATCGACGATACGATGAAAAGTCTTCCAGGGCAGAAAGTCCATGAGCTGGGCGAACAACGTTTTGCCGAGATTCATCGGCGTCTCCGGCGAAAACAAAGCCAGAAGACTGCCTCATCGGCAATTCGTCGTTCAAATCGGAGACACCAAAAAATTCTCCGAATGCCGCTCCAGTTCTTGGTTTCAAGCTCATGGGTATCGTTTTAACCGGACACTACTGGTATCCAAGCGCATCAAATAGAGGCTGCCAAATTGGCTACACGAGGCCCAATAGCAAAAAGCCCACTCCGAAGAATGGGCTATCTGCGTGTGTCTTGGTGGCAGTCGCGGAATCGAACCACGGACACGCGGATTTCAATACGCTATCCCTAAATACCAAGGAAACCTGTTAGTACCAAAGCGAACGTTCATTGGCAAAGCAAATTTCCTTGGTCCTTCTGAGCGCATCTAAATCCCCAGGCGCCGACATATCTCCAGCGTCAGACTCGACTGGTTCATGGAATAGAAGTGCAGGCCGGGAGCGCCGCCCTTCAGCAAGCTTTCGCAGAGAGCCGTGACGATATCGAGGCCGAACGCGCGGATGCTGTCTACGTCGTCGCCGTAGCCTTCGAACTTGCGCCGCATCCAGCGCGGCAATTCGGCACCGCAGGCATCGGAAAAGCGCGCCAGCTTGGAGAAGCTGAGGATGGGCATGATGCCGGGAATGATCGGGATGTCGACGCCAGCGGATCGGACTTCGTTGACGAAATGGAAGTACGCGTCGGCGTTGTAGAAGTATTGGGTGATCGCCGAGTTGGCCCCCGCCTTGGCCTTGCGCACGAAATTCGCCAGGTCGTCACGCGGAAAGCGCGCTTGCGGGTGCCATTCGGGATAGGCCCCGACTTCCAGACGAAAATGGTCGCCGGTTTCAGTGCGGATGAACTCGACCAGTTCGTTGGCGTAGCGGAACTCGCCGGCTTCGGCCATCCCCGAGGGCAGGTCGCCGCGTAGCGCTACGATCCGGCGAATGCCCGCTGCCTGATATTCCTGAAGGATTTCGCGGATGTTCTCGCGAGTCGAGCCGACGCAGGAGAGGTGCGGTGCCGCCTGGTGGCCTTCGGCTGCGATTTCCTTGACGATGGAAAATGTCCGCTCGCGCGTCGAGCCGCCGGCGCCAAAGGTCACCGAGAAGAATTCAGGCTTGAGCACCGCCAGCTTCTCGCGCACCGCGCGCAGTTTTTCCACGCCTTCAGGCGTTTGTGGAGGGAAGAACTCGATGGAGATTTCTGTTTGCATGGTGATCCTTGGGTACTGCCATTCCGGCGGGGCCGGAATGGCGCGGGTCATCAGTAACGGTAGTGCGCGGTCTTGTAAGGACCGTCGACCGGGACGCCGATGTAGGCAGCCTGCTCGGTCGTCAGCGTGGTGAGCTGGACGTTGAGCGTCTTCAACTGCAGACGGGCAACCTTCTCGTCGAGATGCTTGGGCAGGGTGTAGACGCCGACCGGGTACTCGGCTGTCTTGGTGAATAGCTCGATCTGGGCGATGGTCTGGTTGGCGAAGGAGGACGACATGACGTAGCTCGGATGCCCCGTGGCACAGCCGAGGTTAACCAGCCGGCCCTTGGCCAGCAGGATGATGCGGTTGCCCGAAGGCAGCGTGATGTGATCGACCTGCGGCTTGATTTCTTCCCACGGATAGCCTTCGATCGATGCAACGTTGATTTCGGAGTCGAAGTGCCCGATGTTGCAGACGATCGCGTTGTGCTTCATCTTGACCAGGTGCTGGTGGTCGATGACGTGGTAGTTGCCGGTGCAGGTGACGAAAATGTCGGCCTTGTCTGCTGCGTAATCCATCGTGACCACGCGGTAGCCCTCCATCGCGGCTTGCAATGCACAGATCGGGTCGATCTCGGTGACCCACACTTGTGCCGAGAGGGCGCGCAAGGCCTGTGCCGAGCCTTTGCCGACGTCGCCATAGCCGCAAACGACGGCGACCTTGCCGGCGATCATCACGTCGGTGGCGCGCTTGATTCCGTCGACCAGCGATTCACGGCAGCCGTAAAGGTTGTCGAACTTGGATTTGGTCACCGAGTCGTTGACGTTTATGGCCGGGAATCTGAGTTCGCCACGTTCGTGCATCTGGTACAGGCGATGCACGCCGGTGGTGGTTTCCTCGGTGACACCCTTGATTTGCGCGAGGCGCGTCGAATACCACGTCGGATCCTTGGCCAACTTGGCCTTGATCGCGGCGAAGAGCACGGTGGCTTCCTCGCTGTCGGGCTTGTCCAGCACCGAGATGTCCTTCTCGGCGCGGGCGCCGAGATGCAGCAGCAGCGTGGCGTCGCCGCCGTCGTCGAGGATCATGTTGGAATAACCGCCATCGGTCCATTCAAAGATGCGGTGGGTGTAGTCCCAGTAGTCCGTGAGCGACTCGCCCTTGACGGCGAACACGGGAATGTTCTGCGCGGCGATCGCGGCGGCGGCGTGGTCCTGCGTCGAGAAGATGTTGCAGGAGGCCCAGCGCACCTCGGCGCCGAGCGCGGTCAGCGTCTCGATCAGCACGGCGGTCTGGATGGTCATGTGCAGCGAACCGGTGATGCGCGCGCCCTTCAGCGGCTGAGCGGCCGCGAACTCCTCGCGGATGGCCATCAGTCCGGGCATTTCGGTTTCGGCAATGCGGATTTCCTTGCGACCCCAGTCGGCAAGGTTCAAGTCGGCTACGACGTAGTCAGTGAAAGCAGCCACAGCGATTCTCCTATGAATCTGTAGCCGGATCGGGAGGCGGGAGATGCTGGTGTTGGCTGGCTCCACCCGTCTTCCCGTGCCGGCCCGGGTTGGTCAGGTGAGCGCCGTTGGTGAGTCCGAGCCTGAAACCGTCGATTGAGGTTTTGCAGCGCTCCTCGGATAAGACCGGATTATACGCGGTTTGCCAGACAGAAAAAAATCCGTGGGTTGGGCTCGTAAAGCGGCATCACTTCAGAAGCCGGCTTGGCCCGACCAGAGTTCGTTGAGATCCGCAAAGTTCCATTTTGCAGGATCCTCACGCGCGACGATCTTGTCGGTGCAGCCCGGGGCCGACAAGTCGATGATCTCGGGCTTGATGCGGGCGTTGCTGCGCGTGGAGAAGAATACCTTGATGCGCGGGGTGAGCAGCGATTTGGAGGTCTGGTCGATGACGATGCCCAGTCGGCCGGAGCTGAGGCGTATCAACGAACCGATCGGGTAGATGCCGAGGCTCTTGACGAAGGCCTGAAAGACCAACGGATCGAAATGTCCGTTGGCCCATTCGGCCATCTTGCGCAGCGACTCGGCCGGATCCCATCCGGCCTTGTAGGGGCGGTTCGAGGTGATGGCGTCATATACATCGCACACGGCGCCCATTTTGGCGTGAAGGCTGATTTCGCTGTCCTTGAGTCCCTTGGGGTAACCCGATCCATCGGTTTTCTCATGGTGGTGCAGGACGACGTCGAAGGTGATTTCGTCGACGCCGGAACTTTCCTGCAACAGTCTGTAGCCCTCTTCCGGGTGGCTCTTCATGATGCGGAATTCATCGTCGGTCAGTTTGCCCGGCTTGTTCAGTACCTCCATGGGCATCATGGCCTTGCCCAGGTCGTGCAGCAGTCCGGCGATGCCGAGCTTGCGGATAAGGTCTTCCTCCAATTTGAGCTGGCGCCCGAGGGCGATCATCAGCGCGCAAACGGCGACTGAGTGCATGTAGGTGTAGTCGTCGGCCGTTTTCAGGCGTGCGAGGCTGATCAGCGCACCCGGGTTGCGGGTGACGGAATCCGAAATTTCCTCGACCAGTTTTTGGGCCTTGCCGGGATCCACGGCTTTGCCCATGCGCGCCTCCTGGAACATCGAGGTAACCGCGCGCTTGGCCTGGGCGCAGATCTTCGCTGCCCGAGCCAGTTCCTCTCTGGTCGAAACCGGGGCCGTTTCACGTATTGCCTGTGCTGCTTCGGCAAGTTCCGCTTCGACCTGGGACTCGCTTTCCGCCTCCGAAATCGCCGGTTCGTCGGGCGGCACGTCGATACCCTTGGCACAGTCGATCCATACCTCCCGGATGCTGCTAGCCTGGACGCGCTCGATATCGCGGGGATCGGTGATCACGAACGAATTGCGCCAGAACGGGTGCTCCATCCAGGAACCGGAGAATTCCTTGAGATACATGCCGACCGTAAGCTGTTTGACACTAATTTTCTTGAGCATGGGCTTCGACGGTTCAGGCAGCTGAGTTGGTCTTCTCGCCGATCGGCGAGGCCAGGACTTCGTCGACCCGGTTCTGGTCGACGTCGACGACCTCGAAACGCCAGCCGGCGTATTCGAAGAATTCGCCCTTCTTGGGAATGCGCCCCAGCGCCGTCAGGACGAACCCGCCGAGCGTATGGAAGTTGCCGAAATCCTCGTCCGGAATGTCGCGGAGTTCGAGCTTTTCCTTCATTTCGCTGACCGGGATCAAGCCATCGAGCAGCCAGGAGCCGTCTGCGCGGCGTACAGCGAGGGCTTCGTCGGGGTCGTCGGAGAACGGCATCATGTCGCCGACGACACTGCGCAGCAGGTCGTCGAGCGTGACGATGCCTTCGGTTTGCCCGAATTCGTTGACCACCAGGGCGAATGTCGCGCGTTGCGTGCGGAAGGTGCGCAGCAACTCGATCAGCGTCAGCGATCCGGGGACGAACAGGGGCGCGGCCTTCGGCGTCTCGGCGAAGTCGATCTTGCCGGCCAGGGCGGCTTGCAGAAGGTCGTGGCTCTCGAGGACGCCGATGGTCTGCTGCAAATGCCCCTTGCAGATGGGCATCTGGGAGTGTGGCGACTCGCGCAGGACGGCCAGGTTGTGCTCGTGCGGACGCAACAGGTCGATATACGCGACATCAGCCGCCGGCGTCATGATCGCCGCCACGCGCCAGTCCTCCAGGCGGAACACGTTGCCCAGCAGGTGACTCTCTTCCGGGGCGATCTCGCCGGCGCGCTCGCTTTCGTCGACATAGGCCAGGATGTCCTCGACGCTGACCACGGCTGGCGCGGCCTTCACCGGCAGGAGGCGCAGCACGACGTCGGCGGCCCAGGAAAGCAGGTGGATGAGCGGCGACATGGTGCGGATGAAGAGGCTCATGGACGGCGCGCAGACCATGGCCACTTTCTCCGGATGCGCGATGGCGATGCGCTTCGGAACAATTTCGCCAAACACGATGGAGAACGCCGTGACCAGCACGATGGTGGCGGTCAGCGATATTTCGTCACGGATGCTTGCGGCGAAAGGCAACCAGCGAGTGGTCCATTCGGCGAAGATGTCCTTCATCGCCGATTCGCCGAATACGCCAGAGAGCAAGGCCGCCGCGGTTACGCCGGTTTGTGTGGCGGCGAGAAGGCGGCTGGGATGCTCCTTTATGGCCAGAGTCAGTGCCGCATGCCGGTCGCCGCTTTCGGCGAGCGGGACGAGCTTCGAGCGGCGCGCCGAGGCAAGGGCCATTTCGGCCAGTGCGAAATAGCCTGAGACGGCGATCAGCAGTGCAAGTATCCAGAAGGCATCCATCCGGGCAGTTGTATCAGAAAACCGAATTTTCGGCTATCCGGGGTGTTACGTTTCGATGGCTTTGCGCGGAGTCCGGGAAAAGAAAAAGGGCCGGCAGACTCACGCCTGCCGGCCCCCGTGATTTTCCGGCTTATAAACCGGCGTCGGCCCGGAGGGCGGGCGCCTTGTCGATGGCTTCCCAGGTAAACTCCGGTTCTTCGCGGCCGAAGTGGCCGTAGGCGGCGGTCTTGGTGTAGATCGGCCGGAGCAGGTCGAGCGCGGCGATGATGCCCTTCGGTCGAAGGTCGAAATGCCGGCCGATCAGCTCGACGATCTTTTCATCGGCGATCCGGCCAGTGCCGAAGGTGTCAACCATCAGCGAGACCGGCTTGGCAACGCCGATGGCGTAGGCGATCTGCACCTCGCACCGGTCGGCCAACCCGGCGGCGACGATGTTCTTGGCCACGTAGCGCGCGGCATAGGCAGCCGATCGGTCGACCTTTGACGGATCCTTGCCGGAGAAAGCGCCGCCGCCGTGCCGGGCCATGCCGCCGTAGGTGTCGACGATGATCTTGCGTCCGGTCAGGCCGCAATCGCCATGCGGGCCACCGACGACAAAACGGCCCGTCGGGTTGACCAGGAAGCGGGTCTTGTCCGAGAGGAGTTCCTTGGGCAGGACAGGCTTGATGATTTCCTCGATGACCGCTTCGGAAAGCTGGGCGTGCGAGATGTCCGGATTGTGCTGCGTGGAGACGACGACCGTGTCGATGGCCACCGGCTTGTTGTCGACATACTTGACCGAGAGCTGGCTCTTGGCGTCCGGGCGCAGCCAGTTCAGGCGGCCGTCGCGGCGGACTTCGGCCTGACGCTGCATCAGGCGGTGCGCGAAGTAGATCGGCAGCGGCATCAGCGACGGCGTTTCGTTGCAGGCGTAGCCGAACATCAGGCCCTGGTCGCCGGCGCCCTGGTCGAGGTCGATGCCCTGGCCTTCGTTGACGCCCTGTGCGATGTCCGGCGACTGGCGGTTGATGGCGGTGAGGATCGCGCAGCTCTTGTAGTCGAACCCGATCTCGGAGTCGGTATAGCCGATGCGGCGCACGGCCTCCTGGGCGATCTCGCGGTAGTTGATGTGCGCCTTGGTGGTGATTTCACCGGAAATTACCACCAGGCCGGTGGAAACCAGGGTTTCGCAAGCGACGCGGCCCTTTGGGTCTTCGGCCAGGATGGCGTCGAGGACGGAATCGGAAATCTGGTCGGCGACTTTATCGGGATGGCCTTCGCCAACCGATTCGGACGTAAAGAGAAACTCTCTGGACATGTGTTTGTACTCCAACAAAAAACCCCGTTGCGACGGCGAGGTCGACTCCGGGGTTCGAGCAGACGACGCTTTAGCAGTATTTCGCAACACCTTTTCGGTGTTTTCCGCCCTGCAAGTTGTCCTGATTAACTCGGCGAATGGGATAATTGTAGTTTTTCGCGTGTGGCGGGTCAAACGCGTGGCAAGTAGGGTTAATGGGGTTATGGCGTGATTTTCGTTTTTCGTTTGCTGAGTTGCCTGTCCCTGGCCTGGCTGCACCGTCTCGGTGCCCTGGCGGGCTGGTTGTCGTGGTTGTTCTCGCCAACCTATCGCCGGCACATGCGGGAGAACATGGTGTTGGCGCTGGGTGAAGAGGGCGAACGACGCGTCCGTTCTGCGGCGATCGCTCACGCCGGGAAGCAGTCGCTGGAGTTGCCGAAGATCTGGTTGCGTCCGCTTGAGGAAGCCGCCGCACGCGTAGTAAAGATAAGCGGGTGGGAATTGGTCGAGGCGGCAGTGCGCGAGGGGCGGGGCATCGTATACCTCACTCCGCACTTGGGATGCTTCGAGATCACCGCGCAATACCTGTCGACGCATGCGCCGATCACGGTTCTCTATCGTCCGCCCAAGCAGGCCTGGATGCAGACCATGATCGAAACGGGGCGGGCGCGCAAGCAACTGCACATCGCCGCCGCCGACCTGAACGGTGTGCGCACGCTGCTCAAGGCGCTGAAAAAGGGCGAGGCTGTCGGCATGCTGCCCGACCAGGCGCCGAGGAAAGGCGAGGGACGCTGGCTGGATTTTTTCGGCAAGCCCGCCTATACGATGACGCTGGCCGCCCGTCTCACCGAAAGCGGTGCGGCAGTGATCATGTTATGGGCCGAACGTCTGCCGGGTGGTGCCGGCTATCATTTCCACCTGCTGCCACCGTCGCAATCGATCACCGGAACGACCGAGGAGCGCGCACAGCAGATCAATCACGAAATCGAACGTCTGATCAGACAGTGCCCGGAGCAGTACCTGTGGGGGTACAACCGCTACAAGTGCCCGCGCGGTGTTGAGGCGCCACCGGAAAATCATTGATGCAGCTTGCCTTCTGTCTCTACAAGTATTTCCCGTTCGGCGGCCTGCAGCGCGATTTCCTGCGCATTGCACTGGCCTGCCAGTCCCGCGGCCATGCGATCCGCGTTTACACGCTGGAATGGAGCGGAGAGGTTCCGGGCGGGTTCGAGGTCGTCGTCGTGCCGGTCACCGCTTTCAGCAATGCTCGCCGCTACGAACGATTCAGCGACTGGGTGCAGCGCGATCTTGCCAGGCGTCCGACGGACCGGGTGATCGGCTTCAACAAGATGCCGGGGCTCGACGTCTATTTTGCCGCCGACCCTTGCTACGAGGAAAAGGCGCGTACCCTGCGCAACCCGCTGTATCGGCTTTCAGGGCGCTATCGCCATTTTGCCGCCTATGAGCGAGCTGTGTTTGCCGCGGAGAGCAAAACCGAAATCCTGATGATCTCGCAGGTGCAGCAGCCGTTCTTCGAGAAACACTACGGTACGCCGAAATCGCGTTTTCACCTGCTGCCGCCCGGCATCGCGCCGGATCGCCGCGCACCGGCCAACGCCAGCGACATCCGCGCCGGTTTTCGCCACGAGTTCGCGCTGGCCGACGACGATCTGCTCCTCCTTCAGATCGGCTCCGGCTTCAAGACCAAGGGACTCGATCGCAGCCTGAAGGCGCTGGCCAGCCTGCCGGAGGCATTGAAATCGCGCACGCGGCTGATTGTCATCGGCCAGGACGAGCCGTCGCTGTTCCTGCGCCAGGCCAGGTCGCTCGGCGTCGCCGAGCGTGTCGCCATCCTGCCCGGCCGCAGCGATATCCCGCGTTTCCTGCTCGGCGCCGACCTGCTGATTCATCCGGCGTACAACGAAAACACCGGAACCGTCCTGCTCGAAGCGCTGGTTGCCGGGTTGCCCGTGCTGGCGACGGCGGTATGCGGCTATGCGCACTACATAGATGAGGCCGGCGGTGGTCGCGTCGTGCCGGAACCGTTTGCCCAGGACGTGCTCAATGCGACGCTGGCGGAAATGCTGACGGACAGCGCGGCACGCGCCGCCTGGCGCACCAACGCCCTGGCGTTTGCCGAAACCGCCGACATCTACAGCAACGCCGAGCGTGCTGCCGACCTGATCCTGAAGGAGCCTCGGTGAGCGTCCCTGTCGTTTTCCTCGAAGATCCTTTCCGGACCCTGTGGGCCGGTCGTGACCCGTTTGCCGCGGTCGAGGAGCTTCAGGGCGAGGTTTTCCGGGAACTCGAAGCGCGCCGCACGTTGCGTACCGAAGTCGCCGGGCGAGGCTACTTCGTCAAGATCCATCGCGGCGTCGGATGGGGCGAAATCTTCAAGAACCTCGCTTGCCTGCGCCTGCCGATTCTCGGCGCCGGGAACGAATGGCGGGCCATCAAGCGGCTTGAACAGTTGGGCGTCGACACCATGCGTGGTGTCGCCTTCGGGCAGCGCGGGAGCAATCCGGCGACGCAGCATTCCTTCATCGTTACCGAGGAATTGGTGCCGACGATCAGTCTCGAGGATTTTTGCGCCGATTGGCCGAAAAATCCGCCTCCCGTGCTGCTCAAGCGCGCGCTGATCCGGCGCGTCGCCGAGATGGCAAGGCGCATGCACGGTGGCGGCGTCAATCATCGGGATTTTTACATCTGCCATTTTCTGCTGCGGTGCGATCCGGTGCCGGCACCGGATAACCTCAAACTGTCGCTGATCGACCTGCACCGCGCGCAAATCAGGGAGGAGACGCCGCGCCGCTGGCGCGACAAGGACCTGGCGAGCCTCTATTTTTCCGCGCTGGATATCGGCCTCACGCAGCGCGACCTGCTGCGTTTCCTGTGCCAGTATTTCGAGCGGCCGATTCGCGCCGTGCTGAGTGATGAACGTCGCTTGCTCCGACGGCTCGCGAGAGAAGCCGGGCGTCTGCAGGAACGCTATCTGCGCAAGTACGTTACAGGAAGCGGAGCATGACTCCCGAAAACGTGCCTCTGCTGCAGGTCGCCGAATTGCGCCAGCAGGGCCGCGCTCCGGCCGTGCCTTTCCGGATGCTCGGCGACAACGGCGAAGCCATGCTCGTGTCCAGATTGTTGCGCGTGCTGCCGGGCAAGCGCATCGTCGGCGAGGCGCAATGGCGCGGCCAGCGCGTACTCGCCAAGTTGTTCGTGGCCGGGCGCAACAGCCGGCACTGGGAGCGCGAGCGGCACGGGATCGAAGCCCTGCGCTCCGCGCACCTGCCAACGCCCGGGATTGTCGGTGCCGGAAGGCTCGAAGGGGGTGGCCACTTCCTGCTTACCGAGTTCCTGGAGGACTCCCGAACGCTGGCCGAACTGTGGCCCGGAGTGCAAGACCTGCCTCCGGGAAGTCTGCTGGCGCTGGAAATCCTGCAGCCGGCATTCGCCCTGCTTGGGCGCGTGCATGCCGCGGGGTTGCTGCACACGGATCTGCATCTGGGGAATTTTCTGGCCTGCAAGAATGACCTCTTCGTCATTGACGGCGATGGGGTCACCTATGTGGCGAAAGGGGCGACGGCTCTGGCGCGGCAGACACTGGACAATCTCGCCCTGCTGATCGCGCAGTTGCCGCTGGCTTGGGAATCCTGTCTCGATCCTCTGGTGACGGCTTACGAGTCGCAGCAGGATCGGCTGCGACCGGGACGCGAGATCCTGCTGCAAGCGGTCGAGCGGGCGCGTGCCCAGCGATTGACCCACTTTCTCGGCAAGACGCTGCGCGACTGCAGCCAGTTTGCCGTAGGGCACACGACCGGCCTCTTTTCCGCCGTTGTCCGCAACGAGAAAGAGGCGCTATCCCCATTGCTCGAAGACCCGGACCGGTTCATTGCCCAAGGGTATCGATTCAAGGACGGCGGAACCTGCACTGTGGCGCGTGTCGAGGTGGCGGGGCGTACTCTGGTCATCAAGCGCTACAACCTCAAGAACTTCCGCCACGCCATGTCGCGCTTCTGGCGTCCGAGCCGGGCCTGGCATTCCTGGGTGGCCGCGCACCGCCTGGCGTTCTACGGTATCAGCACTCCGACACCCCTGGCCATGCTCGAGGAACGGGTCGGACCGCTGCGCCGGCGAGCGTTCCTGGTGACTGAATTCTGTCCGGGCGAAAATCTCCTGCAGCACCTTGCTCCCGATCGGGAGCCGGATGAAGAGGAGGCCGCGGCGATTTTGGCGTTCTTCCGAGCGCTTTCCCGGATGAGAATTTCGCACGGCGACATGAAGGCGACGAACCTGCTTTGGCATGCGGGGCGGCTGGTTGTCATTGACCTCGACGCCATGGTGCAGCACGACAGTCAGGCCGCTTTCGTGCGCGACTGGCGTCGCGACCGCGCGCGCTTCCTGAGAAACTGGCCGGCGTCGTCGGTGTTGCACCGCTGGCTGGCGGCCAATCTGCCGGAGGTTTGATGAAGACCATTGATCACCAGGATTTCCTGGTCATGCGAAGCGGTGCCGAGGTGCTGGAGGCAGACGGCCACGGCGACAAGGTATTGCGTCTGGTCGACGGCAGCATGCTCAAGCTGTTTCGCCGCAAGCGCCTGATTACTTCCGCAGCGTGGTATCCCTACGCAAAACGCTTCGTCGATAACGCCGATGCCTTGCGCGAGCGCGGGATTCCCGTGCCCGTCGTCATCGCTGCAATGCGGATTCCGTCGATCAAGCGCGATGCGGTTCATTACCAGCCGCTGGAAGGCGTGACGCTGCGCTCCCTGGTTCGCCAGGGAATGGATGCTGAAACCGAGAACAGGTTGAAACGACAATTCACGGAATTCGTCATTCGCTTGCATGCTCTGGGCATCTATTTTCGTTCGCTGCATCTGGGCAATGTCATCCTGACGCCATCGGGCGAACTCGGGTTGATCGACTTCTCCGACCTGCGCATCTATCGGCGGCCGTTGCCGGTATTCATGCGCCGGCGCAACATCCGGCGGATGCTCGGTTTCGACGACGAGCGGGCTTGGATCGACAGCGAGGCCATCCTCAACCGTCGTTCAGCGTAGCGAGGGATAGGGCCCATGCGGCCAATGCCGGCCTGCCGCCGGATACGTCGCCGTGCAACCAGACCAGCAGATGCTCGGCGCCGGGCGGGCCAGAGTGATGCGCCAGCAGGCATTGGGATGTGCCGGTAACACGCGCTTGATCGCTGTCGGTGGGGCAGGGGGCGGCGTTCGTGGCAAGCGAGCCGAGAAGCAGGGCGAGTGCGAGCAGTGTCTTCATGAATC
The DNA here is from genome assembly GCA_029975435.1 of Propionivibrio sp. Classification (GTDB taxonomy): domain Bacteria; phylum Pseudomonadota; class Gammaproteobacteria; order Burkholderiales; family Rhodocyclaceae; genus Propionivibrio. Next base: position 12,747 of record JARKPC010000151.1, on the reverse strand, counting down.
TGGAGAACGATGCAAATGTCAAAATGACGGCAGTGAGTCGCAACTCTGTCTATCCTCCGCCAACCGTGAACAGCCGACTCCAGACCAGCAGAAGGATGAGCGCGGCGACCGTCCAGCCGGCGGTGGCCAGCAGCAGTGTCGTCGTCAAGGACGTGCGGACGCTGAGCACGTAGACGATGAGCAGATAGATGGCGTACGGAATCAGCGACCACAGCCCGAACAGCGCGGTCATGCGCAGATCGGCTGCCGCGCGTTCGCTGCCTACGATGTAGTGGGCGATGAGGGCGAAGGTGGGGAAGAGCGGCACCAGCCCGGCGATGAAAAAATTGCTCGTCCTGGAAAGCAGGGCGATGATAAGCACGGCGGCCGCGCCGAGAAGGGATTTTAGAAAAAGCGCGATCATCGGGTCAGTGATGCCCTTTCAGACAAGAGGAAGCAGTCTAATGTGAAATCGCAAGGGTGAAAATCGGAGCCGTGAAGGGGTGCTCCGCGGGGGGTGTCGATAGAGGGGCGATCAAGATCGCTACTCTGTCGCTACGTATTTTCATTGAATTCTGTTGCCCGGTTGCCTAGACTGAACATCCTTTCCCGTTCTCTGGCGAGGTCGTCATGGCATCGATAGAGCGTCGTGCGCGTCAGGATCGCCGCCGATTTGACGGTGGGCCTCCTGCCGGGTTGTCCGAGAGGCGTCTTCACGCTGAAAGGCGCCTGCCAAAAGTGGCGGAACGGACAATTTCCGATACCGAATGGCGTACCTATTTCGGCCAGCAGGGACGCACGCGATACGGCTACACGGTGGTCTTGCAGGACCACCCCAGCGATATTCCGGGCAAGCTCTGGGGCGATCTCTAGAAGCTAGGGGCTTTCAGTTCTCCCTCGCCGTACCTTCACGCCGGTGATCATGGCGGCAATCAGGTTGGTGCGTTCGATGCGGCTCATCACGATGGCGGCGGCGGCATGAAGGCCGGCGAAGGCGATCAGGGTGGAGGCAAGCATTTCGTGCAGTTCCTGCAGCCATTTCTGGCCCCAGAAGGTGTCGGTAGTCTGCATATACCCGGTGAGGCCCAGCGAGAGAACGACAGCCAGCATGGCCAGCATGACCAGCGCGCCGACTGGGTTGTGTCCGTCATGAAGCCCGTTGGCGCCGGAGCGCAGGTCGGCCAGGTGCTTGCGAATCTTCGTTGGAGTCGGGAAAAAGTCGGAAAAGCGGGCATGGCGCGGACCGATGAATCCCCACACGATACGTGCCAGGACGAGTACGCTGGCGGCATAGCCGAGCCATTGGTGCAGCGTCTCGCCATCGTCGATGACGAAGAAATTCGTCAGTACGCAGGCCACGAGACTCCAATGGAAAACACGAATGAATCGATCCCAGACGTGAACGGTTCGTACGGAGGTGCTATTTTTCATGGCGTTTCCTGCCAATGGGCGTTTGTATTTTTACGCATGGCTTTGGCATTGCGGCTTTTGTTGTGATGAAAAGCCGGTGGTCGATCCGGCGACTGCCGGAAACGGAGGTCCGGCCCGGCATGTTCAGAAACTACTTGGCTTCGAGAACGGCAGCGGTTTGCGGGTCGAAGTAAATCTCGACCTTCTTGCCAGCCTTGTCGAAACCATAGATCTCGTAGCATTTGCCCTTGCTGACCTTGAATGTCTTGATCTGGTAGCCCTGGCTTTCAATATGCGACTTGAAGTCGGCTTCCTTCATCCATTTGTCTTGCGGGACGCTGCAGCTCGGGCCGGCGATCGCGGCCCCGGCAAAGAGGGTAGCGGCGAGAGTGGCGGAAAGCATGGCGATCATCTTGTTCATTGGAGTTCTCCTTTCGGTTGCGAAGAATGAGCGACCCGGTCGGGCCGACAGACGGCATTTGACCCGGACTTCCTTAAATCATCCTTAATGGCAACTGATTGGCATGTTTCCGTAGTCATTCAGTTCGCCAACGTGGAGTTCCACGCTCTGGTGGCGAGCGAATGCGGCACAGATATGGGCTGGAGCCTCTTCGTGTGGCGCTATGTCGGAGTGACTGTCAGGCGCCTTCAGCGACGGCCTGCGTGGTGCGGCAGCAATTGCGGCCCGCCGTCTTGGCGGCATAGAGCGCCTGGTCGGCCTGGTGCAGCACGCCGTTGAATTCCTCGCCGGCGATGGCCAGATGGCCGCCGATGCTGGCGCTCAGGGGAATTCCGGTGCCGTCGCGGCCGATCACGGAACGGCAGCCGGCAATGGCTAGGCGCAGCCTTTCACCCAAAGCCAGCAGGGTTTCGTCGTCGGTCGGGTAGAGCATGACCAGGAATTCATCGCCGCCCCAGCGCGCGGCAACGTCGTAGGGACGAATCGTCGCGTCAATGATGCTGGCCACGGTGATCAGCGCCTGGTCGCCGGCGGCGTGCCCGTGCCGGTCATTGATCTCCTTGAACCCGTCCAGGTCAAGCCAGAGGATCCCGAGGCGGCTGCCTTCACGCCGGGCACGTTTCAATTCGGCCTCGATGCGTTCGCTCATGCCTCGCCGGTTCAAGAGTTCGGTCAGTGGGTCGATCTTGGTCAGGCGTTCCAGGGCGATGGTGCGTTCCTGCACCTTGAATTCGAGATCGCGGCGCGAGATGGTCACCGATTTCGCCATCTGCGCGAAGCGTTGCATCAGGCGACCGATCTCGCCGGTACCCAAGGTATCGAGAGGTGCGGGAGCATCGCTGCCCGATTCAACCGCGGACATGCCCGCATCGAGCTGCTGCAGCGGCTTGAGCACGAAACGTTGCAGCGCCAGGTTGAAGAGCAGCAGGATGCCCAACAGCGTCAGGGTGTACACCACCAGGATTCCCGTGAATTGGCTGAACGGGAGCAGCACGTCGAGGTCGAGCAGCGTGATTTCGTGCCAGTCGATCTCCGGCAGATAGGCGATCCCGGCGATATGCCGTCTGCCGTTGGCTTGCACGAACAAGGTGGCCACGTTCTTTTTCTGCACTTCCAGTTCCTTCATTGCCGCCAAGACTGCCTTGCGGTCCGCCTCGCGTTCGAAGAGCAGGTCGATGGTGTTCTGCTGCGACTTGGTCTTGCTGATCGAGGCAAAATCGATCAGCGCCTGATTGCGGTGGATCTGGATGGCGCCATCATGATCGACGAACAGGCTGGTCACGCCGGGCGAACCTTCCTCGACGACGTTTTTGATGAAGGACGTGAGGTCGAGCCCGGTGCCGGCGATGCCGAGAATGTCGTTGCCGTCGCGGATCAGTACGTCGATCCACAGCTTCGTGATGCCCAGGTTGGGGTCCGGGTTGACGTTGATGTGGATGTCGCGTTTTTGTTTGATCAGGTCGTAGAACCAGGCGTCCTTCTTGTTGCGCGGGTCCATCACGTAGCGGAATTCCTGACCCGCGTATTCGTTCTGCGCGTTGTTGTGGTAGTACCGGCCGTTGCCGAGCAGCGCCACGAAATAGCTGCGATCCTGAAAATTCTGGCGAAAATTCTCCATTTCCTTGACGGCCCGGCGGGTCAGCGGGGCATCGTCCGGCTTGCGCGCCCATTCGCGGATTGGCTGCGACGACGCCAGTTGGCGCGACAGGGCTACTTCGCGCAATATTGGCTGCAGCGTGCGACCCTTGTCGTAGAGAACCTGCTTTTCCGCGTAGCGCACCGCCCACTGTTCCATGATGCCCTCGGCGAGCGCCCGGACGGCCATCCAGGAAGGGATGGCGAAGACCACGAAAAACACGATGGTCAAGAGATGGAATCGCGGTTGAAGGTTCATGGCGCGCAGGACTCGTTGGTTCGGTCGATTGATTTTGATCGGGGCGTGGCGTTTCGGCTTGGTCGCCCATATACTGCATGTTCAAGATGGAACTATGTTCCATTATATGAAAACCCAAGAATCAAGGCGCTTCCCCGTCAGATTATCCATTCATTTTCGAGCAAAAACATTTCAGCCATGAGTCAACCGATCATTGAAGGCAGTACCTTCGTTCCCCACCAATCCGTTGCCGACTGGGCGGCCGCTTGTCTGGAAACGCTTGGCATGAGCGTTTCCGATGCGCGGCAACTGGCCGACAGTCTGGTTCAGACCAGCCTGTGGGGCATCGATTCGCACGGAATCGCCCGTCTGCCGCATTACCTGGAGCGCATTTCGCGCGGATCGATCAAGGCCCGGCCGAACGTCACGGTAAAGGAAACGGGGGCGTCGACCGCGCAACTGCACGGTGATCACGGACATGGCATCGTGATCGGTCACCAGGCGGCAGCCGTTGCTGCCGATCTGGCGCGCAAAACCGGCGTGGGCGCAGTCGGCGTGACCGACTCCTCGCACTGCGGGGCCATGGCGCTATACACGCGACCGGCGGCGCGGGCCGGGCTGATCGCCATCGCGTTTACCCATTCCGACAGCATGGCGGCCCCGCACGGTGGCATGCGGCCTTTTTTCGGCACCAATCCGATTGCCATCGCGTTTCCGCGAGCCGGGCATGAGCCGGCCTGCCTGGATATGGCGACTACGTCGATACCTTACAACCGGGTGATGAATGCCCGGCGCGAAGGGCACCCGTTGCCGCCCGGCGTAGCCTATGACGAAGCCGGCCGCCTGACGACCGACGCTCACGCTGCGCGCGCCCTGACGCCGCTCGGCGGCGCGGATTATGGTCACAAGGGTTACGGACTGGCGCTGATGATCGATCTCCTGTGCGGACCGCTCAACGGCAATCCCTGGGGGCCGACGATCTCGGGCATGTTCACCGCACTGGACGAGCCGCGCCATCTCGGCGCATTCTTCCTGATGCTCGATCCCATGCGCTTCGCCGGCGGGCCGGCGCTGGCCGGGACGGTGGAGCAGATCGCCCGGGCGTTGTCCGGCGAACCGGGGGCGCCGCTGATGCCTGGCGATCCCGAAATACGCGAGGACGCGGTGCGGCGCGTCAAGGGTATTCCGGTCGAACCGGTACTCGCGCAACAGATGCGCGACTGGAGCGAGCGCCTCAAGGTTGGCAATCTGCCGGAGGCGCTGCGGGGCGCGTGCTAAAATTTCGTGCTTCGTTAAACAGCAAACGGCAAGGAACTTGCCGCCTCTCGTGTGGAGATTCTTCCGATGTACCAGTCTGCCCTGCTCCAGGATTTGCAAGCCCGTGGCCTGATCGCCCAGATCACCGACGCCGCCGCGCTCGATGAACTGCTGGCCAAGGAGTCGGTGACGCTGTATTGCGGCTTCGATCCGACCGCCGACAGTCTGCACCTGGGACATCTGGTGCCGGTGCTGCTGCTCCGGCGCTTCCAGCAGGCCGGTCACAAGCCGATTGCGCTCGTCGGCGGTGCAACCGGGATGATCGGCGATCCGAGCTTCAAGGCGACGGAACGGAAACTGAACACGCCGGACGTCATTGCCGGATGGGTGGATAAAATCCGTGGTCAGGTCGCGCCGTTCCTCGACTTTGAAAGCGCCAATGCGGCGGTCATGGCCAACAACTACGACTGGTTCGGCTCGATGAACTGCCTGGAGTTCATGCGCGACATCGGCAAACACTTCTCGGTCAACGCGATGATCAAGAAGGAATCAGTGCAGCAACGCCTGCAGCGCGAGGACCAGGGGATCTCCTACACGGAATTTTCGTACAGTCTGCTGCAAGGTTACGACTTCGCCGAACTCAACCGCCGCCACAGCTGCGTCCTGCAGATAGGCGGTTCCGATCAGTGGGGCAACATCGTCGCCGGGACGGACCTGACCCGCCGCCTCAACCAGAAACATGTGTTCGGGATGACGCTGCCGCTGGTCACCAAGTCGGACGGCACCAAGTTCGGCAAGACCGAATCGGGCGCGGTGTGGCTCGACGCGAAGAAGACCTCGCCCTACGCCTTCTATCAGTTCTGGCTGAACACCGCCGACGCCGACGTCTACAAGTTCATGCGTTACTTCACCTTCCTCTCGGTGAAGGAAATCGACGCCATCGAGGCCGCCGACAAGGCTAGCGGGCAGAAGCCGGAAGCCCAGCGCATCCTGGCCGAACAGGCGACCGAACTGGTGCACGGCAAGGCCGCGCTGGAAGCCGCGCAACGCATCAGCCACAGCCTGTTCTCCGGCCGCCTGGAAGCGTTGACTGAATCGGACTTCGAGCAACTGGCGCACGATGGCGTGCCCGGCGTGGCTATGGAAAAATCGGCTTCAGGCCTGATCGATGCGCTGGTGGCCGCCGGTCTGGCGAAGTCCAAGAGCGAAGCGCGCGGTTTCCTGCAGAGTGGCAGCGTTACGGTGAATGGCCACAAGGTCGACGCGCTGGACCATCAGTTTTCCGATGCGGAGCGCCTGTTCGGACGCTTTACCCTGCTGCGTCGCGGCAAGAAGAACTACGCGCTGATTCGCTGGATTTGAGGCGTCGGTCCGGTTCGTTTGATTCCGGCGCGGTGAGCGCCGGAGTGACGAACGAACCGTTACCTCAATGGTCGGATAGCGCCAGATTGATCCCGAGGCTGGCGAAGACGGCGGCGAAACCTTTCTGCATCCACCCCAGTAGGCGCGGCGAGCCGAGGATGGCACGCTGCGCGGCGTGCGCGAGCAGCCCATAAATGACGAAAACAGCCAGCGTCAGCGCCATGAACACGGCGCTGAGCCACAGCATCTGAACCAGCGGATCGCCGGCCTCCGGCTTAATGAATTGCGGCAGGTAGGCCAGGAAGAAGATCGTCAGCTTGGGATTCAGGATGTTCATCAGGAAGGCGCGGAGCACGATGCGCCCTCCGTTGCTAGCGTCGCGCGGCTTGTCGAGCGACAGGCTGCCGCGTTCGCGCCAGGTCATCCACGCCAGATAGAGCATGTACGCCGCGCCGGCCAGCTTGAGCAGGTGGAAGGCGACGGCGCTGACGTGCAGCAGCGCGGCCAGACCGAGGATGCTGGCGAGCAGGTGAGGCAGGATGCCCAGCGTGCAGCCGAGCGCCGCGTAGAGGCTGGCGCGCTTGCCGAGGAAAAGCCCGGAAGAAACGGTGAACATCACGCCCGTTCCCGGAATCAGCACGACGATCAGCGAGGTGATCAGGAACTCGGCACTGATCATTTCGTCTGCCCCGGCGCCGCGACATTCCGCTTTACGTTCCAGCCGGCGTAACCCTGGCAGGTCGGCACCACCTCGAGCTGAATGACGTTGACGTGCGGCGGCAGCGTGGCGACCCAATACGCTGTTTCGGCGATGTCTTCGGCGGTCAGTGGTACGGTGCCTTCGTATACCTTGGCGGCAGCCGCATCGTCGCCGCGGTAGCGCACGTTGGAGAACTCGGTGCCGCCGCATAGTCCTGGCGCGATGTTGGTGGCGCGCACGCCGGTGCCCGCCAGATCGGCGCGCAGGTTGCGGGTGAATTGCTCAACGAAGGCCTTTGTCGCTCCGTAGACATTGCCGCCCGGATACGGCGTGTTGCCGGCCACGGAGCCGATATTGACGATTACGCCGGCGTTCCGCGCGATCATCTCGGGCAGGATGGCGCGGGTGACGGTGACGAGTCCGCGGGTGTTGGTGTCGATCATCCGGGTCCATTCGTCGAGGGAGCACTGCTGTGCCGGTTCGGTGCCGAGGGCCAGGCCGGCGTTGTTGACCAGCACGTCGACGACTTTCCACGTGTCGGGCAACCGGGCGAGCGCATCGGCGATGGAAGACGGATCGGTGACATCCATGGTGATGGGCAGCAGGCGGTCGCCGAGTTCCTCGCGCAGCTTTTCCAGGCGGTCGCTCCGGCGCGCCGCGGCAATTACGCGGTGACCGTTATTCACGAACTTGCGGGCCATGGCCTCGCCGAAGCCCGAACTGGCGCCAGTAATCAGAACGATCATGTGTCTCTCCTCTGCGGATTCAAAAAAGCATTTTTACCACAACGGGCGCATCGAGCACGACCAAAAGACAAAACGAAACGCGCTTCCTGTTGAGGCGCCGCGCTTCAGCCGTCAGTCCGGTCGCGCAGGAACAATCCGGCGCAAAGGCCGCGCAGCCAGCGGTTGCCCGGATCGTTGTGGTAGCGCGTGTGCCAGTGCTGTTTGACGGCAAACGTCGGAATCGGGATCGGACAGGAAAACACATTCAGTCCGCCGAGTCTGGCCAGAGTCTCTCCGATCTGCCGCGGCAGGGTGACGAGCAGGTCGGTTGTCGACACGATGGCCGTCAGGCCGAGGAATCCCGGCAGTTCGAGGACGACGCGATGCTCGAGGTGATGGCGTTCCAGGCTGGCGTCGAGCAGGTGGTGCCCGGTGCCGGAAACGACGTTGATATGACCTTCCCGCTGGTACATGCCCGCGCTCAGTGTCTCGCCGATACGCGGATGCCGGGCATTGGCCAGGCACACCCAGTCCTGGGTGAACAGGCTTTGCTGGTAGAAACCGGCACCCAGTTCCGGGATCAGGCCCAGCGCCAGGTCAGCTTCCCCGGATTCCAGCCGTTGTCCGGTCAGGCTGTCGATGCGCTCGGCGCCGAGCCGGATTCCGGGTGCCGTGGAGCGCACATGCGCCAGCAATTGGGGAAGCAGGGTGATGTGACTGGCGTCGGTCATGCAAATGCGAAAGCGGCGCTCGCTGGTGGCCGGGTCGAATCGGACCTCGCGTTGTGCAAGGTAGCGCAATGACTCCAGCGCCTGACGTACCGTGCCGATCAAGGCATCGGCTTCGGGGGTCGGCAGCATGCCCGAAGGGGTGCGCACGAACAGCGGATCGTTGAGCTGCTTGCGCAGCTTGGCGAGCCAGATGCTGACCGTCGGCTGGGCCAGCCCGAGGTGCTCGGCGGCCCGTGTCACGCTGCGCGAACTGTAGATCAGCTCGAACAGTTGCAGCAGGTGGACGTCCAGTAGCGCGGAGGGCGGGAGATCCTTTTTTGTCATTGTTAAACGCAATGAAATGAATTGAGATTATTGCATATACGGCATGCCGCGCGCCGACTAAAGTTCGCTCGTACTTCAATGACGCCATTGGCGGGAAGAGAGCGAAGCAATGAAGATCTGCATGCTGGGCGCCGGCGCCCTGGGTTGTTCGATCGGCGGGGTATTGGCGCGCGGCGGTTCGGACGTGGTTTTCGTTGACCGTTTCCAGGCGCATGTCGACGCGATCAACGCCAACGGCTTGAAGATGCGCTTCGGCGACACGGAAGAAACGGTCAGGATCAAGGCCTACACCAGTTGTGATGGCCTTCAGCCGGTTGATCTGATCATCGTGCTCGTCAAGTCGGCGGCCACCCGCGCAGCCATCGAGTCGGCGCGTCCGCTGGTCGGCCCGGACACCCTGGTGATGTCGATCCAGAACGGCCTGGGGCACGAAGAGATTCTTGCCGAGGTCGTTGGTCGTGAACACGTGCTCGCGGCCAAGACCTACGTCGGCGGCGTGTTTCTCGAACCCGGTCACATCGTCTCCGGGTACAAGGGCAAGCAGACCTACATCGGCGAACTGGATGGCCAGCTGACGGCACGCTTGCAGGCTGTCGTCGATGAATTCAACAAGGCCGATCTGCTGGCCACCGCCAGCACAAACATCTACGGCACGATGTGGGACAAGCTGCTGGTCAACGTGGCCACCGGCGCCGTCTGCGCTATCACCCGTCTGCCCTACGGTTGGCTGTACAAGGTGCCGGAAATTGAGGAAACGGCGCTGGCCGCCGTGGCCGAGGGTATCGCCGTGGCCCGGGCCAACAACATCTCGCTGGTTTCGGAAGACCCGAAGTACTTCTGGGATCTGGCCGCCGAAGGGCTGCCTGCCGAGTTCAAGACATCGATGCTGCAGAGCCTGGAAAAGGGCGAGATCACCGAAGTCGATTTCATCAACGGTTCGGTGGTGCGCTGGGGCGCGCGTTCGGGCATCGCCACGCCGGTCAACAGAACGCTGGTGGCAATGGTCAAGGGCATCGAGAACTGGCAGGAGAACTTCGGAAAGAAGTGATCCGGAGCCGGTTTTTTGCCTGAGTGGGATTCGAGGTGCAAGGCAAACCTTCACCTGCGAATGCGGATTCTTCCGCGAGTTGCTTCAGGTCCAACTTCATGAGGAGGTTCAAATGATTACCAGAAAACTGATTTCAGTGGCAATCGCAGCGTGTTGCATGGTGGCAGTGGGCAATGTTCAGGCTGAGGTGCGTGAGCAGTCATTCCGTTTCGCCACGGCCAATCCGAAGGGGCATCCCATTCCCGCGGGAGGAGAAAAATTCGGCGAGTTGCTGGCCCAAAAAAGCGGTGGAAAGATGACGGTCAGGCAATTCCCCGGCGGAGTCCTCGGCGGTGACGTGCAGGTGTTGTCCGCCGTCCAAGGGGGCACCATCGAACTGACGTCGATGAACGCTGGCATCCTGCAGGGGCAGATCAAGGAATTCGCGATCGTCGACTTGCCGTACCTGTTCAACAACGCCAAGGAAGCAGACGCCGTTCTCGACGGTCCAATTGGCAAGCGCATGAGCGACCTGATGCCGGCCAAGGGCATGGTCAATCTGGCGTTCTTCGATCTCGGTTTCCGCAACCTGACCAACAGCAAGCGCCCGATCAAGTCCGTCGACGACATCTCCGGTCTGAAAATCCGTGTCGTGCAATCGCCAACCTACCTCGATACGTGGACGGCGCTGGGCGCCAACGCGGTTCCGATGCCGATCACCGAGGTCTATACGGCCATGGAGCAAAAGATGATCGACGGCCATGAGAACCCCTTCACCGTGATCGAGGCCAACAAGTTCTACGAAGTCCAGAAATACCTGGCAGTGACCAACCACATGTACAACCCGCAAGCCTTCTTCATGAGCAAGAAGAGTTGGGACAAGCTTAACGCCGACGAGCAGAAGCTGGTGATGGAAGCCGCTCGCGAGGCCGCTATCTGGCAGCGCCAGTTTTCGCGTGACGAGCAGGGCAAAGCATTGGCTGCTCTCAAGTCAAAAATGGAAGTGAGTGAGTTGTCGGTTGAGGAATTGGCCAAATTCCGCGCCAAGGTCCAGCCGGTCATCGACAAGTACGCCACAACCATTGGTCCTGATTTCGTCAAGGCCTTCCTGGCGGAGGTCGAAAAGGTCCGCAAGCAATAGGCGGTTCACAAAATCACTCACTCCTCTTGAGTGTATCCCTCCGGCGATCCGGTCTGCGCGACGGCTCGCCGGAGACCCCCGGGCACTACACATCAGGAATTGAAAACATGGCTTACAGCAGGAAATCGTACGTCGAACACGTGGCCATCAGGGTCAAGGATATCGACTGGCATATCCGATTCTTCAAGGAGGTGCTGGGCATGACCGTGCGCGAGGTGATGGGGGACGAGGGAGCGACGGAGAAAGCGTGGACCGTCGGCGGCTTGCAGTTCAACGCCGATCCCGGGTTCAACGGTCCCGAGGGGCGTCTGGCGCATCTCGGCATCATGGTCGAGAACCTCGAGGAGGTGCTGGCCGAAGCGCAGAAATGGAGCGTCCGTGAACTGCCGATGGGGCGCAACTGGCTGGCATTGCCCGACGGTCTGGAACTGGAGTTGATGCAGGCGCACGCCAATTCCGTGGCCGAGGCGTTGGCCGTCAAGCCGCGCGCATGAAGAACAACTGAATCCGCTTTGAGAGGAACGAGCATGGCCAAGAGAGAACTGTATTTCGACGAAATCAAGGTGGGCGACAAGGGCATCAGCCCGTCCTACACCTTCACCGAGGAACGCATCAACGCCTACGCCGAGCTGACCGGTGATTTCACCCCGGTGCATGTCGACGAGGAATACGCCAAGAGGACCCCGGTCGGCACGCGTGTGGCGCACGGGCTGTTCGGCCTGTCGGTCGCCGACGGCCTGAAGACGCAGAGCGAGTACTGCTTCCAGCCGGGCATGTCGCTGGGGTGGGAATGGAGCTTCGTGCTTCCGATCAAGATCGGAGACACCTGCCACATCGAGTTCCAGGTAGCGAGCGTGCGCGCATCGAAGAGCCGTCCCGGCTGGGGAATCGTCGTCGTCCCCGTCGAACTGATCAACCAGCGCGGCGAAGTCGTCCAGAAGGGTGAGCACCGCGTGATGGTTCCCTGTAAACCGAATGAGTGACAAGAAACCGGCCATGGCAGTCCGGGGCGGTGGTCAATCCACTAATTTTGATGCGCAATTTCGATAACAAACCGGGCTATTCGCTGGGGGATAGAGAGCACACTATGACCGACACGTACGCGGTGATCGGCAATCCGCTCGGACATACCAAATCACCGCTGATCCATTCGACGTTTGCCCAACAGACCGGGCAGGACATCGAATACATCGCTATCGAGGGTGCGCTCGGTGGTTTTCGTGAGGCGGCAGAAGAATTCCGCCTCTCTGGTGGTCGCGGGATGAACGTGACGGCCCCGTTCAAGCTTGATGCGTTCGCCTATGCAACCGACCTGACCGAGCAGGCGCGCCTGGCCGGGGCGGCCAATGCCCTCAAGTTCGAGAGTGGCAGGATTCATGCGCAGAATTTCGACGGCATCGGGCTGGTGCGCGACATCGTGCACAATCTCGGTACTCCGATGGCCGGTCGGCGTGTCCTGCTGCTTGGTGCAGGCGGCGCTGCGCGCGGGGCGATGCTTCCGTTCCTCAAACAGAAACCGGCCCAGTTGCTGGTGGTGAACCGTACCGTGAGCAAGGCCGAGGATCTCATCAAGGAGTTCGGCCGTTACGCCGAGGGCGAGTTTTCCTGCTGTTCGTATCCCGAACTCGGCGACCTGCCGGGGAAATTCGATCTGGTCATTAATGCCACGTCGGCGAGCCTGCGCGGCGAACTTCCGCCGGTGCATACAGGCGTCTTCGCGCCCGGCTGTCTGGCGTACGAACTGGCTTACGGCAAAGG
>JARKPC010000150.1 GCA_029975435.1 Propionivibrio sp. | reverse complement strand
GTGCCTGGTGCACGACATCCTGCAGACCCGCATGAAGCGTAAACGCTTCATCGTCGAACAGAAAGATGAGTCGCTGCTGGCGGCCGTCAGGGATCATGAGGAAATGATGGAGGCGCTGGAGGCGCGCGACGGCGCGCGCCTCTCGGCGGCCTTGGTCAATCACCTGCGGGGAACCTGGGAGCGAATCAAGAACGCGATCTGACAGGGCCGCTCCAATCGGGTCGGCTCCGGTTCGGTGCTATTCCAGCAGACGCTGGGCTACCGCCTCGTCGGTGACGAGATTGTTGACGTACCGCGAGGTCAGAATGGCCTTGATGACCTCGGCCTTGTACAGACCGCCGGAGATCAGGATGCTGTTCGGGACGGCCCTCAGGTCGGCCGGCGACATGGCGATGACCGTCTGGTTCAGTTCGTGGGCGACGGGAACGCCCTCCGCGTCAAGGAAGGTTCCCAGGATTTCCCCTATGGCGCCGCATTTGCGGAGTTCCGGCAGGCGCTGGCGTACGCTGTTGATCGTCGTCAGCGGGGTTTTTGACGTGAGATCGCCGCAGGAGACGACCGCGAGGTTGGAGCGGCGAGCGCGTTCCATGACTTCGCTGACGCCGCTGTGCTGGAGAAGAACTCCGCGGCTCTCCACGCTTGGACAATAGACGGGCGCGGTGATGTAGTAGCACTCCGCGCCAAGCGTCTTGGCAAACTCGGTGGACACGCCGAAGGTGTTTGTCTCCGAACCGCGCGTCAGGCCGCCCATCAGCGAGACGACCGCGCTGTCGCGCAGCTTGCGCGGGCGCAGTTGCTTGATGCTGTTGATCAGCGTTCTTCCCCAGCCGACCGAGATGCACTGGTCGTCCGAGAGCATGGGGTCGAGCAACGCGGCCCCGGCCTCGCCGAGCATGCGCCGCTGCTGCTCATCGTCGTCCGACGAGGGTACGACTGAAACTGATTTGAGCCCGTAGGCTTCGCGCAGCCTCTCCTCGAGTTCGACGCAACTGGCCAGCGGCAGGCGAATGTCGATGACCACCGACCCGTCCGTGCGCAGTTGTCCGGCGATCTTGTTGACCCGCGCCCGGGCGATCCCCAGACGATCGGAGATTTCCTGCTGGGTCAGTCCGGCGACGAAGTAGTACCACGCGATGCGCGCGCGCAGTTGCTCGCCAGGCAAGGCGCTGGATTCGATAGAACTCATCTTGGTTTTCCCATGGGTCGAAGTCGGCGAATGCGGCATTAAACAACTTGCCGGAGAAAAAATAAACCGGCGGACGCGGCGATTATCCAACAAATCGACAAATGTTGTAACGAAAATACAAAAGTACTATACTGCCTTCCGGCTTACCAATATAACCCATTGGCATTAAGGATCGAAGATGATGAGAATTGCGATTGCCGGCGACAGCGTCGGAGTCTCCCTGGTTGACGTTCTGGTTCCTCACCTGAAAGGGCTCAAGGACGTCGAAGTGACGGACATGAGCAAGTCGCCGACCGGAGCGACCGGGGAATACTATGCAAACATCGCCGAGCGCGTGGCCCAAGCCATCCTGGCTGGGCAATTCGACCGCGGCATCCTGGTCTGCGGCACCGGCATCGGCGTAGCCATGTCGGCCAACAAGGTGCCGGGCATCCGCGCGGCACAGACCCACGATACGTTCTCCGCTGAGCGCGCGGCCAAGAGCAACAATGCCCACATCATCACCTTCGGCGCGCGCGTGGTCGGCCCGGAACTGGCCAAGACCATCGTCAATGCCTGGCTGGCTTCGGAGTTCGATCCGCAGGGGCCGTCGGCCGGCAACGTCGCCGCAGTGAACGAACTCGACCGCAAGTATCGGAAGTAGCTGCCGATGGATGTGCCGGTTTGCGGCGGGCGGTGTGTCCGGTCCGTTGCCACCGGGTTCAATGATTCTGGAAGACCTGCAGGGAAACCCTTTACATGCGCAGACTGGTAGCAGGAACAGGCTGGAAGATGAACAACGGCATCGCGGATTCGATCCGCTATGCCGAGGAACTCAGGTCGCGCATCGCCGGCCTCGACACGTCGGCGATCGACATCTATGTATTGCCCCCCTTCACTTCGCTGGCCACGGCGGCCAACGCTTTCGCCGGTTCGCCGGTGGCCGTGGGCGGGCAGAACATGCACTGGGACGATTCCGGCAGCTGGACTGGCGAGATATCGGCGTCGATGCTGCTCGAGGCCGGGTGCCGCTACGTCGAGCTGGCGCATTCGGAACGTTTGCAGCATTTCGGGGAAACCTACGAGGCGGTGCGGCGCAAGGTCGACAAGGCCATGAGCGTGGGGCTGATTCCCATCGTCTGCCTGGGCGAAACCGCCCAGGAAAAGGCCGATGGACGGGCGGACGAGGTGCTGGCCGATCAGCTCCTGACCTCGATCGACGGGCAGCCGGACGAGCGCATCCCGGAAATCATCCTGGCCTATGAACCGCGTTGGGCCATCGGCGCAGCCGAAGCGGCTTCGCCGGAGTACGTCGAGGAGCGGCACCGGGCCTTGCGCGCCATCCTGCGCAAACATTGCGGTGAGGAAATTGCCGAACGGACGCGGATTATCTACGGTGGTTCGGTAACCCCGGAAAATGGTCGGGAGATTCTCGACATCAAGGACGTGGATGGCCTGTTCGTCGGGCGCGCCGCGTGGAAGCCCGAAGGCTTCGCGCGCATCGTCGAACTGGTCAGTGAGGCGGCAAAAAGGAAACAGACGGACTGAACACCGGGCCGGCTGGCTCGCAAACGAGATTACGTTGAATTGGAGAATGGCGATGTCGGAAGTAAAACAAGCAGGATGTTGTGCAACGAAGTGGAACCGCGACAACTGGCCGATCGCGGCGGCGATGAACGGCTTCTCCGGAGTCTTGCCGGACGGCAGCCTGGTACAGGACCAGCCGGCCGACCATTGGGCGGCGACGCTGCAACAGGTGGTCGACGCCGGGTTCACCGAGTTCGACCCGAGCGATAGCTGGGTGCGCGTGGCCGACCTCTCCCCGAGCCGCCTGCGCGACTTCATGTGCGTGGTCAAGACGGTCGGGCTGACCATCCCGGCCATTTCCACGACACGCAAGGCCAGCGTCATCGACCCCGTCCATGCCGACGACTACCTGGCCTACAACCACCGCGTCATCGACGCCGCCGCCGAGATCGGCGCCAAGGCCGTCTCCTTCGGCCTGTTCGGCGAATTCACCGAGGAACAGAAAAAGCACCTGTGGTTCTGGACCGCGCAAGGCGTCAAGAATCCGGATGACCCGGCAACGTACCAGAAGGCCGTCAGCCGCATCCGCGAACTGGGCATGCACGCTGCGGAACTGGGCATCGAAGTGTCCCTGGAAATGTATGAGGACACCTACATCGGCACGGCCGACGGGGCGGTGAAATTCGTCAACGACGTCGATGTGCCGGCGGTCGGCATCAACGCCGACATCGGCAACCTCGTTCGCCTGCACCGGCCGGTCGAACACTGGGCGTCGATGATCGACAAGATCGTGCCCTACGCCAAGTACTGGCACGTCAAGAACTACATGAGCATCGAGGATCCGGCGCAGAATCTCATCTGCTCCTACCCGACCTCGCTGGCGCTGGGCATCATCAACTACCGGACGGCCATTCAGAAGGCGCTCGCCCACGGCTTCAAGAGCGCCTTCCTGTGCGAACACTACGGTGGCGACAGCCTCACCGTCTGCGCCATGAACCGCGACTATCTCCGTACCATCCTGCCACGCTAAACCGACTGGGAGCCAGACATGACCTGCGTATTCGACAATCCGGAAGAGTTTGCCAAGACAGCCCTGGCCGGCTTCGCCTCCGTCTTTTCCCGTACCGTGCGCCCCGTGATCGGCGGCGTCGTGCGCTCGACCGCCACGCCGGAAGGCAAGGTCGCCGTCGTCGTCGGCGGCGGCTCGGGCCACTACCCGGCGTTCGCCGGCTTCGTCGGGCCGGGCCTGGCCGACGCGGCGGTGGCCGGCGACGTCTTCGCCTCGCCCTCGACGCACCTCGTGGCCAACGTCTGCCGCAAGGCGCACCGCGGTGGCGGCGTCCTGCTCGGCTTCGGAAAATATGCCGGCGACGTGCTCAACTTCGGCCTTGCCGCCGAGCGCCTGATTTCCGAAGGCATCGACGTGCGCGTCCTGCCGGTCACCGACGACGTGGCCAGCGCCCCTCCCGAGAAGGCCAACGAGCGGCGCGGCGTGGCCGGCGACCTGGCGGTGTTCAAGATCGCCGGCGCGGCGGCCGAAGCCGGCATGAAGCTCGACGACGTCGAGCGCGTGGCCATCAAGGCCAACAAGGCCACCGTTTCATTCGGCGTGGCCTTCAGCGGCTGCACCCTGCCCGGCGCCAAGGAGCCATTGTTCACCGTCCCGGCCCAACGCGTCGGCGTCGGCCTCGGTATCCACGGCGAACCGGGGATCAGCGAAGTGGACCTGCAACCGGCGAGCGAGCTGGCGAAGATGCTGGTCGCCAAACTCGTCGCCGAGAAACCCGCCGGATCAAACGGCCGCGTTGCGGTCATCCTCAACGGCCTCGGTTGCACCAAGTACGAAGAGCTGTTCGTGCTGTGGATCAGCGTCGAAGCCGAATTGAAGAAGGCCGGGCTGACCGCCGTCGAACCCGAAGTCGGCGAATACGTCACCAGCCTGGACATGGCCGGCTGCTCGCTGACCTTGACCTGGCTCGACGCCGAACTGGAACAACTGTGGTGCGCGCCCTCCGACGCGCCGGTCCTGCGCCGTGGCGCGATCATTCCGACGCAACCGGCGCCGGCTTTTGTCGACGAAGAGGAAGTGCTCAAGTTCGGCCCGGCCTCGACCGTCTCGAAGGAAAACGGCAAATGCATCGCCGGCGTGCTGGTCAAGGTTGCTGCCGCCCTGCGCGAAGCCGAGCCGGAACTGGGACGAATCGACGCGCGCGCCGGTGATGGCGACCACGGACAAGGCATGACCCGCGGTTCCGCGGCGGCCGCCGACGCGGCGCAGAAGGCCGTCGCGGCCGGTGCCGGTGCCGCCAGCGTGCTGACCACCGCCGCGAACGCGTGGGCCGACCGCGCGGGTGGCGCCTCCGGCGCTCTGTGGGGTCTGGCCCTGCGCATCTGGGCTAGCAAGCTGAGCGACGAAGCGGAATTGACCGCGGAGGCCGTCGCCCAGGGCGCGCAGGCCGGCCTCGATGCCATCATGCGCCTCGGCGGCGCCAAGGTTGGCGACAAGACCTTGGTCGATTCCTTCGTGCCCTTCGCCAGCACGCTCAACGCGGAAGTCGCCAAGGGCAAGCCCCTGGCGGAAGCCTGGGCGATTGCCGCCGACGTGGCCACCCGGGCCGCCGACGCCACCGCCCAGCTCACGCCGAAGCTCGGTCGCGCCAAGTCGCACACGCAGCGCAGTCTGGGTCATCCGGACGCCGGCGCCATCTCGCTGGCCCTGTGCGCCCGGGTCGTGGCCGAAGCCATGAAGGGCTGACGCCGCCGCGAAATTCTTCGTTGATCTCCTGACTGGGATGGTCATGGCAAGAAGTCTGATAGCTTCTTGTCGCGGCCATCCTTCTTTTTTTCCCCGAATCTGCTATTGCTTCCGGAAGCAGGTGTCGCGTAAGCAATAGCCACGGGAAGCGTTCCCGGATTCAGGAAAGCCAAGGAACTCGATTGCCAAATGGTTGCCTTAGCGGTGGCGTTATTTCCTGTAAACGTTGAAAGAGGTGATCGAATGATTTTGAAAGCAACGGCATCTTTGGTGTGCACTGCATTGCTCTCCTTGCCTGCGCTGGCGGCAGACGTGACCTACCGCAATGATGTGGCGCCGATGTTGAAAAAACACTGCTACGAGTGCCACTCGCTGGAAGCCGAGGCGCCGTCGATGGCCGAGTTCAAACTGGACGAGGAGAAATACAAGAAGGCCAAGGTTGGCCCGCGTCTCGACACTTATGAGCACCTCCTGCAGTTGGTGAATGGAATGTCTACCGGCGCTTTCATGCGCCGTCTGGATGACGGAACCAGTCCGTACTCGGGCGGCAAGCCCGGTAACATGCACAAGTACTTGTGTGACAAGGACAACCCGGCTGAGTGCGCCGCGAACCTCGCTGTGCTGAAAGCCTGGGTTGGAGAAGGCGGCTGGAACCTCAACCGAATGGCGGCGCGCGGCGACGTGCCTGCGTTGACCAAAGAGCAGATGGACAAGCTTAAACTGAAGTACTGACTTTCCGGCATCTTGCTCTGCGCGAAAAGCGAAGCAGGCCGGGTCTTGGGTGCGGGGGAAGGTGAATTCTTTCATCAACTTGACTTGGTCGGTTTCGCTGTAAGTCAAGTCGGGAGTATGCGGTACGCGATGGTTTTCCCGCTTTTCTGAAAAGGTTCCCCAAGACTGTTTCGTCTTTTCTCGTCCAAGCATCCGTGCCGCTGACGAAGCGATCAAGGGGTGACAACACGCGGAAATCCTTTTTTCCCTTCTGGTCTGGATCGTTCCGGCAAGAAGTCCGATACCTTCTTGCCGCGGCCGTCCTCCTTATCTATATTGAAACTGTCTCTCCGCGGAGAACCGCGTTCAAGGATGTCCGCCGAAGCCTTGCGAAGCACAGACAGAGACAGGCACCGCTAGAAACATCCATCAGCGAAAGCGCTGGTTCCCCATGCCGAGCCCACAACCGCGGATGTCGGTCGCCCGATGTCCGCAGATTGTTCTTTTGCGAGGGAGGAACCAACGTGAACAACTATTTCAGAATTGCGGTCAAGTTTTGTGCCGCATCGGTTCTCGCCGGATTCATGGGAGCCATTGCTCCGGCGGCCGGTGCATTGATCTGGAACGTGGAGTATCTCGATGCGGCGGGATCCGGTTTTAACGACGGCGCGCTTGGCGCGCAGCGGCGCAGCACCCTGGGTTCAGTGCTTTCGTATGTATCAAGCGTCCTGTCGGCGGAGAATGGAACGATTGATCTGCGTGTGGACGCGTCTCAGTCGGACGGTACCGGCTTCCTTGCGCAGGGCGGCACCTACTTCAACCCCAGCGCGCCGGCCGGATACTACAACGGCTTCGCCTACGATCATGTGCGTTCGGGGGCCGATCCGTCAGCAACGGTGCCTGATGCAAGGATACTCGTCGATTTTGGCTATGCCTGGAATTCGGGGCTGGGGGCGCCCGCAGCCAATCAATACGATCTCTTTTCCGTGCTGCTTCATGAGATAACACATACACTGGGCTTCAATTCTCAGGTGATGCAAGACGGAAGCAGCTTTTTCGGTTCCAACAACCCGGGAATATTCAACGTATTCGATAGCTATCTGGCCTTGGCCGGAGGCCCAAATCTGTTCGGGCCGGGTGGGCAGTTTCTCGGATTCGCCAGCGATCTGATCAGCGGAAACGTTGTATTCAGGAGTCCGAGCAGCGACGATGATTTCCTCATGTATTCGCCGGATCCCTTTGAAGACGGCTCAAGCCTTCAGCATTTCAGCGGCATTTCCGGTGCGGTGATGCTTCCCTCCTACAGTCGGGGCAGCAGTATTCGCAGCTATTCGCCGGCGGATTGCACCGTACTTGTCGACATCGGGTGGAGCGCCAGTTGCGGAGCCATTCCGGAACCTTCGTCCGGTTGGCTCCTGATTCTTGGGTTTGTTTTCCTGCTGGCAGCCAATCGAAGGGGGGCATGCAACCCTGACGCGCATTGGGCCTGCCGGCCCGCTAGATGCATGGCGGTGTCAGTCTCGTAGCGTGCATCAGATCCAGAAACCTCTGCATGACCGGATTGATGTGCCGGTCGCGGTGCACCAGGCTGCCCCATGAGGAAAGGGTGTGGGTGAAGGTGTAGGGCAGGATGCGCAGCAGGTTGTGGCGGGCGAAGCGGTCGGCGACCGAGTGTGGGATAACGGCGATCATCCGGCTGTGCGCAATCAGGTCTGTGGCGGTCAGGAACGAAGAAGTCTCTACGAGGCCAGGAGGCAAGGCAGCGTGGTGGCTGCGAAATTCCTGCTCGATGACCTCGCGCAGCGGGCTGCCGCGCAGTTGGAGAATCCACGGATAGTCGAGCAGGGCCGCGAATTCCATACGCCGCTTGCGCGGTGCCTGTGCCAGCGGGTGATCGCAGGCAACGACGACTGACAGCGCTTCCTCTCCTATCGGCGTGAATAGGCAGTCCTGGTTGGCCGGGCTGGTCGGTTCCGGCGTACGCCCGATGACCACGTCCAGTCGGCCGTCGCGCAGCAATTCGATAAGCCGGTCGCTGGTGTCGACGCTGAGTTCGATGGACAGCAGCGGATATTCGTCCTTCAAAGCGATCATCGCCGCGCTGAGATAAGTCGGTGCCGCTGCGGTAATGCTGCCCACAAGCAGCCGTCCGGAACTGCCGAGACGCAGCTCGTGCAGTTCGCGCCCCAATGCCGCCATGCTGTTGCGGAGGTTGCGGAATGTATTGAGCACGGCCTGCCCTGCCGGATTCAGCAGCAAGCCCCGGCCTACGCGATCGAACAACGTTTCCCCCAGCGCCTCTTCAAGTTCGTGCAGCATCTTGCTGGCCGCTGGCTGGGTCATGCCCAGATGCTGAGCAGCGGCATGCAGAGTGCGGAACTCGTCAATAGCCAATAGCAAAGCGACCTGGCGCATCCGCAGGCGGTTGAGCAGTTGCTCGGTTCTGGAAGCGAGAGTGGCCATAATTGATAATCTAAAGATATCAATATATCAAATACTTTCAATATTCAGGAATCAATTTGGTTGTTAGGATCGTCCTCACTCCCGAGTCTCTGGGGGCGATCACATCACGGTCTGTCACTTCATGAACCAAGATTTGCTGCCTGATCTGGCGCGTGCGCGCAACGAATTCCTCGCCTCCGGCGACGATCGTCTGATGCCGATCGTCGACGCGCATCACCATTTCTGGGATCTGCACAATCCGCATCCCTGGCTCACCGAATTACCGCGGATTCCGTTCCGCTATGGCGATTACGCTCTAATCTGCAAGAATTTCCTGCCGGACGACTATATTGCGCAATGTGGTCCGCACCGCGTACTGAGACACGTGGTGATGGAAGGGGAATGGACGCCCACAGACCCGGCGGCAGAAGCGTTCTGGATGCAGTCGCTGGCGCAGCGCTACGGTAAGCCACAGGCCATGGCCGCGCAAATTTGGCTGGACCGGCCGGATGCCGAAGAACTGATGCAGGTCTACACCCGGGCGCCTCTCAAGGGCTTTGTGCGCAGCGTGCGGCACAAGCCGACCTGCGCGAGCCGCGAGGACTATCGTGGCGATTGGACTGAACCGGGCTCGATGCGCTGCCCGATTTGGCGCCAGGGCTACGCGCGCCTGGCGTCCTACGGCCTGATGTTCGAGTTGCAGGCGCCGTGGTGGCATATGCCGGAGGCCTTGGAGTTGGCGCGTGATTTTCCCGAAACGCGGATCATCGTCAATCACGCCGGCCTGCCGGGAACACGCGAAGCGGAAACGCTCAGGCAGTGGCGTGCCGCCATGGGGCAGCTGGTGCACTGCCCCAATATACTGGTGAAGATTTCCGGCCTCGGCGTGCGCGGTGAGCAGTGGACCATCGAGCAACAGGCGCCGGTGGTCGATGCGCTGATTTCCGATTTTGGCGTCGAACGTTGCCTTTTTGCCAGCAATCATCCGGTCGACGCCCTCGTCGTAGGGCTTGAGGACTTGTGGAGCGGGTTCAAGGCGCTGACCCGGAAACTGATTCCCGAACAACGCCTGGCGTTGTTCTGCGATAACGCAGTCGCACTGTACGGATTGCGTTGATTCATGCAGTGAGTCGTTACCAACTAAGCTATAACTCATCAGGAGGTTCGCATGAAAGTACTCAAGACACGGACGCTTCGCTGCGCGCTGGCCATCACCATGGCCGCGCTCTGCTTCGGAACGACCGCTGCTATTGCCCAGGAAATCAAGGCCAGGTTCGGCACCTCCCTGCCCGACAGCCACCCGCAAACGCTCGGCGCCCGCAAGTTTGCCGAACTGGTTGACCAGAAGAGCAAGGGGCGCATCAAGATTTCCGTGTATTCCGGCGCGCAACTGGGTAGCGACCAGCAGATGCAGGCTGCGCTGCGTGGCGGCACGCAGGAATTCACCGCGCCGTCGACGGCAACGCTGGCCAATCTGGTCAAGGAATTCGGCGTGTTCGGCCTGCCCTTCTCGTTTGCCAGCGAAAAGCAGGCCTACGCCGTCTTCGATGGGCCGTTTGGGCAGAGCATCCTGGCCAAGCTGACGGAAAAGGACATTATCGGTTTGGCTTACTGGGAAAACGGATTCCGCCATTTCACCAACAGCAAGCGCCCAATCGTCAAGGCGGAAGACCTTGGCGGGCTGAAGGTGCGTACCATGCAGAACAATCTGTACATCGACCTGTTTGCCGGACTGGGCGCCAACGCCATTCCCATGCCGGTCAACGAACTGTTTACCGCGCTGGAAACGAAGGCCGTCGATGCCCAGGAGAACCCCTACACCGTGGTGCAGGCGCAGAAGTTCTATGACGTTCAGAAATACCTGTCGACCACTGGCCATGCCTATGACGCACAGGTGTTGATCGCATCCAAGAAGTTCTGGGACAAACTCAGCGACGCCGACAAGGCGCTGATGAAAGAAGCAGCGCGCGAAGCCACCGAGTACCAGCGCCAGGCCAGCCAGGATCTGAATGCCAAAGCACGCGCCGAGTTGATCAAGGCCGGCATGCAGATCAACGACGTGTCGGATGCCGAACGGCAGCGTATGCGCGAGAAGCTCCAACCGGTCATTGCCAAGCATCAGGCGGCGGTAGGCGAGGAAACGGCCAAGGCGTTCTTTGACGCTATCGCCAAGGCACCGAAATAACTCTTCCGAGGGGGTGCAGATGCCGGCGATCCGGCATTCGCTTAGCCGATCGAGCATTCCGCTGAGAGTGCGATAACAAGCCAATTCAACAGTGAGAGGACTCAACATGAAATTCAAATTCTCAGGCGCTATCGCCGCCGTTCTGTTTGGACTGTCCGTTGGCGCCGCTTGGGCGCAGACCGCGCCGGTCAAGCTGCGCTTTGGGCACGCCCACCCAGTGACCGATTCGCAGCACATCGCCGCACTCGAATTCGCCAAGAAGGTCAAGGAGCGGACACAGGGTGGAATCGAAATCCAGATCTTCCCGAACAATCAGCTCGGCAACGACAACACCATGATTTCCGGGGTGCGTGGCGGGACGATCGACATCGAGATGTCGGGCAATCCCTATTTCACGGGGATTGTGTCCAAGCTGCTGGTGTTGGATCTGCCGTATCTTTTCGATAGTCCCGCGCACGTGACGAAGGTGGTGGACGGCACGGTCGGTCGGTCGCTTCTCAACGAACTGGATGCGTTCCAGATGAAGGGACTGGCGTTCTGGGAAGTCGGCTATCGCAGTCTGGCGAACAGCAAGCGGCCGGTGAACAAGGCCGAGGACATCAAGGGCCTGAAGCTGCGCACCACGCCGAATCCGCTGCATATCAAGGCGTTCCAACTGCTCGGCGCCGCCGCGCAACCAATGCCGTTCTCGGAAGTGTTCTCGGCGCTGGAAACAAAAGCGATCGACGGCCACGAGAATCCGCCAAGCGTGATGCTGTCTACCAAGATGCATGAGGTGCAGAAATATCTCTCGTTGACCAAGCATGCCTATACGGCGCTGATCGTGGTGATGAACAAGGGCAAGTTCGACGCGCTGAAACCCGAATTCCAGCAGGTCCTGTTGGAAGAAGCGGCCAAGGCGGGTGCGTTCCAGCGCGAGCTCAACGCCAAGGGCGAAGACTCGGCACTGGCCGAACTGCGCAAGCACGGCATGCAGATCATCGAGAAGCCCGACATCGAAGGTATCAAGGCGGTTGTCAAGGATGAGGTGCGCAAGATGTTCGTCGAGAAGAACGGTGACGAACTGCTCAAGGCCGTTGACGCCCTGCGCTGATTGCGTCTCGAGGAGACTTAAGTGACTGTGTTGCCCTCGGCCATCGTTGACTCGCATCATCACCTGTGGGACCTGTCGCGGATCAGCTACCCGTGGCTCGGTTCGGAGTACGACGCCTCGAAATTCATCCTCGGTGAATACTACCTGCTGTGCCGAAATTACCTGCCGCAGGACTTTCGCGAGTCCTGGAGCGGCATGCCGGTGGTGGCCAGCGTGCATATCGAGGCCGAGTGCGAGCGCCGCCAGGCGCTGGACGAGACTCGGTGGGTGCATGAGCAGGCCGCGCAAAGCAGCTTGCCCAATGCCGTGGTGGCACACGTTGACCTGCTGGCGCCCGATGCGGACGAACGGCTGGCCGAGCAGGCGGCATATCCGGTGGTACGCTCCATCCGTTTCAAGCCAGTGACGTCGAGGTGTCCGGAAGACAGCGTCGCGGAAAGGCCGGGTTCATTGCACGATCCACGCTGG
Source organism: Propionivibrio sp. (assembly GCA_029975435.1). Classification (GTDB taxonomy): domain Bacteria; phylum Pseudomonadota; class Gammaproteobacteria; order Burkholderiales; family Rhodocyclaceae; genus Propionivibrio. Next base: position 6,988 of record JARKPC010000150.1, on the reverse strand, counting down.
CCTGCAGCGCTGGCGCTTCTGGAAAAACACGACCTGGCCTGGGACCTGCGCGTTCCTTTCTGGCACCTCAAAGAAGCGGCCGCCGTGCTGCGCGACGCTCCTACGCTTTCAGTCGTCTTGCAGCATACAGGCCTGCCGTGGGATCGCAGCGAAGCGGGCCTCGCCGCTTGGCGGCGTGGCATGGAAGCGCTGGCGGCGCTGCCTAACGTGCATGTCCGCCTTTCCGAACTGGGCCTGCGCGACCGGCCGTGGCGGCTGGAAGACAATCAGCCGGTGATCCGCGATGCGGTGTCGATCTTCGGCTGGCAGCGCGCCATGTTCGGCAGCAACTTCCCGGTCGCCGGGTTGCGCATCAGCTATCCGGCGCTGGTGCGTGCAATGGCCCAGGCGCTGGCACACCTCGATGAGCGCGCACGGCAGGCAGTATGGTGTGAAAATGCCTTGGCTTTCTACCGGATGGAGCGTCCGCAATGGCAATGAAATTCCTGGGAAAACTGATCAAGGTCGTCGAGAACGTGTTGATCGTCATGTTTGCGATCATGGCCATCCTGGTCTTCGGCAACGTCGTGCTGCGCTACGGCTTCAACTCCGGCATCGTCTTTTCGGAGGAGGTCTCGCGCTTTCTCTTCATGTGGCTGACCTTGATCGGCGCGCTGATCGTGCTCAAGGATCATGCGCATCTGGGCGTTACGAGCTTCGTCGAGAAACTGGGCGAGCGCGGACAGCGCATCTGCCGCTTCCTTTCCGACGGACTGACCTTTGCCTGCTGCGTGCTGCTGGTGCATGGTACCTGGAAGCAGGTGATCATCGGCATGGACGACCTGGCGCCGGTGACCGGTATCCCGATGGGCTACGTGCAATCCTCCCTGCTATTTTCAGGCATTGGCATGGTGCTGGTGCTCGGGTATTCGCTATGGCGGCAGCTGACCGGGCGCATGCCCCGCGAGGAACTCGTGCCGCACAGTCAGCACGCGGAAGAAGAGGAAAAAGCCGAAAAGAACAACAACGGAGAAAGCGCATGACCATCCTGACCTTCATCGGCGTCCTCCTGGTGGTCATTGCCCTGGGCACGCCGATCGCCTTTTCTCTGCTCATCTGTGCTGTGGCGCTGATGATCCAGATGGACAATTTCGATACTCAGATCATTGCCCAGAACTTGATGGAAGGCGCCAACAACTTTCCGCTGATGGCCGTGCCTTTCTTCATGCTCGCTGGCGAACTGATGAATGCCGGAGGCATGTCGCAGCGCATTGTCGGCATCGCCCAGTCGCTCGTCGGGCAGGTGCGCGGAGGCCTCGGTTACGTGGCGATCCTGGCGGCGACGATCGTGGCCAGCATCTCCGGTTCGGCGGTGGCCGACTCGGCCGCGGTGGCCGCGCTGCTCATCCCCATGATGCGCGCGTCCGGCTACAACGTGCCGCGTTCCGCCGGCCTGATCGCCTCGGCGGGCATCATTGCGCCGATCATTCCGCCGTCGATTCCCTTCGTCGTTTTCGGCGTGACGACGCAGTTGTCGATCACCAAGCTGTTTCTCGCCGGTATCGTTCCCGGCCTGCTGTGGGCCACGACCTTGTCTATCACCTGGTGGTTCGTCGCCAAGAAGGAGCCGACCGGCGATCAGCACAAGTTCGAACTCCGGCACTGTCTCAAGGCCATGCGCGAAGGCATCTGGGCACTGATATTGCCGGTGGTCATCATCGGCGGGATGAAAGTCGGGGTGTTTACGGCGACCGAGGCGGCCGTAGTCGCCGTTTTCTACGCGCTGGTGGTCGGGTTGTTCGTCTATCGCGGCTTGCGCTTCAGGCATCTTCCGCAACTCTTGCTGGCATCACTGAAAACGTCGAGCACCATCATGTTTCTGGTGGCCTGCGCCATGGTTTCGGCCTGGCTGATCACCATCGCCGACATCCCGGCGCAGACCGTCGCCCTGCTGCAGCCCTTCATGGACAGCCCGACATTGCTGCTAGTTGTGATCATGGTGCTGGTACTGATCATCGGCACCTCACTGGACCTGATGCCGTCGATCCTGATCCTCGGGCCGATCCTCGTGCCGGTGGTCAAACAGGCTGGCATCGACCCGATCTACTTCGGTGTGTTGTTCGTGATGAACGTCTCGCTCGGATTACTGACACCACCGGTCGGCACCGTGCTCAACGTCGTCGGCGGCGTTTCCAAGGCCGGCATGGCCAATGTGATCAAGGGCGTGTGGCCGTTCTTCTTCGCCGAGACGGCGCTGTTGTTCCTCTTGGTCTTCTTCCCGCAACTGGTGATTGTTCCGATGAAGTGGTTCGTGTAGTTGCAGCGTGATGACCCTTGGCCGGCCGACGGGCTCATGTCCGGACGCCGGCCGGTTTTTTTGTGTCTTCCGTGCAGCGTATGATCCCAGGTGATTTGGCTCGGGAGCGAAGAAAAATGGAACTTCGGCAGTTGCACTATTTTGTCCGTGTCGTGGAACGCGGCAGCATGGGGCGGGCGGCGCAGGAGCTCGGTGTCGGTACCTCGGCCCTGAGCCAGCAGATCAGCCGGTTGGAAAGCGAGCTGGCCACGCGCCTGTTGCAGCGCACCTCCACGGGCGTGGTGCCGACGGATGCTGGGCTGGCCTTCTGGCCGCAGGCCCAACTGGCCATTCGCCACGCCGAGGCGGCCAAGAGTGCGGCGCGTCACGCGCGCCTGTCCGGCCAGGTCAGCGTGGGCATGGCGCCGAGCACCGGTGCCGTGCTCGGCCTGCCCTTCCTGCTGGCCATGCGGGAGCGTTATCCGGATATCGGCGTGCGCCTCGTCGAGACCCTGTCAGGCAACCTGGCATCGTTGATCGGCATGCGCCAGCTCGACCTGGCGGTGCTCTTCCAGGCCGAGCGCGCGCAGCGCTGGAGCGTGATTCCGCTGCTCGAGGAACGGCTCTTCGTGATTGGCAGATCGGATGCGTTCCCCTGGCCGGGAAACGGCCCGCTGAGTCTTGGGCAGATTGCCGCTCTGCCGCTGATCCTGCCCAGCGACCAGCACGGCTTGCGCGCGCTGATCGAAGTGGCGGCGGCGCGGGTCGGCGTCGTGCTCGATGTCGTGCTGGAAATCGACGGCCTGGCGATGCTCATGGACGCCGTCCGCGCGGGCCTGGGCGCCACGGTCCAGCCCGGCGCGGCGACCGCCCGGCTCGACGATCCGGGGCTGGTGGCCCGAGAAATCGCCGAAGCGCAGGCGCGCCGGCCGAATCTGCTGGTCAGCCTGTCCGACGACGAGCTTTCCCCGGCGGGCCTGGCGGCGCGTGTCGTCCTCGCCGACGTCGCCCGAGACCTGGCGACCCGCGGGAAATGGCCGGGCGCCGCTCTTTACGAAACGTAAACACCTCTTCCGAAAACCCCGCTGGCGCGGGGACGGGTAACTCCCTAAAGTCGTCGTCGTTCGATGGAGCTTGCGACGATGTACGATGTCCTGGTTATCGGTGGCGGGAACGCCGCTCTCTGTGCCGCCCTTTCCGCTCGCGAGAGGGGTGCGTCGGTGTTGCTGCTGGAGTCCTCGCCGCGCGAATGGCGCGGCGGAAACTCTCAGCACACGCGCAACCTGCGCTGCATGCACGACGCGCCGCAGGAGGTGCTGGTCGACGCGTATCCCGAAGATGAATACTGGCGCGATCTGCTCGGCGTGACCGGCGGACTGACCGACGAGGCGCTGGCCCGGCTGGTCATCCGCAGCACGGCGTCCTGCCGCGACTGGATGCGTCGCCACGGCGTGCATTTCCAGCCGTCGCTCTCGGGCGCGCTGCACACCGCGCGCACCAACGCCTTCTTCATGGGTGGCGGCAAGGCGCTGGTCAATGCCTATTGCCGCAGCGCAGCACGGCTCGGTGTCGAGATCCGCTATGACGCGCCGGTTGACGCGCTGGAGTTGTGCGATGGCGATTTCGTGGCCGCGCGGATCGGCGACGAACGCGTTGCCGCGCGGTCCTGTGTTGTCGCTGCCGGCGGCTTCGAATCGAACCGCGAGTGGCTGCGCGACGCCTGGGGGCAGAACGAACAGGGCGAATGGCCTGCTGACAATTTCCTGATCCGCGGTACCCGTTTCAACCGTGGCGTACTGCTCAAGCACCTCATCGACTCTGGGGCCGACGCCATCGGCGATCCGTCGCAGTCCCATTGCGTGGCCATCGACGCGCGCGCGCCGCTCTACGACGGAGGAATCTGTACCCGCGTCGACTGCGTCTCGCTGGGCATCATGCTCAACCGCAACGCCGAGCGTTTCTACGACGAGGGCGAGGATTTCTGGCCCAAACGCTATGCCATCTGGGGTCGTCTGGTAGCGAAGCAGCCGGGGCAGATCGGCTACGCGATCATCGACGCCAAAGCCATCGGCCGTTTCATGCCACCCGTCTTTCCGGGGATCCGCGCCAATACGCTGAACGATCTGGCGCGGGAACTCGGCCTGGACGCAGCGCGCTTCATGCGCACGGTGAATGACTACAACGCCGCCTGCCGTGTCGGCCGCTTCGACCATACGGTGCTCGACGACTGCCACACGGAAGGTCTGTCGCCAGCTAAGACGCATTGGGCGCTGCCGCTCGATACGCCGCCGTTCTACGGCTACGCCCTGCGTCCGGGAATCACCTTCACTTACCTTGGCCTGAAGGTGAACGGGCATGCGGCCGTTCACTTCGGCGGCCGGCCCAGCCGCAACCTCTTCGTCGCCGGAGAAATGATGGCCGGCAATGTGCTCGGCAAGGGCTATCTGGCGGGCATCGGGATGTCCATCGGTACGACCTTCGGGCGCATTGCCGGAACGCAGGCGGCGCAGGCCGCACGGACGGGAAACGCGGGGAATCGATATGCAGATGAGTGAAAGCACGGTCGGGATCAACGCGCCCGGCGACAGCGAAGCGGAAGTGGCGCGCGTCATGCAGATCTGCAACGCCTGCCGCTATTGCGAAGGATTCTGCGCCGTCTTTCCGGCCATGACCCGGCGTATCGAATTCGGCAAGGCCGACGCGCACTACCTGGCCAACCTGTGCCACAACTGCGGCTCCTGCCTGCATGCCTGCCAGTACGCACCGCCGCACGAATTCGTGCTCAACGTGCCGCGGGCGATGGCCCGGCTGCGGGGAAAAACGTACGCCGACTACGCGTGGCCGTCGTTCATGGGCGCGGCCTATCGGCATGCGGGCGGATCGCTGGTGCTGGCGCTGTTGGCCAGCCTGCTGCTGTTCGCGCTCCTGCCCGCCGGCCAGGTCTTCCAGCCTGTCGATCGGCCCGGCGACTTTTTCGCCCTGTTTCCTCATGGCACGCTGGTGTGGCTGTTCGGCGCTGCTTTCGCCTTCGCCGCGTTGGCCCTCGGCGTCGGGGTCGGTCGCTTCTGGCGGGAAGTCTCGCCAGGAGTCCCGAACGTTCCGGCGGCGAGCGAGACGGTGCAGTCCATCCTGACGCTCAAGTATCTCGACGGCGGCCATGGCGAAGGCTGCAACAACGAAGACGATGCTTTCTCGCTGTGGCGCCGGAATTTCCACCATCTGACCTTCTACGGGTTCCTGCTCTGCTTCGCGGCCACGCTCGCGGCCACGGTCTATCACTATGTGCTTGGTATCCCCGCGCCTTATGCCCTGAGCAGCGTGCCGGTCCTGCTTGGCACGGCGGGCGGGATCGGTCTGGTCGTCGGCCCGGCTGGTCAGCTCTGGTCCAATCTGCGGCGCCATCCGCTTCACGGCGACCCGGCGCAACGCCCGCTCGATCGCGGCTTCATGGTTCTATTATTGCTGACCAGCGCGAGCGGACTGGCCCTGCTGGCCTGTCGCGATACCGTTGCGATGGGTGTCCTGTTGGTCGTGCATCTCGGGGCCGTGATGGCCTTTTTCCTGACTCTCCCGTACGGCAAGTTCGCCCACGGGATCTATCGCTCGGCCGCGCTGCTCAAATGGGCGATCGAAAAGCGGCAGGCCAGCGGCTTGAAACTGGGCAGCGATTAGGTTGTCCATCGGTCTCCTGACGATTTCGGGTGATCCACATCATGCGATTCTTTCTCGCGCCGCTTCTTGGTTTTCTTGTCGCTTTTCAAGCAATGGCCGCCGGAGAGCCTCCGCGCGCGCCCGTTCCGCCGCTGGTCGCCGTGCCTTCTCTGAACGTGGAGCGCTACATGGGCACCTGGTACGAGATCGCCAAGTACCCCAACCGTTTCCAGAAACAATGCGTGGCCGACACGCGCGCCGAGTATTCGCTCCTGTCGGACGGGCGGGTGCAGGTCATCAACCGTTGCCGTCTGCAGAATGGCGAAATGGAGTCGGCCAGCGGCATTGCCCGAAAGGTGGGCGGGGCCGGTTCGGCGAAGCTGGAGGTGCGCTTCGCTCCCGCCTGGCTGTCGTTCATTCCGGCGGTGTGGGGCGATTACTGGGTCATCGATATCGATGACGCTTACCGGCTGGTCGCTGTGAGCGAACCGAAGCGCGAATACCTGTGGGTGCTCTCGCGCACGCCCACCGTCGACCCGGCACGCTATGCGGCCCTGCTCGCCCGGCTTGCCGAGCAGGGCTTCGATCTCGACCGGCTCGAAGTCACGCTTCAGGATGGCGGCGTGTCCGTGCGCTGAAAGGATATGCAAATGGCACGGAGCCATTACAGACTGTCACATAACCGCCCAACAACGCCTACAGACAGAGCCGTTGCCGGCCAGTATTCTGCAATCGTTGCTTCAGCGTCCCCCGCTGACAATGTTTGACCCTCCCTGACCCATCGCAACGATGGGACTTTCAATCCCGTGCCACACTGGCGCGGGATTTTTTTTTGGTGCGCCCGGCATGGGCGCACTCTTGTGGGTGCAAGTCCCACCGGAAGCTGATCACAGCGAACGAAGCGAAGCGCAACTGCATGAGGGTGCCCGAGTGTGGGGAGGAAGCGTGGAGCGACACTGCGAGCCGATGGACAAGAACCGGATAGCAGGCGTTGCCGAGCAGGGCGAGCGGGCCAGAAACTGCGAAGCTCTCGTGATCAAGGCGAAGTGGCGTAGATCCGGC
>JARKPC010000275.1 GCA_029975435.1 Propionivibrio sp. | reverse complement strand
TGGTTGTCGCGATGAGCGCTGTTGCCGTTACGGCATTTGCCAATGATTACGCACGCCGGGAGGCGAAACAGGTCGTCGAACTAAAGGATGGCTCGACCGTCTATGTATTCAATGATGGAAAAATGGCCATGGAGTCCAAATATGGACGGGCCGTGCGCATGGATCCGGGTATGGTGATGGAAACCAAGGACGGCCAGAAGATCACTATGGTCGGTGACGAGGTGGGGAGGCTTGATTCGCTGCTCTGGCAAGATATTCGTAGCAACTGATAATTCGCGGACCTGAGGAACTGGAAACGGCCCTTCGAGGGCCGTTTTAATTTGGAGATACCGTGAAAGTGCCGGCTCAAATCAAAGAAGATAGATGATGTGAATGAAGTGACTATTGCGGAGCGCGCCTTGAATGCCGTCCTTCGGGATGCTCTCAGTTCACTGGCGTTGCCGCCAAAGTACTGTTCGACAACAGGTTGTCCCTATGATCCGTCGCTTATTGCTCTGCTTTTTTCTCCTGTGTTCCCTCGCGAACGCTGAGGATTTGCTTCCTCCTTCGGTCGCCTTCAAACCGACTGCCCGTGCCCTTGATGGCCAGACCATCGAGGTGCGCTTCGAGATCGCCAAGGGTTATTACCTGTACCGCGATAAGTTTCGTTTTTCCGCCGAGCCGGCCAGCATTCAGATTGGTACGCCCGTTCTCCCGGAGGGCAAGGAGAAAGACGACGATACCTTCGGCAAGGTCCAGGTCTACTACAAGGAAGCCCTGATCCGCTTACCGGTCGAACGCAACAGTTCCGGCCCCTTGGTGCTAACGCTGAATCTCACCTCGCAAGGCTGTGCCGATATCGGCGTCTGCTACCCGCCGCAAACACAGACCGTCAGCCTTGAATTGCCCGATCCGGCATCCGTCCTGGTCGCGGCGCCGTTACCGGCTTCCGGCAACGATGAGTCGGGCCGCATCGCGCAGTTGCTAAAAAACGCCAATCTGTGGGTGGTCGCTGCCAGCTTTTTCGGTTTCGGCCTGCTGCTTTCACTGACGCCCTGCGTTTTTCCGATGATCCCGATCATTTCTGGAATCATCGTCGGTTCCGGCCGCGACGGTCATGGCGTCTCGCATGCACGTGGCTTTACCCTCTCATTGGCCTACGTCCTCGGCATGGCAACGACTTACGCAGCGGTAGGGGTTGCCGCCGGCCTCACCGGCACACTGCTTTCAGTGGCGCTGCAAAACCAGTGGGTACTCGGAGGCTTTGCGCTGATCTTTGTTGCGCTGTCGCTCTCAATGTTCGGCTTCTACGAATTGCAGTTTCCCACTTTCCTGCAAACAAAGGTGTCGGAGGAGGCGTCCCATCTCAAAGGAGGCTCGCTGCCAGGAGTCGCCATCATGGGTACCTTATCGGCGCTCATCGTCGGCCCCTGTGTCGCCGCGCCGCTGGCCGGTGCGCTGCTCTATATCGGACAGACTGGCGATGCGTTGCTCGGTGGAATAGCTCTTTTTTGTATGGCGCTGGGCATGGGCATGCCCTTGCTTGCTGTCGGCCTCTCGGCCGGAACGCTGCTACCCAAATCCGGCGCGTGGATGGATGCCGTGAAGAAGGCCTTCGGGGTGCTCCTGTTGGCTACGGCCTTGTGGCTTATTGCACCGCTCATTCCAACCGCCGTGCAGATGGGTGCATGGTCACTGCTGTTGATCGTGCCGGCCGTTTACCTACATGCCATCGATCCGCTGCCGCCGCACGCCAAGGGGTGGTCGCGTTTCTGGAAAGGCATCGGCCTGGTCATGCTGATTGCCGGCGCCGCGATGCTGGTCGGCGCGCTTTCCGGCGCCAAGGACCCGGTGCAGCCGCTGGCCGGCTTACGCGGCGGAGCAAGCAGCGAGGTGGCTCGCCTTCCCTTCGTGCGAATCCGCTCGGTGGCAGAACTTGATGCGCGCATCAAAGCCACCGACAGACCCGTGATGCTCGATTTTTACGCCGATTGGTGCGTCTCCTGCAAGGAAATGGAGCGATTCACCTTCTCCGATGCGCGCGTACGGCGAGCATTGGATGGCTGGACCCTGCTGCAGGCGGATGTGACCGCCAACTCGGACGAGGACAAGGCGCTTCTCGCGCGCTTCAAGCTCTTCGGTCCTCCCGGAATCATCTTCTTTGATAGCCAGGGAAAAGAAATTGGCAACGTGCGCGTCGTCGGCTACCAGAACGTCGAGCAGTTTCAGCGGACGCTGATGTCAGTCGAACACTAAATCGAAGCGGTAAGGATCGACAGCAGGAAAGGCAACTTGCGCCACTTTCGACATTGAACAAGTGGTATGCCCAAGGGGTTTCCAGACGGGTATTTGACCAATAAAGTCTGACTCAAACGTAATTCTCCGGTCACTGTTCTGTTGGTATGCAACACCTAAGATGGCATCACCGTTAGATGAAAGACATCCGACGCAATTAGCACCAACGTCACATGAAATAACCCGAGGTTCCTGACGTTGGACTTAACACAGCAAGTTAACTCATTCTTAGGAGAAGCAAAATGTTGAAGAAAACGTTAGTGGTTGTCGCGATGAGCGCTGTTGCCGTTACGGCGTTTGCCAGTGATTTCGCACGCCGGGAAGCGAAACAGGTCGTCGAACTGAAGGATGGCTCGACCGTCTATGTATTTGATGGCGGAAAAATGGCCATGGAGTCCAAATATGGACGGGCCGTGCGCATGGATCCGGGTATGGTGATGGAAACCAAGGACGGTCAGAAGCTCACCATGGTCGGTGACGAGGTGGCGAGGCTTGATTCACTGCTATGGCAGGATTCTCGTAGCAACTAATAGTTCGCGGACTGCGGAACTGGAAACGGCCCTTCAAGGGCCGTTTTCGCTTTGTGCGCTTCGCATGTATCGCTGCCCGTGACTCTTCAATAGCTCACTAGTTTCGGTCTGACGACGACCGAATGATTCCCCTGCTCAGGTTCTAATTGACGCATTGGTTTCGTCCGTTGCTCTTGGCCTGGTACAAGCGTTCGTCGGCCAATTTTTGCATCGAAGAAAAATCATCGACCGCATCTTCCGGAAAAGACGCCAAGCCAGCACTGGCCGTAATACGCGTCGGGTCATCCCCGTCGACCAATGATAGCGGGGTCGTTTCAATGCCCTTGCGGATTGCCTCCAGAATCACGATGGCGGCTTCTTTTTCTGCTCCCGGCAGAAGAACGAGAAATTCCTCGCCACCATAACGCACGAACGTATCGGACTTTCGGAGTCTCTTGCGGACAACTTCCGCGATAATACGCAACACTTTGTCGCCGGCGTCATGGCCAAATGTGTCATTGACCCGTTTGAAATGATCGATATCCAGCAATGCCAAAGAAAACGGTTCGTTCCGTTCCAGCATTCCCGCGACTTGCCGATCACTGACGGTCTCGAGGTAACGACGGTTGCGTGCCTCAGTCAATCGATCCGAAAGCGATGCGTTCTCGGTACGCAAATAACCTTTGACCAGTATCTTTTCCGAGAAAAACAGTGCGAACAGCACAACAATCCCCACAAAGAGCGTTTGTCCGTAGAACAGCAGATCGATTTGCCGTTCGAATCCGTGGGCGTCGGCCTTCAAATCGTCAAAACGCTGCTGGTGGCTATCATGGAGCTTATCAATGTGGTCCTGGAATATTTCGTCGAACAGTTTCCGGGCGGTGGCCATGTGCGACGGTACCTCAGAAGCCGGCCCGGAAAGTGCCGTTTCCAATTCAACCATGAGCCGGTCAAATATGGCAGCGATGGCATCTGCTGGGTGCGGTTCAGAGGCTTGGGCGTGCTGGCCATGGTTATTGATTTGCTGGAGCGACTCACGCAAAGCATCCAGAGTCTTGGCAGTGCTTTCCCGCAACTCGTTCCAGTTATCGGGAATTGCCCGGTTGTTTGGGTTGGCAACGATATTGCGCGTGACATTCAGCATCGTATGCAACGCAGCGTGAAAATTCTCCGTCGCGTGGATCGTGTTCAAGACAACGATTGATGAATAAAGCGCGTCGTGTAGCGACGTGATCGCGCGTCGATAGATGATTTGCGACACCAGCATCGGGAGAACGATGATCAGCAGCAGAATTCCGAGCTTAAAGCGAAAGGACATTCGCATGGTCAATGTGTGCCTTGAGCGAGGCCGCATCGACGCCCTCGAAGTAACGATCATGTGGGTTCACGCTGGCAATCCTTTCTCGTGCACCGCGGTAGTCTCGCGAACACGCGAGAAGACCTTGCTTTAGGGCCCACTCGGAGCAAACGTCGATTATAACCATTCGTTGGAAAGGGGGATTTCAACTTCTTCGACAAGGATCGTGCTTGAGTCGGCCGCCCAGTGCCGGTAAAAGGCGAACGCAAATGGACGTATTCCGCACAGCACAACGTGTTGAAGCAGTACGACGACCCATTGGTTTTTTCGCAGAGGCGCAATCCTGACCACTTCGCTGAAGCGGCGCCGCCGCAAACCCGGGGCAGGCTGGTAGCGCGGAAAGCTGACGCATTTGTAATGCGCGCGTCAGCATCCTGTTGGGTGCACTGGCGCACACTACAGTCAGCTTCGGTAGGAGAGCGGTTGCGAAACCGGATGCTCACCACACCGAACGACGCTCGCCACTGATAGCAGTTTGTGACACTCAAAACGAAAGGAAATGCCATGAGAAATCTATCCCGTAACATCGCCAAGCTCATTCTGATCTCCGCATTTGCTGCTCCGGCTGCTCTGTTTGCCGCAGATAAGGCCGCTGCGTCGGATCCGCATCACCCGACTCCGGTGCAGTCGGCAAAAACACCCGACAAGCCAACTCAAGCCGCAACTGGCCAAATCCAGGAAAGAATGCACGCTCGCATGCTGGCCATGCAAAACACCAGCGACCCGCAAGCGCGTCAGACCATGATGATGGCCCAAATGCAGGACATGACGGACATGATGACGCTCATGGGATCGGGGTGCCCGATGATGCAAGGTATGGGGGACATGATGGGCGGCCAAGGCGGCATGATGGGTCAGCCGATGAATGAGAAGCCTGCCAAGTAGGGATCGGCCCGAGTCATGCTCGGTACTGTTCGCTGAGTCGTATTCCCGCTCGCTCAAAACCGGGGGGATTTTGCCTGGAGAGATGACATGAACTGGATGGATCACAGTATGGGATGGCCTGGGATGCTTCTGATATGGATTGTGTCGGTCCTTCTGATTGTTGGGCTGGTGAATATCCTGGCGGCTTTGATGGATCGCGAATCGCCAGATACGGCTGACGAAGGTGACAATAAGCAAGACGCCCCGGTGACCGCATGGCTAAGCAGCCTTCGTACACGCTTCAAGGACTGGCGACGGGCCAATGCCGAAGCACACGCCAAGTCGAAAGCGGGGGCCTGTTGTGCGGCACCGCCGCCGGGTGCAGGGAACCTGCCCCGTCACGGAAATGGAATGCACTGACAAACGACCCGGTAATTGAACACCGCTAGACGACGCGTTGGGCCGCAACCAAAAACAGAAACACGTCCTGACAGGAAGGACCGAAATGAGATCGTATTCCAAAGTGCCTGAACACCGCGTAGATCACGCCTCGCATGTCCATGGTTCGGAAGAATCTGGCGCCGCGACCGCCAAGGATCCGGTCTGCGGCATGACCGTAACCCTCGGTGCGGGTAAGCCGAGTACGGCGCATGCCGGGGCGACGTACCATTTCTGCTCCGTGAAGTGTCACGACAAATTCGTGGCAAATCCCGCGCACTATCTGCGCGAAGAACCAAAACGAGAAAAACCGCCCCAGCCTGCCGGGACCAAGTACACCTGCCCGATGCATCCGGAGATCATTCGCGACGTCCCGGGGGAATGCCCGAAGTGTGGCATGGCGCTGGAGCCCGTGGGAGTTCCTGCGGCGGACGATGGCCCGAATCCGGAAGTCGCCGACTTCACCCGTCGCTTGTGGACCGGTGTCGCACTGACGATTCCCTTGCTGATCTTGACCATGGGTCCGCTCGTCGGCCTGGGGATCCTCCGACGGGACTTGGGCGAGCCAATGGCGCAGTGGATCGAACTCATCCTGAGCACACCCGTTGTGTTGTGGGCCGGATGGCCGTTTTTTGTACGCGGCGCCAAGTCGGTGGCCAATCGCAGTCTGAATATGTTTACGCTGATCGGCATGGGCGTGGGCGCGGCCTACCTCTTCAGTGTCGTCGCGGTGGTCGCTCCGGATTTGTTCCCCGACGGGTTCCGGGATGCGTCGGGGCATGTCGGGGTGTATTTCGAGGCGGCCTCGGTCATCGTGGTTCTCGTTCTGCTGGGCCAGGTAATGGAATTGAGCGCCCGAGAGCGAACCGGATCGGCCATTCGCGCGTTGCTGGATCTCGCCGCCAAGACGGCGCGGGTGATTCGCGCCGATGGAAGCGAAGAAGACGTCCCGCTGGAGGAGGTGCTTGTGGGCGATCGCGTGCGCGTCCGTCCAGGGGACAAGGTGCCGGTGGATGGCGTGGTCCTTGACGGTCACTCGTCGGTCGATGAATCGATGATTTCCGGTGAGCCAATCCCCGTGGAGAAGAACGCCGGTGACACGATTACGGGTGCCACTATCAACGGCACCGGTTCACTGATCATCGAGGCCAAACGGGTCGGTGCCGATACGCTACTCAGCCAGATTGTCGAGATGGTGGCGAACGCCCAGCGCTCGCGTGCGCCCATACAAAAGCTTGCCGACGCGGTGGCCGGTGTTTTCGTGCCGATCGTCATCGGTATCGCCGTTCTTTCCTATTTCGCCTGGGCCGTCTGGGGCCCGGCTCCCGCACTTTCCTACGCGTTGATTTCTGCAGTCGCCGTGCTGATCATCGCCTGTCCGTGTGCCCTGGGCCTCGCGACCCCGATGTCGATCATGACTGCCACCGGGCGCGGCGCGCAGGTCGGCGTATTGATCAAGAACGCCGAGGCGCTGGAGCGATTCGCCAAGGTCGATACGCTGATCGTCGACAAGACCGGCACGCTGACCGTGGGCAAACCCCGACTCATCGCTGTATTGCCAGCAGAGGGGTTTGACGAATCCGAGGTATTACGTCTCGCCGCCAGCCTGGAAAGGGGCTCGGAACACCCGTTGGCTGAAGCAATTGTGGCGGGGGCCGAAGCGCGTGGGGTCGACCTGACCGATATCGAGGCATTTGAATCTATTCCCGGCAAGGGGGTGAAGGGGGTCGTCGACGGGCATACCGTCGCGCTGGGCAACGCCCAGTTGCTTGCTGAGCTTGGCCGAACCGGCGAACACTTTGGCAAGATGGCAAACAGTCGGCGCGACCAGGGCGAGACGGTAATGTTTGTTCTGATCGGCAGTGAAGTCGCCGGGCTCGTGAGCGTATCGGATCCAATCAAGGACACCACCCCCGCTGCGCTCAAGGCGCTCCATGCGCAAGGCCTACGCATCATCATGGCGACCGGGGACAACGAACGGACCGCCCGCGCCGTCGCTGGAACGCTCGGGATCGATGAGATCCGCGCGGACGTGTTGCCGGCCGACAAGGCGCAAATCATCAAGGAATTGCAGACCAAAGGCCACAAGGTGGCGATGGCGGGCGATGGCGTCAACGACGCACCGGCACTGGCGCAGGCGGATGTCGGCATTGCCATGGGAACGGGGGCGGATGTGGCCATCGAGAGCGCCGGTTTTACATTGGTCAAGGGTGACCTGACCGGAATCGTTCGGGCCCATCGGCTGGCCCGAGCCACCATGAGCAATATCAAGCAGAATCTGTTCTTTGCCTTGGTCTATAACGCGGCGGGGGTTCCCGTTGCGGCGGGCATTCTCTATCCGATTTTCGGCCTGCTGGTGTCGCCGATTTTTGCGGCGGCGGCGATGAGCCTTTCGTCGGTCTCGGTGATCACCAACGCGTTACGGCTGCGCCGAGTGAACATCTAGCCGGCACTGGAACAATGAAAGGAAGCGATTATGGAATGGCTTAGTCAGAACTGGATACCGCTTGCCGTTGGTATTGCCTTCATTTTTTTGATGCGGCGCGGCGGCATGTGCTGTGGCTCGCACCGGAAACCACATCGCGACGCGGCTCACAACAGCGAGACCTCGCTTCCGACAACGAAGGTTGAGAAACGCTGAAACGAGAACCAAAGCCCGGGGAGCTCAGCCCCCCGGGTAGGCAGGTTGAGCGCCGTAACTTCAAGTGGTTTCGGACACGTTTCTTCTCGATATCGGCGTGTCTGCGTGCCACCAATCGCTAGCCTTCGACCGATTTTATAACAACGGACATATGGCCTTGATGGCGAAGCCAATGAAAGTCATGCCAATCGGCATGGACATGATGAGGGAAATGTCCGTTAGCGGCATGGTTCGTTTGGTAAAGCACGACGAAAAGCTCGGTCCATGACCCGAAACGGCGACATAAAAATTCCCAATAGGCGGACGTGGCCTCCTTCCTAACCTGTTGACGTATCTGCGATTCCACCCCATCGCGGCCAATTGAGAAAGCAACCGCATGACAGAGAAGGCAAAGCATAGCGCCGAATTGTCGGCGACTACGATGGCGACGCTCATGCTTGCCGTCTTTACAGTCTCTATCGGCTTTGGCATCGTGCTCCCGCTTCTGCCTTTCCTGATTGAGCGACTTCTGGGCGTCGGCGTAGCAGCGGCGCGAGTGTCGCGGCACACTGGACTGTTGACGGCGGTTTATACCTTCTCGCTTTTTCTGTTTGCGCCGATATGGGGGCGACTCTCCGATCGACACGGCCCACGTGGCGTACTGCTGCTTGGACTCCTTGGATTCGGTGTCAGCATGCTGGTCTTCTCTTTCGTCGAGAGTCTGGCCGCGGTTTATATGGAGCGATTCTTGAGCGGCCTGTTCGCCTCAGCGGTAACCCCCGTGGCCGCTTCTGTGATTGGCCGTTTCGTGACCACCGAGCAAGGGCGAGCCCGTCGGCTGGCATTTGTCAGCATATCGGGCATTGCCGGTTTCCTGCTCGGACCCATGCTGAGTGTTTTCATTACCCGCTTTGCAGAAGATTCCTTTTCCCTCGCCATGCCCGCCGGATCGGTGGCAATTCCGCTCGCAGTCACGGCACTGCTTGCCATTGTGGTGGCCTCTGCGGTCGCGTTCGCCGTGCCGAGTGGCGAAGACAATGATCGTTCTCAGAGGACGTCGGACATCGCGGTCAATAAAGCAACATGGCTCGTTCCGAAGTTGCTTATCCTCACCTTCATCGTCTCGGCGGGGGTCGGGGCTTTCGAGGTTGGGCTAGCACTGCGTGGCAGGCAGGAACTCGGCTTGAGCGCTTATCAAATCGCGCTGATGTTTACCGAGTGCAGTCTGGTCATGTTTGTGATGCAGGCTCTCGTCTTCTCGCCTTGGTTCAAGATAGAAGCGACCCGCTGGCTCATCGCGCCAGCGCTCGCCGTCCTGGCCGTCGGATTGTTTCTCGTACCGTGGGCGTCAAACTTCACGTTGATGTTGGTCGTGATCGGAGCCGTTGCAGCCAGCGCCGGTATCCTGTCGCCAATCCTGACCTATTGGATCTCGGCCAAAGCCGGAAGTGCACAGGGTTGGGAGCTTGGTAAGCAGACGGCCGCCGCCAGTCTCGGCGTCACCGTGGGCTCGGTGGCGGGCGGACTCCTCTTCAATGTTGCGGCCTTACCGGGCGCTTCCTTCATCCTGACGGCGGGACTTGCAGCGCTGGGATTCCTGCTCAGCCTGGGATTGCCGCACAAACTCGTAAGCCCAATTTATCGTCGCATCGGTGGATGGCATGTCCGTACGAGACTGTAGTCATCTGGCGAACGTGACCTCAAACGCTTGGCACGGTCGATAATGTTGCACCCGATTTGCCAGATCAAAGGCATCGTGTTGGTCGCTCAATCGATCAGAAAAGCACTCTACGGCCTAAACGACAAAGCGAGACGTAGCCTTCTGTAACGCCTCGGCAACCGCTTCCAGCCTCGAGGCGGAATCGGCCACACTGTTGACGGCCTGACTGTTTTGTCGGGCTCGCTCTGTAACCGTTTCGACATTACGTGCCACGTCATCCGTGGCCCGTCGCTGTTCCTCCAGCGCGGAGGAAATCTCGCTGACCGACGCCACGACATTGGCCGAACCCGCACGAATGGCCACCATCGAGCGTGCGGCCTCCGCCGCCTTTTCGACCCCTTGGCTGACCCGCTGTGTGCCTTCGTCCATGCTGCTGACGGCTTGGCTGGTAGTGTTCTCGATCTCGCTGATCATGATGCTGATCTCTTGGGTTGCCTTGGTCGTCCTTTCGGCAAGCTTTCGCACCTCATCGGCCACCACGGCGAAGCCTCGACCTTGCTCGCCGGCACGCGCCGCCTCGATGGCGGCGTTGAGGGCGAGCAGGTTCGTCTGGTCGGCGATCTCGCGAATCGTGCTGACAATCTCAAAGATTTGGCGCGAGGCGGCCCCCAGATGTTCGACATGGGAGGCGGTCGAGGTCACGGTCGTCGCGATACGTTCCATTTCACTACTGGCGTTTGAAACGGTCTGCTCTCCGACGAGCGAAAGCGTCCCTGATTCCTTCGCCGTGGACTCCGCATCCTTCGCACTCTCGGCGATCCGGCCGATACGGGCCGTGATGCGGCTGACGGCTTCACCGGTCTCTTGCGCGGCCAGATTCTGCTCGTTCGAAGCCGTCGCCAATTGGTGGCTGGTGACCGTCAAAGCCCGTGCCGACTCAAGAAGCTCGTTCGAACCGGTGCGGACCTCGGCCACGGCATCGCGGATACTCTGCTGCATACGCTTCATGGACGCCATCAGGCTGGCCTCGTTGCCGTGTGCCGCCGCGACGTCGAAATTCAACTCGCCTGAGGCGATACGCTGGGCGATCGCTGCCGCATAGGCAGGTTCGCCGCCCAATTGCCGCAACAGCCCGCGGATGATCAGGAACGAAACCAGCAGTGACAAGCCGCCGCCCACCAGAATCAGCGCTCCAAAAATCCCGATCGTTCGCGCATAGATGGTATCTCCTTGCTGTACAGCGTCGCTGGCCAGACGGCGCGCATGGTCTTCGACCTGTTTCAGCAGCGTGTCGGCCTGGGCCAGCGGCTTGGTCTCGATGCCCATCACGAGGTCATCGACTTCATGGCCGGCATTGTGGTTGTTGGCGGGATCAAACTGCTTGAGTGCCTCGCGATAGCGCGTGCCCATGTCCAGATGCGCGGCATGCAGGGCCTCTGCCGCCTCCGTCGCCATTCCGTTGGCCTTCAGTTGTTCGGTGCCCAGCTTCAGGTAACGGGCCACCTCCGCCTCCTCCTTGTCGAACTCCGAGGTGTAGCGATTCAGATTCTCGGCGTCATGCCCCCGCAGGAGGATATTTTTCCAGGCAACCACCTGGGCGTTCAGGTGGGCTTGGGCGTGCTGAAAGTCCACCAGGACTTCCGTTTGACGCCCGGTGGATTTCAACGCGGTGCCCATGCCCCCGTTCAGATAGCTCAGCCCATAGAAGCCGGCCCCGCCTAACGCCAGCATGGTGCCGAAGCTCAATGCAGCCAACAGCCATAGCCGCACACTTGCCTTTTCAAACATGGAGGGTTCTCCCAAGGATTTTTTGAATTATTCTCCGGGCGCCCGCCGGCTTTGCCAACGGACACCTGTCTTACCGACCGGACCACCTTCGTTGCGCGCGCTATTTCTCCAGGCCGCGCTTGATCCGCCATTGCTTGACCAGCGCATAGATGGCAGGAATGACCGCCAGCGTCAGGATCGTCGAGGATACCATGCCGCCGACCATCGGTGCGGCGATGCGGCTCATGACTTCCGATCCGGTGCCGGTACCCCACATGATCGGCAGCAGGCCGGCCATGATGGCGACGACGGTCATCATCTTGGGGCGCACACGTTCGACGGCGCCTTCCATGATCGCTCCGTAAAGGTCCGTGACATTCGCTTCTCGCCCAGATACCTGACACCTTTCCTTGACCTCTTCCCAAGCATGATCAAGATAGATCAGCATGATCACGCCGGTCTCGGCAGCCACCCCGGCCAGGGCGATGAAACCGACGGCCACTGCCACCGACAGGTTATAGCCCAACCACCACATCAGCCAGACACCTCCGACCAGGGCAAAGGGGACCGAGAGCATGACGATGATGGTTTCCGTCATGCGCCGGAAATTGAGGTAGAGCAGCAGGAAAATGGAAAGCAGCGTGACCGGTATGACCACCTTCATCTTCTCGATGGCATGCTCCATGTTTTCAAACTGGCCGCTCCAGGTCACGTAATAGCCAGCTGGGAAACTCACCTGATCGGCCACTGCCTTCTTCGCTTCCGCGACATAGCTGCCGATATCGCGATCACGGATGTCGACATAGATATAGGCCGAAAGCAAGCCGTTCTCGGTGCGGATGCCCGGCGTTCCCTTGGCGACAACCACCTTGGCTACTTGCCCCAAGGGAATCATGGCCCCATCCATCGTGGGAATCAGCACTTCGCGGGCGATCTGCTGCGGATCGGAACGCATCTCGCGCGGATAGCGCACGGTGACGCCGTAGCGCTCGCGGCCTTCGACGGTCGTGGTCACCATCTCGCCGCCGAGTGCCGAACCGATCACGTCCTGCAGTTCGCCCACGGACAAGCCATAACGCGCCAGCTGTTCGCGATCCGGTTCGATGTTGAGGTAGAAGCCGCCAGTAATGCGTTCGGCAAAGGCGCTGCTGGTGCCGGGAACGTTCTTCACTACACCCTCGATTTCCTTCGCCAGCTTCTCCATTTCTTCGAGGTTCTTGCCGAAGACCTTGATCCCGATCGGCGTGCGGATGCCGGTGGACAGCATGTCGATACGCGCCTTGATCGGCATCGTCCAGGAGTTGGCGACGCCCGGGAATTGCAACGCCTTGTCGAGCTCGGCAATCAGCTTGTCGGTGGTTAAGCCGGCTCGCCATTCGGACTGTGGTTTGAGGTTGATCACCGTCTCGAACATCTCGGTCGGCGCCGGATCGGTTGCGGTATTGGCACGACCGGCCTTGCCGTAGACCGAAGCGACTTCGGGGAAGCTCTTGATGATCTTGTTCTGCGTCTGCATCAGCTCGGCGGCCTTGGTGATCGACATGCCCGGCAACGAAGCTGGCATGTAGAGCAGCGAACCCTCGTTGAGCGTCGGCATGAACTCGGAACCGAGTTTGGAGGCTGGGTAATACGAGGCGCCAAGGGCGATCAGGGCAAGCACGATGGTCAGTTTCTTCCAGCGCATGACGCCGGTGATAATCGGTCGATAAGCCCAGATCAGGAAGCGATTCACCGGGTTCTTGGCCTCGGGCATGATCTTGCCGCGGATGAACAGCATCATCAGTACCGGCACCAGTGTGACCGACAGGAACGCGGCACTCGCCATGGCGAACGTCTTGGTATAGGCCAGCGGCGAGAAGAGCCGGCCTTCCTGCCCTTCGAGACTGAACACAGGCAGGAACGAGACAGTGATGATCAGCAGCGAGAAGAAGAGCGCCGGGCCGACCTCCTGGCAGGCCTCGATCATGGCGTGCGCGCGTTGCTTGGTCGTGTGTTCCTCCGGTAGTCGCTCCAGATGTTTGTGCGCGTTCTCGATCATCACGATCGCCGCGTCGATCATGGCGCCGATGGCGATGGCGATGCCACCCAGACTCATCAGGTTGGAGTTCATGCCGAGCAGGCGCATGGCGATGAAGGACATCAGGATGCCGACCGGCAGCATCAGGATGGCGACCAGTGCCGAGCGCACGTGCAGCAGGAAGACGATGCAGACCACGGCGACAATGATCGATTCCTCGATCAAGGTATTTCTGAGCGTTTCGATGGCGCGATGAATCAGTTCTGACCGGTCATAAACTGGCTCGATGGTCACCCCTTCCGGCAAACCCGGGCCAATTTCAGCGATTTTTTCCTTGATGTTGCCAATCACCTCCAGCGCGTTCTCGCCGTAACGCGACATGGCAATGCCGGATACGACTTCGCCTTCGCCATTCAGCTCCGTGACGCCGCGCCGCTCATCGGGGATCAGTTCGACGCGGGCGATGTCGCGGATCAGCACCGGCGTGCCTTTCTCGCTCTTCACTACTAGCATCTCGATGTCGCTCTTGCCGCGCAAATAGCCCTTGCCGCGCACCATGTACTCGGTCTCGGCCATTTCCACCGCACGACCGCCAACATCGCGGTTCGAGTCGCGGACGACCTGTGCCACCTTCATCAATGGAATGCCGTAGGAACGCAGCTTCACGGGATCGACGGTGACCTGGTAGGTTTGCACGAAGCCGCCGACCGACGCGACTTCGGCGACGCCGCGCGCCTTGGTCAATTGGTAACGAACAAACCAGTCCTGGATCGAGCGCAGTTCGGCCAGCGTCTTGTCCTTGGCCAGCAGCGCGTACTGATAGACCCAGCCGACGCCGGTGGCGTCCGGGCCGATCTGCGGCGTGACGCCCTTGGGCATGCGACTGGACGCGAAATTGAGGTACTCCAGCACGCGGGAGCGTGCCCAGTAGATGTCGGTTCCGTCCTCGAAAATGATGTAGACGAACGACGCGCCGAAGAACGAGAAGCCGCGCACGACCTTCGACTTCGGCACGGAAAGCATGGAAGTCGTCAGCGGGTAGGTCACCTGATCTTCGACCACCTGCGGCGCCTGGCCGGGGTACTCGGTGTAGACGATGACCTGGACGTCGGACAGGTCGGGCAATGCGTCGATCGGCGTCCGGAGGACGGCGAAGACGCCTGCAATAATGATGAACAAGGTGCCGAGCAGAACAAAAAAGCGGTTCCTGCCCGACCAGTCGATGATTTTGGCCAGCATGGTACGAATCTCCCTCGGTATTCGTTAGCGACCGGTGTGCGCTTTGGTTGCAGGCGCTGGCGTACCGGCCTCCTGCCCCATGGTCATCGGCTTGACGCTGGTGATGACCCATTCGCCCTGGGCGCGTTCGACGAACTCAACGCTCACCATCGCGCCCGGTTTCAGCGCGTTTTGCAGCGATTCATTGGCGATCTTGAACTCCATGGTCATGGCCGGCCATTTGAGGCTGGCGATCGGGCCGTGGCTGAGGCTGACGGTTCCCGCTTTCGCGTCAAATGCATCGACCGTGCCTTCGGCGCGGTGGCTGGCACCTTGGGCGGCCGGCGTCGTTGTTTCCGTGTCGCCTCCTGCCTTGGGCGTCGCGCCATGCGCCGAATGGCCAAAGCCCCCAACCGCGGCCTTGAGGTTGCTTTCGGCGTCGATCAGGAAGTTGGCGGCAATGACGACCTGTTCGCCTTCCTTTACGCCGTCGATGATCTCAATATTGGCATCGCTGCGCGCGCCCACCTTGACTTCGCGTGGTTCGAAGCGGCCTTCGCCTTTTTGCAGCAGGACAATCTGACGGGTTCCGCTGTCGATCACCGCCGACACCGGGACGGTGACCACGGCGCCCTTGGCCGATACCGGCAACTCCACCTGGGCAAACATCGCGGGCTTCAACAACAACCCGGGATTTGGCAACTCAACGCGCACCGGTACGGTCCGCGTCATCTCGTTCAGGGTCGGGTAGACGTAGCTGACCTTGCCCTCGAACGTTTTGTCCGGATAGGCATTGATCCGGACTTTTGTCGTGGCGCCCGTTTTGACCAACCCGATATCCTGCTCAAACACATCCGCGACGACCCAAACCGACGACAGGTCGGCCACCTGATACAGTTCCTCGCCCGGCATGAAACGCATTCCCTGCAGCGCCTTCTTCTCGGTAATGATGCCGGCCACCGGGGAGCGGAAGGTCAGAGTGCGTTTGGTCTCACTTGATTGCGCCAATGCCTTGATCTGTGCTTCCGAGATGTCCCAGTTCTTCAGGCGCAGCAGGCTCGATTCGGCCAACTGCTTCATGCCGGCCTGCGCCGCGCCGCCGGCGTCCTTGAGCGACTCGACGCCCTGCGCAGCAATGGCGTACTCGCGCTGCGCCGAGACGAGTTCCGGGCTGTAGACCTCGAACAGTGGCTGGCCCCGGCCGACCGGCTGGCCAGTGACGTTGACGTACAGGCGTTCGACGTAGCCTTCGAACTTGGGGGAGATGGCGTAGATGCGTCGTTCGTCCGGCTCGACGCGGCCCGCCGCGCGGACGATTTTGTCCAGCGTGCGAAGCTGTGCGGCCTCACTCCTGACGCCCAATTTCTGGACCTTTTCCGTGCTGATCTTGACCTGGTTGGGATTGGCAGGTGCGCTCGAATCGCCACTATCCTCTTCACCTTCAAAGACCGCGATGTAATCCATCCCCATCGGGTCTTTCTTGGGCGTCGGCGAGGTATCGGGCAACCCCATCGGATTGCGGTAGTAGAGGAGTTTGCGTTCTTTCTTGGCGGCATCGCCTGCGGGAACAACTGCACCCGCCGTTGCCGCCGTACCGCCGGCGCCGTGCATGGAACTCCCTTTGCCACCCAGCCAATAGCCGCCACCGCCGGCGATCAGTGCGACGATAATACCGACGGTTAATCCTGCGCCCTGTTTCATAGATCTTCTCCCAAGAGTTTTTCAATTTCGGCCAAACGGATTTGTGCCTCGGCCTGCGCCTTGATCTTGCTCAGGCGTGCCTTGCGAATCTGTTGTTGTGCTTCGAGCAGGGTGGCGAAATCCACCTTGCCGTTCTCGTAGGCCGCCAGCGCCGAATTGAAGGTCAG
>JARKPC010000256.1 GCA_029975435.1 Propionivibrio sp. | reverse complement strand
GCCGAACTCGGGCAAGGCCGCCTGCCCATCCTGCTCGGCGGCGATCATTCGCTCGCGGTCGGGTCGATCAGCGCCGTCGCCCGGCACTGCCGGGACCGGGGGAAGAAGCTGCGCGTGATGTGGTTCGACGCACACGCGGATTTCAACACCGCCGCCCTGACGCCGTCCGGCAACCTGCACGGCATGCCGGTCGCCAGCCTGTGCGGGCATGGGCCGCGCGAACTGGTGGAAATGGCTGGATTCGTGCCGGCGCTCAACGCCAAGGACATACGCCAGATCGGCATCCGCAGTGTCGATGCCGGCGAGAAGCGCCTGGTGCACGACGCCGGCATCGAGGTCTACGACATGCGCTTCATCGACGAAATGGGCATGCGTCACACGATGGAACTGGCGCTGGCGCTGATCGGTCCGGACACGCATCTGCACGTCAGCCTCGACGTCGACTTCCTTGACCCGGACATCGCGCCGGGCGTCGGTACCACGGTACGCGGCGGTCCGACCTACCGCGAGGCGCAGTTGTGCATGGAAATGATCGCCGACACCGGTAGGCTGGCTTCGCTCGACGTCGTCGAGCTCAATCCGGCGCTGGACGTACGCAACCGCACCGCCGAACTGGCGGTCGATCTGATCGAAAGCCTGTTCGGGAAAAGCACCCTGATGCGCAACGGCTGATTGCGCCGGGGAATGAGGGCGTTCAGGACGCGGCAGCCAGCGGGGCGTTGCCCGACCACTCGTCGTGCAGGGTGTCCAACCCGGTATCGCTGACCATCAGGCTGTCGAGCGTCTGATGCAGCAGCACGGCTGGCGCATTGACGCGTTCGCACTGGCGCAGCTTGCCCATCTGCCGGAATCCGAAGCGTCGCTCGTAGAAGCGGACATGGCGCGGATTGACTTCGATCACGGCATCGCTGGCTTGCAAGTGCTCCTTGCCGTACATCAGGGCGGTGCGGAAAAGAGCGTTCAGCATATGTCCGGAACTGAATTCAGGATGTACCGCCAGCCGGGTCACCTCGCAAACCCGCCGCCCCGCATGGCGCAGCCCGGACAGCTCCTGCGCATACAACCCGTCGGCCAGCAGCCCTTCGGGGGAATCAAGGCCGATGGTCAGCGTTGCGACGACTTCCTCATCGTCCCAGACGGCCAGCGTCACGCGGTTCGGGTCGTTCGGCGGATAGACGGACGGCTGCATGCTGTAGCCGCGCCAGGCATACATGCGACGCACCAGGCGGCTGACGGCCCCCTGCTGGAATTGCGTTCGTGCCAGACGGATATCGTATTCCCCGGAAATTCGGGGCAGTGAAACCGTTTGGCATCGCGCGGCAAGCGAAATCACCGTTTCCGGAAAGAAACGGTCTATCGCCGCAGGCGACTCCCCCTGTTTTGTAATAATCTCACGCATGGAAAAAAGATGATGACACAAAAAGAAACTGCTAGCCCGAAAAACCAAAGCAATACTTCAGGAGGTCGACGCCGACACGCAACACGATGGCGAACGTCACGCCGCACAGCGTCGACCAAAGCCATTGCCAGGATGGGCAGTGATTCAGCCTGACGGCCGCGCGCAACCGCCGATTAGCCCGCGGCGGCATTGAGAACGACGACCGGTTCGACCACCGTCTTGGTCTTGCTGGCGTTGCCCGCGGAAAGCACATTGATGTCCCCACAAAGCTCGCACCCTTCATCGGCTACCAACTTGCCGTAGCGAATCGTTCCCTTGACGCGTCCCGTCGAATGGATGACCAGTTGCGAACGCGCCGTCAATTCTCCTTCGAACGTTCCGTGAATCTCGGCAATGTCGATACTGACCTTGCCGACGAACGATCCGCGCTCGGCGATGCGCACCACGCGACTGTCCATCGTCGCCTCCACGCGCCCCTCGACAACCAACGTGTCGCAATCAAGGATTTCAGCCCCCTTGAGCTTGACTTCCGGCCCCACGATCAGACGAGCGCCCATTCCGGATTCAAGGTCCGCACCGTTGGTTTCGGCTTGCCGCGCTTCCGCTGTCTCGCCCGAGGCCGCAGAAGGCTTGGCGGCATCAATCGGCGCGGGCGCAGCGGCTTCCTTGGTCTGGGGCACCGGTCTGACAGCAGCGTTCTCGTTCGCTGTCGCGGCCGATCGAGGCGCAGAAGCCGGCATGGCCCCGGCATCGCGGCGCGGGATGGGATCGTTGCGGTTGAACAGAGTCGATTTGTTGAACACTGGATTTCCTTCCTCAGGTAAAAGCACAAATGCCCGGTCCCTTGAGCGATATCCGTGCCAGAGAATTTTCTCCATACAAAACAGGTCTCTGGAAAAAATACTGAAGGCTGAGGATGAAATTTCGGGAAAAATTTGTCGTTATAAAGCGACATCAGCAGCGGTAACGGAAGAAAACATAGTGCGATCATCAAGTTATGGTGTCGCCGATTCGCGACAAGGAGATTTTTCGCCGAGATTCGCTTCCTCTTCGCACCCGCCGAGGGTCACCGATCTGTTACGCTTTGCGACTATCCGGCATTCCTCAGAATCAGTCCCAAGCGCCCTATGATCCGTGCCTCCTTTCGCCAGAGCATGCTCGCTGGCTTGCTGTTGATCGTCGCATTTCTCGGCTGGGCCGGCGTGCGCGGCTGGTTGCTGCTGGAGCGTTTCGCTGCGCAGAGCCGCGCGAACGGCGAAATCGCGCTCCAGCTCAGTACGTCGATCCAGGAATTAGGAGAACGGACCATCGAACTCGAGCGCAGTGCCCGTCAATTCATGGTGCTGAACGACAACGCCGTGCTGGCCCGATTCGATGCGCAAGTGTCCCGCTCGCTGGCGGCGGTCGAGCGCCTGGAATCCCTTTCCGCGCGCCCGCTGGAGAATTTGCCCGGAGACTGGCAGCAAGCGGTCGGCGAACTCGCCCGAGCACTGCACCTCTCGGCCTCTGCCAAAGAGATCCCGGTCTTGTTGAGCCGACTGACGGAAATAAACGGTCAACTCGATCATGCCAGCCGGCGCTGGATCGACAAACAGCACGTCGACACGCTGGAGCGGCTTGAAGAGGGACGGTTGCAGCTCGGAACATTGGTGGCCGGAGCCGTCGGCGCCGCTTTCCTGGTGGCGCTGGTCATGAGCTGGTGGCTTGCCCGACCGATCGGCTCCATCGAGCGCGCGATCGAGCAGTTGGGGGAAAGCCGCTTCGATATTCCGGTAGAGGTTTCCGGACCCGCCGATCTGCGCCTGATCGGGCGTCGACTCGACTGGCTGCGGCAGCGGTTGAGCGAGCTGGAAGCGGAGCGCGAACGCGCTCTCCGGCATGTCTCGCACGAACTGAAGACCCCGCTCACCGCGCTGCGCGAAGGCGTGGCGCTGCTGCAGGAAGAAATCCCCGGACCGCTCGAAGGCACGCAGCGGGAAGTGGTCGACATCCTGGATGCGAACGCCAGGTCATTGCAAGTGCATATCGAAAGCCTGTTGCGGTTGAATGCAGTCTCACTGGGCGCCCGGCGCCTGCATCGCCGCCCGGTGAACTTGAAGCGGCTGTTCGACGGAGTGGTGCAGGATCACGAACTGCAGATACAAGCCAGGCAACTGCAGGTTCGCTGCTCGGTCCCCTCCACTTCCGGAATGCTCGACGCGGACAAGCTGCGCGTGGTCATCGACAACCTTCTCTCCAACGCCATCGATTTCAGCCCGGACGGCGGCGTCATTCGGTTAGACGCCCTGATCGAGGCCGGCAAGCTGCGCATCGCCTGTATCGACAACGGACCGGGAATTGCCGCAGAAGATGCCGAACGCATTTTCTCCCCCTTCGTGCAGGGGCAGCGCCCCGCCCCCGTCGAACGCCACGGCAGCGGCGTCGGTCTCTCGATCGTGCGCGAACTGATGGCCGTCATGGGCGGCGAGATCCGCGTGGTGGCCGCAGGCAACTCCACCGGGGCGCATTTCGAAATCGCGTTGCCCTGGGCAACCGCAACCTGACCGAGTACCATCATGACACGCACACGCTTTCGACACGCGGCCCTGATCGGCATGGTTCACCTGCTGGCGGCCTGCACGACGCTCCCGCCTCCGGAAGAGCAGCCCGAGCCGAAGGCCATACCGGAGTCTCTGCCGGAAGTGTCGCAGCCCCGGGTCAATGAAACGGCAATGCTTCCGCTGCTCGGCTACTATCACCTGCTGCAACGCATGACATCGGCGGAGTTGACGCGCGAACGCCAGCTGCTCGGCAGCATTCCGTCTTCACCGGCAGTGCAGTTGCGCCAAGCCATGCTGCTCGGCATGCCGCGCATGACCACCGATCTGCCCCGCGCACTGGCCCTGCTGGAAGCCATCCAGCGCTCGCACGTACCGGAGGCGGCCAGCCTGCACCCGCTGGCGAGGCTGCTGTCGACCCAATACCAGGAACGGATCAGGCTCGAGACGCAAAGCGACCGCCTCGCCCAGCAATTGAAGGAGAGCCAGCGCAAGCGCGACGAACTGCAGGAAAAGCTCGATGCCCTGGCGGACATCGAGCGCTCCATTCCGATTCGACCCAACGCCGTGAAGCCTTCTCCGTGAGAGCCGTGATGAACGACGCCCCCAAACTCGCTCCCGCCCATATCCTGGTCATCGACGACGACCCAGACCTCTTGCGCCTCCTGTCCATGCGCCTGCGCGCCTGGGGAATCCGCGTATCCACGGCCATCTCGGCGGAAGAGGGGTTGTCGCGCATCGCCATCGAGACGCCACAACTGGTGATCAGCGACATCCGCCTGCCGGGCAAGGATGGCCTGACCTTGTTCAAGGAGATCCACGCCTCGCGGCCGACCCTGCCGGTCATTCTGCTGACGGCGCACGGGACGATTCCCGACGCCGTACAGGCCATGTCGCAAGGCGTCTTCGGCTACCTGACCAAGCCGTTCGACAGCAAGCTGCTGTTCGAGAAAGTGCAGCAGGCGCTGCGCGTGTCGCCGGTTTCCGGCGGCCCGACCGGCGGAAACGACGGAAGCTGGCTGGAGGGCATCGTCTTTCGCAGTCGCCGCATGGCGGAACTGATGGAAGAAGCACGGGTGGTTGCCGCCACCGATGCCAGCATGCTGATCCGGGGAGAAAGCGGCACCGGCAAGGAGATCCTGGCCCGCGCCATCCATCGTGCCAGCCCGCGTGCCAAGGCCCCGTTCGTAGCCATCAATTGCGGCGCCATCCCCGAACAACTGCTCGAGTCCGAGTTGTTCGGCCACGTGCGCGGGGCATTTACCGGAGCGACCAGCGAACATGGCGGACTGTTCAAGGCCGCCGATGGCGGCACCTTGTTCCTCGACGAAATCGGCGACATGCCTCTCGCCCTGCAGGTCAAACTGCTGCGCGTGCTGCAGGACCAGGCCGTGCGCCCGGTAGGGGCCACGCGCGCCGACCCGGTCGACGTACGAGTGCTGTCCGCCACCCACCGCGACCTGGAAGTGGCCATGGCCGAGGGACAATTCCGCGAAGATCTTTACTACCGCCTCGATGTCGTCACCCTGACCTTGCCGCGGTTGGACGAAAGGCGCGAGGACATCCCTCTGCTGGCCAACCATTTCATGCAACAACTGGTGAAGAAATACGACAAGGGAATCACCGGCATCGCCCCGGACGCACTGGAAGCACTTTCGACGGCGGCCTGGCCGGGCAACGTGCGCCAGCTCTACAACGTCATCGAACAATGCTGCGCCCTGGCCACCACGGCGCTGATCAGCTTGCCGCTGGTACAGCGCGCCTTGCGCATCCCGAGCATGGAAGCGCTCACTTACGCCGAGGCCAAGCAGCGTTTCGAACGCAACTACCTGATCCAGTTGCTGAAGCTCACCGACGGCAACGTCGCCGACGCGGCCCGAATCGCCGACCGCAACCGCACCGAGTTCTACCGCCTCCTGCAGAAATACGATCTGACGCCCAGCCTGTTCCGCGGCAATGGAGAAGAACCGGAACGCGAATCAGGTCACCGATAGTTGCGGAATCGCTTCGGATAGTGTTGCGTCAGCCAGGCCAGAACGACGTATTTCACCGTCTTGCCGATACCGATGGCGATCATGGCGCCGACGGTCGACGGATGGGCCAGCGAATAGAGGAAGACGACCGGCGTCTGGGGCATCGGCGATCCGGCCACGACGGCCAGGGCCAGCAGCCCGTAGCGATCGAGCCAGTCGGCGGCGAACTGCCATTTCTCCGAAGCCGCCACCTGCGGAAAGCGCGAGAGGACCAGTTCGTACCCCATGAAATGAAACACTTCTACCAGCGCGCCGCCTGCCAGGCCACTGGCCAGTCCGCTCAGTACCCCCAGGGACAGCCAGCGCCCCGGTGCAATCAACACGGCCGGAATCAGGACGATGACGAAGGGAAAGGAGAACGTCACGGTCGCCGCGAAGGCGATCAGCGCCACGACAAGAGGATAATAGCGGTGACCCGCACTGATCCTGAGAATGCGGCGCAGCCAGTCGGGAATGTGGGGTTTTGCGCTCACCACGTCCCCCCGTGGCATGGACTATAGTTGACTTGCCGGCCGCAGATGCTCCGGGGTAACGTAAGGCACTGCCTTGAATGGTCCATGCCAGCTGGAGGATTCACCATGCGTAACTTTTTTCCCGTTTTCAATTCGCCGCGTTTTCTCGGGCTGGTTTGTGCATTCTTTCTCGCCGCGCCGGTTTCTGCCGCTGGGCTCGATGCCCTGTCGAGCAATGATACGGCATCCGGACTCAAGGAAGCGCTGACCCGCGGTGCCGAAATCGCCGTCGGGCAACTCGGCAAGAAGGACGGTTTTTTGGGCGACAAGCGCGTCAGGATCCCACTGCCCGAATCGGCGCGCTCCGTGGAGAAGGCAATGCGCACTTTCGGCATGAAGAAGCAGGCCGACGAACTGATCGAGACGATGAACCGCGCCGCCGAGATGGCCGTCGTCGAGGCCAAGCCGATCCTCACCAATGCCGTGAAGAACATGAGCTTCGATGACGCGCGCGGCATCCTGACCGGGGGCGAGGATGCCGCCACCCAGTATTTCAGGCGCACGACTTCCAACGACATCGCCGCCAGGTTCCTGCCCATCGTCAAGAAGGCCACGGCCAAGGTCGACCTGGCCGGGCAGTACAACCAGTATGCCGGACAGGCCGCCAAGCTCGGATTGCTCGACAAGAAGGACGCCGACCTCGACACCTACGTGACGCACAAGGCGATGGACGGCCTGTTCCTGATGATCGCCGAACAGGAAAAGGCGATCCGCAAGGATCCCGTGGGCACGGGATCGGCCATGCTCAAGAAGGTCTTTGGTGCCCTGAAGTGAGGACGCGATGCTGAAACGACTGCTTACCGGCCTGCTCTCGGGCCTGCTCGCGGCGATTCTTCCCGCCTGCGACAGCGTCAACCTCGACAAGCTCAAGCCCGGCGTGACGACGATGAGCGAGACGCGCCAGATCATGGGCCCGCCGACGATGGAGTGGCAGGACGCCGACGGCTCGATTACCTGGGAATACCCGCGCACCCCCAACGGCATCGTGAACTACATGATCGACTTCGGCCCGGACAAGATCCTGCGCCAGGTGCGTCAGGTTCTCACCGAGGCGAACTTCGCCCGCGTGAAGGAGGGCATGACTCGCGACCAGGTGCGGCGCCTCCTCGGACAGCCCGCCAGCGAACAGTACTTTTCGCTCAAGAAAGAGTACGTCTGGGACTGGAAGACAAAAACCGAAGCGTCCTACGACTACTTTTTCGACGTGTATTTCGACGAGCAGGGCCATGTCACCCGGACCGGAACCCATTTCAAGCCAATATCGGGCGGCTGAAAGGCACGTAAGTATTGACAATCAAGGACTTGGCGCGTAGATTCGAGTCTCTTTCCGGCTTGTTGCCAGGCCCGCGCCGATTTGAAGTTCAGCTTGCAGGCGCGTTACAAATGTGGCTAAAGCGGGCGTGATTCGATCGTGATTCCGAAACCCGTTCGCCAAGAATGCTGAACGGGTTTTTCATTTTGAGCGCTTTTTCAAGGGCATCCCATGCAGCCAGACCGCACCTCCGAACTAACTTCCCTGTTGCAGCAACGCCTGTTGATCCTTGACGGCGCGATGGGGACGATGATTCAGCGGCACAAGCTGCAGGAGGCCGATTATCGCGGCACACGTTTCGCCGATCACCCGCACGATCTCAAGGGCAACAACGACCTGTTGCTGCTGACCCGGCGCGACATCATCCGCGGCATCCACGCCGAGTATCTGGCGGCCGGCGCCGACATCCTCGAAACCTGCACCTTCAATGCCACGTCGCTGTCGCAGGCCGATTACAAGCTGGAATCGATCGTCTATGAACTGAACGTCGCCGGCGCCAAACTGGCACGCGAAGTGTGCGATGAATTCACGGCGAAAGATCCGAAGAAACCGCGCTTCGTCGCCGGCGTCCTCGGCCCGACATCGCGCACCGCGTCGATCTCGCCGGACGTCAACGACCCAGGCTACCGTAACGTAACCTTCGACGACCTCGTCACCTCCTACACCGAGGCCATTCGCGGACTCACCGACGGCGGCGCCGACATCCTATTGGTGGAAACGGTCTTCGACACGCTCAACGCCAAGGCGGCGCTGTTCGCCATCGAGCAGTTTTTCGAGTCGGCGGGGCGCCGCTGGCCGGTGATGATCTCCGGCACGATCACCGATGCCTCCGGGCGTACGTTGTCCGGGCAGACGGCGGAAGCGTTCTGGAACTCGCTGCGCCACATCCGCCCGTTGTCGTTCGGCCTCAACTGCGCGCTTGGCGCCAAGGAGCTGCGCCAGTACGTGGAGGAGCTGTCCGGGGTCTGCGACTGCTATGTTTCAGCGCATCCGAACGCCGGACTTCCCAATGCCTTCGGCGGCTACGACGAGACGCCCGACATGCTCGCCGACGAAATCGCCGATTGGGCAAGCCACGGGTTCGTGAACATCGTCGGCGGCTGTTGCGGAACGTCGCCCGACCATATCGCGGCCATCGCCCGCAAGGTCTCCGAAATCACACCGCGCCCCATTCCGGAGATCGAGAAAAGGCTTCGCCTGTCCGGCCTGGAGCCGTTCAACGTCGGACCTGACTCGCTGTTCGTCAACGTCGGCGAGCGCACCAACGTTACCGGCTCGCGGGTCTTCGCCCGCATGATCCTCGAAGGCCGTTTCGACGACGCGCTCGCCGTCGCCCGACAGCAGGTGGAGAACGGCGCGCAGGTGATCGACATCAACATGGACGAGGCAATGCTCGATTCCGTCGCCGCGATGGACCGCTTCCTCAAGCTGATTGCTTCGGAACCGGACATTTCACGCGTGCCGATCATGCTCGACTCGTCGAAGTGGGAAGTCATCGAAGCCGGCCTCAAGTGCGTCCAGGGCAAGGGCATCGTCAATTCGATCTCGATGAAGGAAGGCGAGGCCAAATTCCTCGAGCAGGCCAAACTCGCGCGCCGCTACGGCGCCGCGGTAATCGTCATGGCCTTCGACGAGCGGGGCCAGGCCGACACTTACGCGCGCAAGATCGAAATCTGCCAGCGCGCCTACGATCTCCTTGTCAGCATCGGCTTCCCGGCGGAAGACATCATCTTCGACCCGAACATCTTCGCCATTGCCACCGGCATCGAGGAGCACAATAACTACGCCGTCGATTTCATCGAGGCCTGCCGCTGGATTCGCGCCAACCTGCCGTATGCGCAGATTTCCGGTGGCGTTTCCAACGTCTCTTTCTCGTTCCGCGGTAACGACCCGGTGCGCGAGGCCATCCACACCGTTTTTCTCTACCACGCGGTCAGGGCCGGGCTGTCAATGGGCATCGTCAATGCCGGCATGGTCGGCATCTACGACGATCTCGATCCGGCGCTGCGCGAGAAGGTCGAAGCGGTGGTGCTCAACGCTTCGCCCGACGCCGGAGAGGTGCTGGTCGAATTTGCGCAGACCGTGAGAGAAGGCAAGGCCAAGGACGCCGGGCCGGACTTGAGCTGGCGCGAGCTGTCGGTCGAGAAGCGCCTTGAACACGCGCTGGTCAAGGGCATCACCGACTTCGTCGTGGCCGATACCGAGGAATGCCGCGCCGCGCTCGAAGCCGCGGGCAAGCCGCCGCTGGCGGTCATCGAAGGGCCGCTGATGGGCGGCATGAACGTCGTCGGCGACCTTTTTGGCGCCGGCAAGATGTTCCTGCCGCAGGTGGTCAAGTCGGCGCGCGTCATGAAGCAGGCCGTCGCGCACCTCATCCCGTACATCGAAGAGGAAAAGCGCCGCACCGGCGCGGCCAGCAAGGGCCGGGTGATCATGGCCACGGTCAAGGGCGACGTGCACGACATCGGCAAGAACATCGTCGGTGTGGTGCTCGGCTGCAACGGCTACGACGTCATCGACCTCGGCGTCATGGTCTCCTGCGACAAGATCCTGCACGCGGCGAAGGAGCACGGCGCACAGGCCATCGGACTGTCCGGCCTGATCACACCGTCGCTGGAGGAAATGAGCCATGTCGCCGCAGAAATGCAGCGCCAGGGCTTCGACGTGCCCTTGCTGATCGGCGGAGCGACAACGAGCCGCGCACATACGGCGATCAAGATCGCGCCCAGTTACGCGGGAACCGTGGTCTATGTGCCTGACGCCTCGCGCGCTGTCGGCGTCGTCACCAAGCTGCTGTCGATCGATCAGGCCGCCGGCTACAAGGACGAGATCGCCGCCGATTACGTGCGCGTTCGCGAGCAGCATGCAGGCAAGAAAGCCACGCCGCTGGTTTCGCTCGAAGCAGCCCGGCAAAACGCGTTCCGCTGGAACGGCGATTCTGGTTACCGTCCCGTCGCCCCGCGCAAACCCGGCCTGCATGTGCTGCGCGAGGTCGATCTGGCAACGCTGGTCGACTACATCGATTGGGGCCCGTTCTTCCAGACCTGGGATCTGGCCGGCAGTTTCCCGAAGATCCTCGACGATGCCATCGTCGGCGAATCGGCCCGGTCGGTCTTCGCCGACGGCAAGGCGATGCTCGAGCAGATCGTCCAGGAACGGTGGCTGACGGCCAACGCCGCCTTCGGACTCTACCCGGCCAACGCCGCCGGCGATGACATCGAGATTTACGCGGATGAAACGCGCAGCCAGGTGCAGATGGTCTGGCACAACCTGCGCCAGCAGCACGAGCGGCCGGCGGGGAAACCGCACTATTGCCTGTCCGACTTCCTTGCTGGCAAGGGTACAGCAGACTGGATCGGCGCCTTCGCCGTCACCGCAGGGCTCGGCATCGAGAAGAAGCTCGCCGAGTTCGAAGCGGCGCACGACGACTATCGCGCGATCATGTTGAAAGCCCTGGCCGACCGGCTGGCCGAAGCGTGCGCCGAGTGGCTGCACGCGCAGGTGCGGCGCGATTACTGGGGCTACGTTGCCGAGGAAGCACTGGACAACAATGCGCTGATCCGCGAGGAATATCGCGGCATCCGCCCGGCGCCGGGCTACCCGGCCTGCCCGGACCACACGGCCAAGGGCGACCTGTTCCGCCTGCTCGACGCTCCGGCCAACGCGGACATGGGCCTGACCGAACACTTCGCCATGACCCCGGCCGCCTCGGTCTCCGGCTTCTACTTCGCCCATCCGCAGGCGCAGTACTTCGCGGTCAGCAAGATCGGCCGCGACCAGCTGGAAGACTGGGCGCAACGCACCGGCATGAGCATTAGCGAGGCCGACCGCTGGCTGGCCCCCGTGCTGTAATCCGGATCCAGTCACGATGCGAATTGCGAGCTTGCCGGATTTTGTCGAACTTGAGGCCAATCTGGCGCAGCGCAACACATTGGCCCTGCCAGCGCACGCGGCGCTTTATGCACGTATCACGGATGTCGGGCAGCTCGTGGAGTTGGTCAATTCCTATGCTCCGGGTGATCTCCGATTCTTTGTTCTTGGCGGCGGCAGCAATCTCGTGCTCAGCGGCGATGTCGACGGCCTTGTGCTGCACATGGCCATTTGCGGACGCGAACTGGCCGGTGAGGACGCCGACGCCTGGTACGTGCGCGCCGGTGCAGGGGAAAACTGGCACGACTTTGTGCAATGGACCCTGGCGCAAGGCTGGCCGGGGCTGGAGAACCTGGCGCTGATTCCCGGCACCGTCGGCGCCGCGCCGATCCAGAACATAGGCGCCTACGGGCTGGAGTTGGCCGAGCGTTTCCATGCATTGATGGCGTTCGACATGCAGACCGGAGAAATCGTGCGTTTCGATCGGACCGCCTGCCGCTTCGGCTACCGCGACAGCGTGTTCAAGCAGCAGGGCTGGCATCTCGACGGACGCTTCGTGATCACCGACGTCACTCTCCGCTTGCCCAAAGCCTGGGCGCCATTGACGCGCTATGCCGACGTTGCCGCCGAACTCGCGGCTCGGAACATCGCCACACCCGACGCCCGGCAGATCGGCGATGCGGTGGTCACCGTGCGCCGGCGCAAGCTGCCCGATCCGGCGGTACTACCCAACACCGGCAGCTTCTTCCACAACCCGGTCGTGGCAGCAGCAGCTGCCGAGCGCTTATTGGCATCGCACCCGGGACTGCCGCACTACCCGCAGCCCGACGGCCGGGTAAAACTGGCCGCCGGCTGGCTGATCGAGCAGGCGGGCTGGAAAGGCCGCGATCTCGGACCGGTTGGAATGTATGAGAAGCAAGCGCTGGTGCTGGTGAATCGCGGCGGAGCGACAGGGGCCGACGTGGTGGCCCTGATGCAGGCCGTGCAGCACGACGTGGTGGAAAAGTTCGGCGTAGAACTGACGCCGGAACCGGTCTTCCTGTAGCCCGCCTTCAACTCGATTCGATGCGCTCGAAGCGGACCTGGCCGTACATTTCCGGACTGTTCGTCGCAATCCAGTAATCCGCCTCGGACTCGGCCCGCTCCCAGGTCGCCGCGCGCAACGGAACGTCCTGCATGTTTCCGTCGGCCTTCGGCCACAGCAAGGTGAAACTGCGCACCCCGCCGCGTTCCTGGAAACGAATCTGGCGCTCCCAATGCGGGGGTTGCCGCTGCAAGGTCGAGAAAAACGAATCCACACGCAAGCGGAACAAGGGCCCCATGCCGCGATGCTGGACGAGGTATTCACGATCTTTCGCCACCTGTTCGACGACTTGCCATTCTGCGCAACCCTCGACAATCGCCCCCGTCGCCACACCCTGGTCGTCGCTGACGATTTCCGCGTCCACCGCATGCTCGTCCGCTGCTCCATCGAGCAGATCGTGCCAGGGCAACCCCTTTCGGGTAGGGGGCGGGAAAGGAAGTGGGCGCTTACCGCAGCGAATTCGCGCAAACAGCGAAGACTTCAGCACATCCTCCAGTCCGATCAAGGGAAAGGCCGTGCGCGGTTTCGACGGAAAGCTACCCGCCCCCATGTAGCCGACGTCCCAAAGTGTTTTCAGCCACTCGGCGGCATCCAGGGCGACTTGTGCCAACTGCACGTCGAGATCCCCGCCGTCCTCGGCTGGAACCGCTTCGCCGGCTTGGTTCTCCAGCAGTTCGGCCTCATGCATCCGTGCCCGCAGGCATTCCTGGAAGAGTTGGCCGACCCATTCCGCTTCGGCAGGCGGCAAGCGGTCGATGCGATCGGCAAATATCATAAGTTCATCGGCGTCGAGAGGAGTGGTTTCGTCGTGCATCCTGACCTCGCAAGCGTGTTGGCTTTTTTCCTGGAAGCGAGCAGTTTAACCATAACGCACGCGCCTGACACGGCGGCCTGTGTAAAGGACTGCCATGTTCCCGCTTTTGGCAGTTCTTCTTTCACCTGCCATAATTGACGGATGACTACACCTTCGCTAAAGCGTTTTGCCTGGTTATCCATCTTTGCGGCCGTGGGCACCATCGCCTTGAAAGCGGTCGCGTGGAGGTTAACTGGCTCGGTCGGACTGCTCTCCGACGCTCTCGAATCCATCGTCAATCTTGCTGGGGCCATGATGGCGTTGGCCATGTTGACGATCGCCGAGCAACCCGCTGACGACCGGCATGCCTATGGACACGGAAAGGCGGAGTACTTCTCCAGCGGCTTCGAAGGATTCCTGATCCTCCTGGCGGCAGCGGCCATCGGCGTGTCCGCCGCAGAACGCCTGCTCGATCCACAACCATTGTCAGACGTGGGAATCGGTCTCGCCGTTTCGGTCGTCGCCTCGGCGGTCAATTTCGCTACTGCCCGCATCCTGCTTGCCGCGGGACGGGAACACCGATCGTTGACCCTCGAAGCGGACGCCCATCACCTGATGACCGACGTATGGACTTCGGCGGGTGTCATCGTCGGCGTCGGTGCCGTCGGCCTGACCGGCTGGCTCTGGCTGGATCCCCTGATCGCTCTGCTGGTCGCCGTGAATATCGTGTGGACCGGCTGGAAGCTGGTGCATCGTTCGACGTCGGGTCTGATGGATGGCGCCTTGCCGCCCGAAGATCACGCTCAAGTCGTAGCCATCCTGTCGCGTTACCGCGACGAAGGAATAGACCATCACGCGCTGCGCACACGCGAGTCGGGCGCGCGCCGTTTCGTCGAATTCCATGTATTGGTTCCTGGCGCCTGGTCCGTGCGCAAAGGACACAATCTGGCGGAGCGTATGGAAAGTGAAATTCGCGCGGCGCTGCCGCGCACCACCGTCATCACCCATCTGGAACCGCTGGAAGACCCGGTTTCCCATGAGGACATAGCGCTTGACCGGTAGCCCGGCTTGTTCTTGCAGGATTTTCTCGCTGCTCGCGGCGCTGGCCGCCCTTGCCCCGTCATCCGCCCAGGCCTGGAATGCCGCCGGACACCGTTTGGTCGCGGCGATCGCCTGGGAACATCTGCGTCCCGACGTGCGCGACGAAGTTACCCTGCTGTTGCGGCAGCATCCCGATCACGATCGGTGGATCAGGAGAGCAGGAGAGGAAGACAGCGACAGAAGAATCTTCATCGAGGCCTCGACCTGGCCGGACGAGATACGCGACGACAAGCGCTTCTACTCGGCAGGCAGCGGCGACACGACGCCGACTCTGCCCGGATTTCCCGACATGGAACGCCGGCGCAGCTGGCACTACGTGAATATTCCACTCAACGCCACTCCGGATGCGACGCCGCTTTCCGGGCAGATCGACAAGCAACTGGTGGCGCTGGCCAAGACACTCGGGACTCCGGATGCGGATGCCGAACGCACCTACGCCTTGCCGTGGGTCATTCATCTGGTTGGCGACGCGCACCAGCCTCTGCATACGAGCGTCCGCCTCGACGCCAGCGGAAAGTGGGACAAGCTGGGTAACGGCCTGGAGGTGCACAACCCCTTCAATTCACGCAAGCCAGTTTCGACACTGCACTCCTTATGGGACGATTTGCCGGGACCGCCCTGGTTGCGCGGGGACAAGCTGGACCAGGCCAGCCGGGTATTGATAAGTGTCCATCCTCGTCCGGCCTATTCCTCCGGGGCCACTTCAAGCCATCGCTGGATCGAGGAAAGTTGGCTGATCGCGCGTGACAGCGCCTATCCGCCGGGAAATGACAGAACACCAGGCACGATACCGACGATCACCGAGGCCTTTTTCGAAAGGAGCCGGGAGATCGCCGACCGGCGCGTCGCGCAGGCGGGCTACCGCCTGGCCGACCTGCTCAATCAGTCGATCAAGGCCAAACGGCAAGCCGGTCAGCGATAACCGGCAGCCAGTGCCCGCAAACGAGCCACCCGCTCCTCGGTGGCGGGGTGTGTGCTGAACAACCCGGCGATGCCGCCGCCGGAGAGCGGATTCATGATCATCATCTGCGCCGTGGCCGGATGCTCTTCTGCCACCTGCATCGGAATCCCGCGAGCGTAGCGGTCGATCTTGGTCAGCGCATCGGCCAGCGCATTCGCATCGCCGCTGATCTCGGCGCCGCCACGATCCGCTTCGAATTCGCGCGAGCGAGAGATGGCCAACTGGATCAGCGCGGCCGCGAGCGGGGCAAGCAGGGCCACGAGAATGGTGGCGACGGGGTTGGCCGGACGCCCCTCGGAATCGCGACCGCCGAAGAACATTGCGAAGTTGGCCAGCGCCGAAATGGCTCCGGCCATCGTCGCCGATATCGTCGAAATCAGGATGTCGCGGTGCCGGACGTGCGCCAGCTCATGCGCCATCACGCCGCGAATCTCGCGCGCCGAGAGGAGATTAAGAATCCCGGTTGTCGCCGCCACTGCGGCGTTTTCCGGATTGCGCCCGGTAGCGAAGGCATTGGGCTGGGCTTCGTCGATCAGGTACACACGCGGCATCGGCAGACCGGCGCGCTGCGCCAGTTCCCGCACCATGGCGTGGAATTGCGGCGCCGATGCTTCATCGACCTCGCGCGCGTTATACATGCGCAGCACCATCTTGTCGGAAAACCAGTAGGCGAAGAAATTCATCGCCCCACCGAATATAAGCGCCATGATCATTCCGTTGGCGCCGCCCAGATAAGCACCGATGACACCGAACAAGGCCACGATGGCCGCCATCAGGACAGTCGTCTTCAGCCAGTTGCCAAGCATTGTCGCAGTCTCCTCACGGTTGCGGAACTAACGCGGAACCATCTTCCGCCTTTTCCTAGATTGGGAATGCCGCCGAGAATTCAAGAGGGCAGGGCAAATACCGCACCCGGAGCGATCGGATTTCCAGCGAGGAACTGCGCTGCCGGCAAACGCTTGCCTCCGGCTTTCTGCAGTTCGGTGAGGCGCAAACCGCCATCGCCGCAGGCCACGATAATGCCCTTCCGCTCGACCGACAAGATGGTACCCGGCGTTGCCGCAGCGGTGACCAATTCGGCTCGCCAGACTTTGACCGCCACGCCGTCAAGCGTCCCCAGCGCTCCCGGAAACGGATTGAAAGCGCGTATCTGGCGTTCAAGTTGCACGGCCGGCAAGCGCCAATCGAGCTGCGCCTCGGCCTTGTCAATCTTGGCGGCGTAAGTCAGCCCGTCTTCGGATTGTGGAACCGCGTCGATAGGAAGCCTGGCCAGGGTATCGACGACCAGCCGCGCGCCAAGCTCGGCCAGCTTATCGTGCAAGATTCCCGCAGTATCTTCGGCTGAGATCGGCACGCGCCCCGACAGCAGCACGGGCCCGGTATCGAGTCCGGCGTCCATCTGCATGATGCACACGCCGCTCTCCGCATCGCCGGCCAGTATGGCGCGCTGGATCGGAGCCGCACCTCTCCAGCGCGGCAACAGCGAAGCGTGAATGTTGATGCAACCAAATCGCGGCATGTCGAGAACCGCCTGCGGCAAGATCAGGCCGTAGGCCGCCACAATCATGGCGTCGGCCTGCACGGCGCGCACACGTTCCTGAGCTGCCGGGTCCTTCAGCGTAAGAGGCTGGAATACGTCGATTCCCGAAGCCTCCGCCGCTTCCTTGACCGGTGACGAACGAAGCGTCATTCCCCTTCCGGAAGGCCGATCAGGCTGAGTAAGCACCAACTCCACGCGATGACCGGCGGCAACAATGGCGTTCAGGGACTGCGCCGCGAAGTCGGGCGTCCCGGCGAAAATGAGTTTCATGCGGTAATTTTCGCTTGTTTGGCCAACTTGGCCTTGATGCGGGTCTGCTTGAGCAGGGACAGGTGCTCGACGAACACCTTGCCGTCCAGATGGTCGATCTCATGCTGAAGGCAGACGGCCAGCAACCCGTCCGCGTCGATCGTCCTCTCGACGCCTTCAAGGTCAAGATAGCGCACGACAACGGATTCGGCACGCTCGACCTTGTCGTATATGCCGGGAACCGACAGGCAACCTTCCTCGCACACTTGCGTGCCTTGGCTTTCCACAATTTCCGGATTGATCAGGGTCAGGAGTTGATCGTGCGTCTCCGAGGTGTCGATCACGATGAGCCGCAGGTGGACATCCACCTGTGTAGCCGCCAACCCGATTCCGGGTGCCTCATACATTGTCTCAGCCATATCGCGCGCCAGACGCTTTATGCTAGCGTCAATATTCCGAACCGGCGCGGCAACCTTTTTAAGACGCGGATCGGGAAAGCGGAGAATTGGAAGTAAGGCCATAAAATGCTTGATCGAAGAAGTAATTACGTGCAGAATCTAATGCAACATCTACAAATACAGCGCAATATTTGCACATTGTATGCGATGTCGGCGGCAGACAGCGATACAACCAGCAGAACGCCCTGCCGTTCGCCGCCACTGGATTGCCGTAGGCAACTACAGTGTGCTGATTGCTCGTTCGTATGAGGATAACACGATGATCCGCATTTTATCCGCGCTCATTCTGGCTGCTGCCGCTGCCCTGGTTAACGCGGCCGATCAGCCTCTGAAGCTCGCCGACGCAGCGCCTCAACAACATGTCGTCGTGCCCGGAGATACGCTTTGGGATATCTCCGCGAAGTTCCTCAAGGAACCCTGGCGCTGGCCGGAGATCTGGCGCATGAACAAGGCCCAGATCAAGAATCCCCACCGCATCTATCCGGGCGACGTGATTATCCTGGGGCGCGATGCCAAAGGGGAACCTTTCCTGCGCCTCGAGTCGCAGTTGCGCCCGCAAATTTACGCTGAACAACTCCGTGATGCCATTCCGCCGATCCCGCCAAACGTCATCGAACCGTTCATTTCGACGCCTTTGATTGTCGAAGAACGTGGTCTGGATTCTGCAGCTCGCATCGTTGCCACCCAGCAGGACCGGGTATTCCTTGGCAAAGGAGACACGGCCTACGTCGCCAACGCCGATCCGGCACAAAAGGACTGGCAGGTCTATCGTAATGGCAAGCCACTTTACGATCCGGAGAACGACAAGCTGATTCTCGGATACGAAGCCTTCCACCTCGGCTCGGCGATGCAAACCAAGTCCGGTGATCCGGCTATCTTTGAAGTCGTGACCGCCAAGCAGGAAATCGGACGGGGCGACCGGTTGATTCCGGCCGTTCGTCCGACTTTGGTTGACTACGTCCCGCACCGGCCCGACGGCGCTATCGATGGCCGTATTATCTCCGTGTACGGCGGTGTGGGCACTGGCGGCAGACTGTCCATCGTGTCCGTGAGCCGTGGCAGCCGAGATGGTGTCGAGATCGGTCACGTTCTCGCGCTCGAAAGAAACCGCACAGTCGTCCAGCGCGACGAGAACGACAACAAGGTCAATGTTGTCATACCGGCTCAGCGTTTCGGTCTGGCATTCGTGTTCAGAACTTTCGAGCGGATTTCGTACGCCTTGGTTGTGCAGTCCGACGGAACCATCGAAGTCAACGATTTCGTTCGCACGCCTTGAGCGATGTCAGCTCCCGGGTCACTCTCCAGCTGGCTTAGACTGACCCTCATTCCCGGCATTGGCGGGGAAACCCAGCGCAAGCTGCTCACTGCCTTCGGCTGGCCCGATGAGATTTTTGCCGCCAATTATGCTTCCCTGCGCGCGGTGATCGGCGACAAGGCCATCAGGCTTTTGCTCGACACCAATAATGAAGCGGCGATTGCCGGCGCCGAAACTTGGGCAACCGGGCAAGACCAGCATATCGTAACGCTTGCCGATTCGGCTTACCCCCAAGCGCTCCTTGAGATTCCGGACCCACCGACCCTTCTGTACGTCCGCGGCCGGTTGGATTTGCTGAACCAGTCGACCTTGTCCATCGTCGGCAGCCGGAATCCCACGCCGCAGGGGCTCCAGAATGCCGAGAAATTTGCGGCCGCGCTGGCGGAAGCCGGGCTGGTCGTTGCCAGCGGCTTGGCACTGGGCATCGACGCTGCCGCGCATCGCGGTGCTCTTTCGGTTGGCGGTGGCACGATTGCCTTCATCGGCACCGGGATCGATCGCATCTATCCGGCACGCAACCTTGAGCTGGCGCACACCATTGGGGCGAAGGGTGCCATCGTTTCCGAATTCCCGATCGGAACGCCGGTCATTGCCGCCAATTTCCCCCGTCGCAATCGTCTGATTTCCGGGATCGCGCGCGGCGTTCTGGTCGTGGAAGCGGCGATGGAAAGCGGCTCGCTCATTACGGCCCGGCTCGCCGGCGAGCAAGGACGTGACGTGTTTGCCATACCCGGTTCGATCCATTCGCCGCAGGCCAAGGGTTGTCACAAATTGATCAAGCAGGGCGCCAAGTTGGTTGAAGCAGCACAGGACATACTCGAAGAATTGCATTGGCCGGTCTCTCCACCAACGACGAAGAAGCATCAGGAGGAATCAGGCGACGCGTCGGAGAGTTGGGAACTTCTGGCACTTATGGGATATGATCCTTGCGGCATCGACGATCTGGTCACACGATCCGGCTTGACCGCCGAGGCGCTTTCCGTGATGCTTCTGCACCTTGAACTTGAAGGGCGTATCGCCAGTTTGCCCGGCAACCGATACCAGCGCCTCCAAAGCCACTAATTCTTTTCTTGCAACCCGACCCTTTCCCACGGTGGCGGATCGGGGTGCAGCCTTGTTTACCTCATGATCGACATCCTCGTATATCTCTTCGAAAACTACCACGACTTCTCAGCCCATCCGAAACATGAAGCCTTGGCTCGCAAGCTTGGCGCCATTGGTTTCGAGGAGAAAGAGATTTCAGAAGCACTCGACTGGCTCGCGGAACTGAGGCGTTCGCCCGTCCATCCGTTTGATTATGACAATCGCTCCACCCGCATCTTGTCTTTCGAGGAAAGCAACAAACTTGGCATGGAGTGCCACCGTTTCCTTTTGTTTCTTGAGTCCGCCGGACTGACAACCGGGGCGCAGAGGGAAATCATCATCGACCGGGCCATGGTTCTCGACGACAACCCGGTTCCCGTGGGAAAGCTCAAGATCATCGTCCTGATGGTGCTGTGGAGCAGCCAAAGCGGACTCGAACCACTGATCGTCGAGGAACTGCTATACGACGACGAACCATTGCTTCTCCACTAGCCTGATTGGAGAACAGTCGTTGAAGGTGTCATTACCCGCCGCTGTGGCTATTCCGCGCACCGTTCCCCGATTTGAAACAGCGCCCGACGCATGTTGCTTGCCAAGCGTGACAGAGTACTTTTATCATGCCTTGCACCATGGCGTTACCGTCAGATGTCGCAGACATATATATTTCACCGCTATTCCAGGCATAACTAATTCATGAGCAAGAAGCTGATCATTGCCGAAAAGCCTTCAGTCGCTGCCGACATCGCGCGCGCCCTGGGTGGATTTACAAAGCACGATGAATATTTCGAAAGCGAAGACCACATTATCTGTTCCGCGGTCGGTCATCTGCTCGAACTTGCATGCCCCGAAGAATTCGAGGTGAAACGTGGAAAGTGGTCGTTTGCCCATTTGCCCGTCATTCCGCCGCACTTCGACTTGCGTCCGATCGAAAAGACCGAGTCCCGTCTCAAAGT
The DNA here is from genome assembly GCA_029975435.1 of Propionivibrio sp. Lineage (GTDB taxonomy): Bacteria > Pseudomonadota > Gammaproteobacteria > Burkholderiales > Rhodocyclaceae > Propionivibrio. The sequence continues at coordinate 13,505 of JARKPC010000256.1, read as the reverse complement.
GCTTTCTCGCCTTATCAAGCGCAAGGATGTCACAGGTCTGGTCAACGCATGCGACGCGGGAAGGGAAGGGGAACTGATCTTCAACTATATCGTGCAACATGCGAAGACCTCCAAGCCTGTCGAACGGCTTTGGCTGCAATCGATGACCCAGCCGGCGATACGCGAAGGGTTCTCGCAGCTTCGGGCGGGGAGTGAGATGCGCGGGCTGGCCGACGCGGCCGTCTGCCGTTCCGAATCCGACTGGCTGGTAGGCATCAATGGGACACGCGCCATGACGGCCTTCAACTCGAAGACCGGCGGCTTCCACTTGACCACGGTCGGGCGCGTTCAGACCCCCACTCTGGCACTGATCGTGGACCGGGAAGACAAGATCAGGAAATTCAAGCCGCGCGCGTATTGGGAACTGGAAGCGTCGTTTGCCTGCGCCGACGGCGAATACAAGGGTCGCTGGTTCGACGAGAACTTCTCTAAGGGCAAGACGGACGAAGACGAGCATCTGCGCGCCGAGCGGATATGGGATGAAGAACGCGCAAAGGCGCTTCAAGAGAAGTGCGCCGGGCGCAAAGGAGAGGTCACCGAGGAGGCCAAGCCGTCAACCCAGCTGTCACCGCTTCTCTACGACCTGACCAGTCTGCAGCGCGAAGCCAATAGCCGGTTTGGTTTTTCGGCCAAGATGACGCTTGGACTTGCGCAAGCGCTCTATGAGAAGCACAAGGTACTGACCTATCCACGTACCGATTCCCGCGCACTTCCCGAAGACTATACCGGCAACGTCAAGGATGCGCTTCGCACCTTGACGGGAGAAGGCATCGGCAAGGGCCACGACGAGACGCTGCTGGCCAGATACGCGCCTTTCGCCCACCAGATCCTTGCGCGCAACTGGGTACTTCCAAACAAGCGGATATTCAACAACGCCAAGATATCAGATCACTTCGCGATCATCCCGACGCAACAAGCACCAAAGCACCTCTCGGAACCCGAGCAGAAGCTCTACGACATGGTCGTAAAGCGCTTCCTCGCCGTGTTCTATCCGGCTGCGGAATATCTGATCACGACCCGTATCACGCGCGTGGAGCGAGAACCTTTCAAGACCGAAGGCAAGGTATTGGTTAACCCAGGTTGGCTCGCGGTTTATGGGCGCGAAGGGCAGGAGGGCGACGAAGGCAACCTTGTCGCCATCAAACCGAAGGAAGTAGTCACTGCCGAGGAAGTCACACTAAACGCCACGGCAACCCGGCCGCCTCCACGCTACTCTGAAGCTACCCTCCTGTCAGCGATGGAGGGGGCTGGAAAAATGGTGGACGACGAAGAGTTGAAGGCTGCCATGGCCGGCCGTGGGCTCGGGACTCCCGCCACGCGCGCGCAGATCATCGAGAACCTTATCGGCGAGCAGTACTTGCACCGCGAGGGCCGGGAGCTTCTGCCGACCGCGAAAGCGTTTTCCCTGATGACCTTGCTTAACGGCCTTGGCATTCCCGAACTCACTGCGCCTGAGCTCACCGGCGAGTGGGAATACAAGCTGGCCAGAATGGAGCGCGGAGAGATGTCGCGCGATGCGTTCATGCAAGAGATTGCAGCCATGACGCAGCACATCGTCGACCGGGCCAAGAGTTATGACAGCGACACTATTCCAGGAGATTTCGGCGAACTCGCCACGCCTTGCCCGAAGTGCGGCGGAAAGATTAAGGAGACTTACAAGAAGTTCCAGTGCCAAGGGTGCGATTTCTCGTTGTGGAAGATCGTGGCCGGTCGCCAGTACGAGGCGGCTGAGATCGAGGAATTACTGAACAAGAGGGTGATTGGCCCGCTGAGCGGCTTCCGTAACAAGATGGGCCGCCCCTTTAACGCCATTATCCGGCTCAATGAAGCTCATCAGCCCGAGTTTGATTTCGGACAGGGCTCAGGCGACGATTCGGGTAATGAGGAAATTGATTTTTCCGGGCAGCAATCGCTCGGACAATGCCCAAAATGCGGGGCCGGAGTATTCGAGCACGGGATGGCGTACGTCTGCGAAAAATCCGTGGGTTCAGGACGGGTTTGCGATTTTCGCTCGGGGAAAGTGATTCTCCAACAGGTGGTCGAGCCCGCGCAAATGACCAAGCTGCTATCCACTGGACGGACAGAATTGTTGAGAGGGTTCGTCTCGGCCCGCACCCGGCGGAAGTTTTCGGCGTTTCTGGTGCGGGGGACAGACGGAAAAGTTGGCTTTGAATTCGAGAAGAAAGAAGCCAAGCCGAAAGCCGCGAATAGTCTGAAGTCTGCCACGGAGAAAAAAACCTCTCCCGGCAGAAAGACCTCGGTACGTAGCAAGACTGAATAGATCATCCACGGCTGGGGAGTCGCCCTGTTTCACGTGAAACACGAGCGGCAGAGGTAGCCGCTTTCACCGCGACATGAGCATGACTCCAGCGGGTGGACTATCGGCGATTGCCGCATGCAACACATCGATGACCTGCGGACGCGGAAAAGTAACCCGCCAGGCCAACGCAACTCGTCTCGTTGGCTGAGGATCGGAAAAACGGCGAATCTCCAGAAGACTGGATCCCTGAGGCCAGGACTCCGCGGCCGAAACGGGGACTACGGAAATTCCCGCACCGCTCGCCACCATATGCCTGACAGTCTCCAAGGAACTGCCTTCGAGCGAGCCTTCAATGACTGCGGGTTGGGAGAGCTTGGGGCAAGCCTCAACGACTTGGTCCCTGAAACAATTACCCTTGCCCAGGAGCAGCAGATTCTCGGACGCCACCTGGTCGCGCGATATCGTCGCGCAGGTAGCAAGCGGATGGTCAACAGGCAGCGCGACACAGAATGGCTCGTCGTAGACCGCCCTGGAAACCACTCCGTGCTCGGCAAATGGCAGGGCGATTATGGCAACGTCGATATCTCCGCGTCGAAGCTGTTCCGAAAGGTTGACGGTAAAGTTTTCGTGGATATAGAGCGGCATCTTCGGAGCGCGCGCGTGCAAGGCCGGAATGAGGCGTGGCAGCAGATAAGGCGCAATTGTGTAGATGACGCCGACACGCAAAGGGCCCACAAGGGGATCCTTGCCTTGACCGGCAATTTCCTTGAGACGGTTGGCTTCTACTAAAACCCGCTCGGCCTGATTTGCCATCTGCTCGCCAACTGGCGTCAGTCGGACTTCCGAAGAGGTTCGCTCGAAAAGAGTCACCCCCAAACGTTCCTCGACTTTCTTGAGGGCCACGGAGAGGGTCGGCTGGCTGACATGACACTTCTCGGCTGCCCGCCCGAAATGCTTCTCGCGCGCCAGCATGACGATATAACGAAGCTCGGTTAGCGTCATCGATGGATCAGTTCATTGCGGCGGGCCATTGATTGCTTGCAAATAACCCCAACCGCTTAGCGTCGGCGGATATCAAACGTCGATATTTCGGGCGGCTAGCGCATTGCTCTCGATGAAGTTCCTGCGAGGCTCGACAAGCTCACCCATCAACATGGTAAATATTTCGTCAGCACCTATCGCATCCTCGATCTGGACCCGAAGCAAACGCCGCACGTTGGGATCCATTGTGGTTTCCCAAAGCTGCTCCGGGTTCATCTCGCCCAACCCCTTGTATCGCTGCTTGCTGACCCCTCTTTCCACTTCACTTAACAACCAGCGCATCGCTTCGGCGAAACTTGCCACTGCCTGCTTCTTATCGCCCCGCGTCACGTATGCACCAGGGCCGAAAAGATTGGAGAGGATGGTCGCGGTCTTGCGCAATTGCAAATAGTCCCCGCTGGTGACGAAATCCTCATCGATTGCGCACACCTTCAGATTGCCATGGTGCATCTTTTCCAGACGCAATTGCCATGCCTCTTCGGCTGTATCGAACCGCGCACTGATCTGTATTCCAGCCTTGGCACCAACCGCAGCCATGAGAGCCTCCGCGCTTGCCGAAGCTCCCACCTCGGTGGACAAGTCAATTTCGAGATTGCCGTCAATCAAGGCATACAACACTTCCGAATTGATCAGATGTGACAAGCGATTGATGACGGCTTCGGCAAGCAGGTATTCACGCGCCAGTTCTTCGAGCGCTGCCCCGGAAATAGCCGATGCCCCAAGCTTGGAATACAGCGCAGCATCGTCCAGCGCCAAGGTCAGCAAGAACTGATTGAGCGCCTGATCATCCTTGATATAGCGTTCTGTTTTTCCGTGTTTGACCTTGTAGAGCGGTGGTTGCGCAATGTAAATATGGCCGCCTTCAACCAGCTCCGGCATCTGCCGATAAAAGAAGGTCAGAAGAAGCGTGCGGATATGCGCTCCATCGACGTCGGCGTCAGTCATGATGATCAGACGGTGGTAGCGCAGTTTCTCCGGCTTATATTCATCCTTGCCAATGCCGGTACCAAGCGCCGTAATCAGGGTAGCGATCTCCTGGGAGGAAATCAGCTTGTCAAACCGCGCCTTCTCGACATTCAGAATCTTTCCCTTGAGGGGAAGAATAGCCTGGAATTTTCGGTCGCGCCCCTGTTTCGCAGATCCGCCCGCGGAGTCACCTTCGACGAGGTAAAGTTCGCAAAGTGCCGGGTCCTTTTCCTGGCAATCGGCCAATTTTCCGGGTAAGCCAACTCCATCAAGCAACCCCTTGCGCCGGGTCATTTCTCTGGCTTTCCGCGCGGCGTCTCGGGCACGAGCCGCTTCCACGATCTTTCCGGTAATCACTTTGGCGTCAATCGGCCGTTCCTGCAAAAACTCTGCAAGCTTGGCGGCGACAACTTCCTCTACCGCCGGCCGGGCTTCCGACGAAACCAGTTTCATTTTCGTCTGCGAAGCAAACTTCGGATCTGGCATCTTGACTGAAAGAACGCAGGCCAGGCCTTCGCGCATATCGTCGCCTGTAATGTCGACCTTGGCTTTCTTGGCAATTTCGTTTTCTTCGATGTACTTGTTTATGACGCGGGTCATTGCTGCACGTAGTCCGGTCAAGTGTGTACCACCATCAGATTGCGGAATATTGTTGGTAAAGCACAGCACCTGCTCGGCATAGGTGTCATTCCACTGCATTGCCACTTCGATGCCAATCAGACCATTGGCGATTGCAGACTCGCCGGCTGCATAGAAGACATTTGGATGCAGGACCGTTTTTGAACGATTGATGTACTCGACGAAACCCTTGACGCCCCCTAGGAAAGCAAAGTCTTCTTCCTTTCCTGTGCGTTGGTCTAGCAAGCGGATCTTCACGCCATTGTTAAGGAAAGAGAGTTCGCGTAAACGTTTGGCGATTATTTCGTAATGAAACTCCACGTGCCCGAAGATTTCCTCATCGGCCATGAAATGAACTTCTGTTCCTCGCTTTTCGGTATTGCCGATGATTTTGAGAGGAGAAACTTCGATCCCGTTCTGAACCTCTACCTTACGATCAACGACCGTTCCGCGACTAAAATCCAACTGGTACTTCTTTCCTTCACGCCGTATCGTTAACCGCAACCACTTGGAAAGCGCATTGACACACGACACACCAACCCCGTGTAACCCCCCGGAAACCTTGTAGGAATTCTGGTTGAATTTCCCGCCGGCATGCAGCACACACATGACGATCTCGGCCGCGGAGCGTTTCGGTTCATGCTTGTCGTCGAATTTGATACCGGTGGGGATACCACGTCCGTTGTCGGCTACCGAAATCGAGTTATCGGCATGAATCGTAATAACGATATCGTCGCAGTGGCCGGCCAGTGCTTCGTCGATAGCGTTATCCACAACCTCAAACACCATATGGTGCAAGCCAGTCCCGTCGGACGTGTCGCCGATATACATTCCCGGACGTTTACGTACGGCTTCCAGACCTTCAAGTTGCTGGATACTCGACTCATCGTAGGCAGGTTGGCCAAGATCTTCAATCATGCAATTTCCAATTCATGTTTCACGTGAAACTTCTACAACTTATTGTTTTTTATCAAATACGCATCGGCATAACGACATACTTGAAGCGCTCGTTTCCGGGTATGGTCAGAAGAGCACTCGAGTTGGCGTCGTTGAATCCCCACTCGATTATTTCAGACGACGCGTTGTTCAATACGTCGAGCAAATATCCGACATTGAAACCAACATCGATCGAATCGCCGGAGTAATCAACTTCAATTTCCTCCTGAGCTTCCTCATGTTCTGCATTCGCGGCCATTATCTTCAAGCTGCCTGGTGTCAATACCATGCGCACGCCGCGAAACTTCTCGTTCGTGAGAATCGCCGCTCTGACCATCGACTGAAGAAGGGCGGTTCTGTTCAGAGGCACCAAATTCTTCAATGTGCTCGGAATCACTCTTTCGTAGTCGGGGAATTTTCCATCGATCAATTTTGAAACCAACGAAATACTTCCAAACTGGAAACGGATCTGATTGGACGCCATTTCGATCTGCACTGGATCTTCATTGTCAGCAAGCAGTCGGTTCAGTTCCAGCACGGTCTTCCGCGGGAGGATCAATTCCTGACGGGGCAACGACACATTTTCCCCAAGCGACATGCTGGCGTACGCCAGACGATGTCCGTCGGTCGCCACAGCGCGCAGTTCGCTTCCTTCAACGAGTAGCAGAAGTCCGTTGAGGTAATACCGAACATCTTGCGCGGCCATCGAAAACTGCGTTTGTCCGAGAAGATGCCGAAATTGCTTTTGTGTAACCGTGACTTTCCTGGAATCGCTGTCTGAAATCGCCATTCTCGGGAAATCGTCAGCCGGTAGTGTCTGCAGGCTGAAGCGGCTCTTTCCTGCCTTGACCTGCAACCGCTTATCTTCAAGATTAAGCGTGATTTCCGAACTCTCGGGGAGTGATCGCAAAATGTCCTGGAGCTTTCTTGCGCCAACCGTAACCGCACTGTCACCATCGCCGCCAGGAACCTCTGTTGAAGTCGTAATCTGGATCTCGATGTCCGTAGCCAAGAAAGTCAGTTTGTCCCCTTTCTTTTCCAGCAGTACGTTCGACAGGATCGGCAAGGTATGTCTTTTCTCCACGATCCCGGAAACCGATTGCAATGGACCAAGAAGCAAGTCACGCTGGGTTTTTACAAGAATCATATTTATATAAATCCTATAAAGATAATCTCAAATACAACTCTGTGGATAATTAGAATTTACGTCTAATTAACAGTGCATTACATAACAAATTCAAGTATGAAAAACTCTTGTATCGGCCTGTGGATAAAAACTGATAAGTTATCCACATAAAGCAATTTTGCGACTTACTAACTAACTGGACACAGTTTATCCAAACTGTTATCCCCACTAGTTGATTATCCCTTCAGCACTTGCAGCAAAACGTGAACATCGTGATTCAATTCATTGTCCTTTGCGCGTAATGAATCGATCGTTCGTACGGCGTGAAGAACCGTCGTGTGGTCGCGTCCACCAAACGCATCGCCTATGGATGGATAGCTTTGCGAAGTCAGATTCTTGGCCAGCCACATCGCTACCTGTCGAGGGCGCGCGATCTGCCGCGAACGTTTTTTTGAGAACAGGTCTGCAACTTTGATCTTGAAATAGTCGGCGACCGTTTTCTGGATATTCTCGACCGTAATCTGCCGATTGACAGCGCCAATAAGATCCTTGAGTGCTTCTTTGGAAAGATCGAGGTCGATTCGGCGGCCATGAAAGGACGCATATGCCAGCACCTTTTTCAAAGCGCCTTCGAGTTCGCGAACATTGGATCGCAGATGTTTGGCGATGTAAAACGCCACCTCATCACCAAGAGCAACGCCTTCAATTTCTGCTTTCTTCTTGAGGATCGCCACGCGCATTTCGATTTCCGGCGGTTCGATCTGTACCGTAAGTCCCCAGTCGAAGCGCGTGATCAGGCGGTCTTCCAACCCGGAGATATCTTTCGGGTAGGTATCGCAACTGATTACAATCTGTTTCTTTGCCTCGATCAAAGCATTGAAAACGAAGAAGAATTCCTCTTGTGTCCGGTTCTTCCCATTGAAGAATTGAACGTCGTCAAGCAACAGCACATCAAGAGAACGGTAGTATCGCTTGAATGCGTCGAATGATTTGGTTTGATAGGCGCGAACCACGTCGGAATAGTAATCCTCGGCATGGACATAACGCACGACTTTTTCAGGGTACTGGTCGAGAATCTGGTTGCCGATGGCATGGATAAGGTGAGTCTTTCCGAGTCCTGCACCGCCGTAGATGAACATCGGATTGTAAGCGCCACCGCCCGGATTCGTGGCCACCTGAAGCGAAGCAGCGCGGGCCAAATCATTGGCCTTCCCCACGATCAGGTTCTCGAAGGTGAAACCCGGGATAAGTCGCGTCTTTTCATACGCTGCGACCGGAGACGTTCTGCCTTGTTGTCGGTCTGCGGCGGCCGGTGCCAGAGCCGGGCGTTGAATCGCTGCGGGGTTCGAGATCTCCGTCCTGGTCGGGGAAGGAGCAGGCCCTCGCTGACCGACGATAAGTGAAATGTCTACTGGCGCCGAAAAAAAACGTTGACCGAGTTCTTCAATTCGCCCGAGATATCGCTCCTTTACCCATTTCAGAATGAAACCGTTCGGTGCGATGAGGCGCAACCCGTCAGCCGGCTTTTCCTCGCCCTCGAGACGCAAAGGACGGATCCAGGTGTTGAATTGCTGAGACGAAAGCTCCTGTTCGAACTGGCTCAGACATGAATTCCAAAAACTGCTCATTACTTGCGTTTCAAAAAAACCAGTTGAAGTGGAAAAGAGCGCACTCGAAAATCGCACCAATCAGTGTACGAAAGCATTTGGTCCGCATCATGCGCGAGAGGAAAAGAACGTGCCAATTATTGAAAAAGGGGAAAGTCCGCCCAGTCAGGGTGTTTTCTGATGGTTGTCGATGGTGAAAACACGGTAACGGCGAGTACAGCTGAAGGCACGATTTTAACCTGCCGTCAAAGAGTTATCCACAGCAGAGGGAAAAATTTGGACTTGACAACATTACCCTTATCAAGGTCTAATCTACGGTTCAATTCGTAATGACTTCAAGGGTTTTCACATGAAACGCACCTATCAACCGTCGGTAGTTCGCCGCAAGCGTACCCATGGCTTTCTCGTCCGTATGGCCACTCGTGGCGGTCGTGCCGTGATTCGCGCCCGTCGCGCCAAGGGTCGGCATCGTTTGGCCGTTTGAACGCCACAGAACCTGAGGGAAAAGGCCGGATTCGTCCAGCAGCATTCCCCAAGAGCCATCGACTGACTAAAACGGATGAGTTTTCATCCGTTTTTAGTTTCCGGAAGGCACTAAGAAGCACCACTTTCCTGTTACATTACCGCCCTCGAGGGATCGAACAGGCTGGTGGCGCGAGGCTCGGTCTGGTCGTTGCAAAGCGGTTTCTTCGCCGTTCAGTTGATCGCAACCTGATCCGGCGATTGATTCGCGAAGCATTCCGCACGAAACAACGCGACTTGCCTGCCAATGATTTGATCGTTCGCCTAGCTGTAAAGCCGGCCTTGCCGCTTGATCGGAATGCCTTGGCCGAGGAGATTCGAAGGTTGCTGGATAAAACTCGCAATATTGGACGTTAGGCCATGAAACTGCTTCTGGTTCTGATCCGCTGCTACAAATATGCGATCAGCCCGATATTGGGGCAGAATTGTCGCTTTTATCCCAGCTGTTCGGATTACACCGCACAGGCAATTGAAAAACACGGGACTCTCAAGGGAGTCCATCTTGGATTGAAACGAATCATTCGTTGCCACCCCTGGAATCCGGGGGGCTTTGATCCCGTTCCCTAATATTTTTCCTGAGTAGGCTGTTCATGGATAATCGACGCCTGATCGTTCTGTGCATTTTCTCGTTTTCGCTGGTCATGCTGTGGGATGCCTGGCAAAAATTCAATCAGCCCAAGGCTCCCGCCGTTGTCGCCTCGGCTCCGGCAGCCGTGGGTAGTTCCGCGGTTCCGACACCATCCGTTCCATCAACGACTGCTGCCGAAACGGCAACTCCGGCAGCTGTGCCGTCTCCGGCTTCGGCCGCGCTGAAGGGTGATATCGTCGAGATCAAGACGGATCTTTTTGTTGCCCGAGTGGCCGCTCAAGGGGGCGATCTGGTCGGGCTGGAACTGGCCAACTACAAGGCCACCGAGGACAAGTCGAAACAGTTCATGCTCTTCGATTTGAAGCACCAGTATGCTGCCCAGAGTGGGTTGATCGGCGAGAACCTTCCCAACCACAAGACGATGTTCAACATTGTTCCTGGGAAGCGCGAATTGGCTTCCGGCGACGACGCGGTCGAGTTGCGGCTTGAAGCGCCAGCTGCTGGCGGCGTCAAGGTAGCCAAGATCTTTACCTTCAAACGCGGAAGCTATTTGATCAATGTTGCCTACGAAATCAACAACGGCAGCGAACGCGAACTGGCCGCCCATGCCTACTACCAGTTGCAGCGGGATACCCAGGCCCCCGCCGGTGAAAGCCGCATGGTCAGTACCTTTACCGGGCCTGCTCAATACACCGAGCAAGGCAAGTACAAGAAAATCGATTTCAAGGATGTCGAAAAGGGCAGCGCCAAGTTCGAGCAGAAGGCCGACGATGGCTGGATTGCCATGGTTCAGCACTATTTTGTTTCGGCTTGGATTCCGCCGGAGAAGGCACAGCGCGAATACTATGTGCGCAAGCTCGAAGGCGGGGTAAATCCAGCGGTTGCCGCCGGAGTCATTGTTCCGGTTCAACCGGTGGCTCCAGGTACGAAGGCCAGCTTTGCCGGTTCGCTCTATGCCGGCCCGCAGATCCAGTCGATACTTGATAAGCTGGCAAAGCCGGTTGCCGAAGGGGGCGTCGGGGCTCAAGGTCTGCCGCTGGTGGTTGACTATGGATGGCTGACGATCGTTGCCGCGCCGATTTTCTGGTTCCTGGAATTCATCCACAAAATTGTCGGAAACTGGGGATGGGCCATCATCTTCCTGACGATCTGCATCAAGGCGGTCTTTTTCCCGCTCTCGGCGGCCAGCTACAAGTCGATGGCCAAGATGCGCGCTATTTCGCCACGCCTGCAGGCGTTGAAGGAACGTTGCGGTGACGACAAACAGAAGCTCAACATGGAGATGATGAATCTCTACAAGACCGAGAAGATCAATCCGCTGGGCGGCTGCTTGCCCATTGCGGTGCAGATACCGGTCTTCATCGCGCTGTACTGGGCTCTGCTCGGTGCCGTGGAAATGCGCGACGCGCCGTGGATGCTGTGGATTCAGGATCTTTCCTCGCAGGATCCCTACTATGTCCTGCCGGTGATCATGATGGTGACCATGCTCATCCAGACCAAGCTCAATCCGACGCCGCCCGACCCGATCCAGGCCAAGATCACGATGATCATGCCGTTCGCTTTCGGCATCATGTTCTTCTGGTTCCCGGCTGGCCTGGTGCTTTACTGGGTGGTCAACAACGTTCTGTCCATTGCTCAGCAATGGCAAATCACACGGATGATCGAACGTGGCGGAAAGGCCGCCAACGACGCCAAGGCCTGAGACAATCGCCGCCATCGCCACGGCTCCGGGCCGTGGCGGGATCGGCGTGGTGCGGCTGTCCGGCAGCGACCTGTTGCCCTTGGCGCAGGCGCTGAGCGGGAGACAACCGCTACCGCGCGTGGCAACCCTGGCGAACTTCCTGGCGGCTGATGGAAGCGTGATCGACAGCGGTCTGCTGCTCCATTTCCCCGCTCCGCATTCATTCACCGGCGAGGACGTCCTTGAACTGCAGGGGCACGGCGGGATGGTCGTCCTGCAGATGTTGCTGGCCAGATGCCTCGATCTCGGCGCACGTCTGGCCCAACCCGGAGAGTTCACCCGCCGCGCTTTCCTCAATGGCAAGCTTGATCTGGCCCAGGCCGAAGCGGTCGTCGACCTGATCGATGCGTCGACGGCGGCGGCCGCGCGCAGCGCCGTGCGTTCGTTGCAAGGCGGATTCTCCCGCGAGATCAGATCGTTGCTCGATCAACTCGTCGAGTTGCGGGCTCTCGTGGAAGCAACGCTCGATTTTCCCGAAGAGGAAATTGATTTTCTCCAGGCGGCCGACGCATTCGGGCGCCTGGATCGCTTGCAGCAGAAAATGGCCGAGGTGACGGACCGTGCCCAACAAGGCCGCCTGCTACAGGGCGGATTGCACGTCGTCCTGGCCGGCCAGCCGAATGTCGGCAAGTCCAGCCTGCTCAATTGCCTGGCCGGAGACGATCTGGCCATCGTCACTCCGGTGGCAGGAACCACGCGCGATGTGGTGCGCAGCACACTGCATGTGCAGGGCATTCCCTTGCATGTCATTGATACCGCCGGCTTGCGCGATACCGACGATGAGATCGAACAGATCGGCATCGCGCGCACCTGGCGCGAGATCGAAAATGCGGATGTCGTGGTCCTTATCGTCGATGCCCGGCATGGCGTGAAAGCGGCTGACGAGGCCATCCTCGCCCAGTTTCCTGCAGGATTGGCGCGGATCACCGTGCATAACAAGATCGACCTGGCCGGACACCTGCCGGGAAGGCATGACGAAGCCAGCGGTGCGGCCATCTCATTGTCCGCCAAGCAAGGCGCTGGCGTTGAACTACTGAAGCAGGAACTATTGCGCATCGCCGGGTGGCATCCCGCCGAGGATGTTTTCATCGCCCGGGAACGCCATTTGCGTGCGCTGGCGCAGACGAACGAGTGTCTCGTGACGGCGCGCTCCTGTCTTCCCCGACTCGAACTCTTTGCCGAAGAACTGCGTCTTGCCCAAATTTCGCTCGGCACGATCACCGGCGAGTTCTCGGCCGACGACCTTCTGGGCGAGATATTCGGACGATTCTGTATCGGCAAGTAAACGTTTGCCGCAGATTCCGCGCACCGGTTAAACTTGCCGGTTTCCCTGGAAAGACATAGCCGTGAGTATCGACGTTTCCCTGTTGGCCGTACTGGCATTGGCCTCATTGTTTGCCGGATTTATCGATTCTGTGGTCGGTGGTGGCGGATTGATCCAGATTCCGGCTCTTTTCTCCGTACTGCCCAGGGAAATCCCGGCGACACTGTTCGGAACCAACAAGATCTCCAGCGTGGTCGGCACTACCAACGCGGCCTGGCGCTATGCCCGTCGTGTCACCATGCCTTGGGGCACGATTCTGCCCGCGGCACTCGCCGCGTTCGCCTGTTCCTACCTGGGGGCGATGGCCGTGGCCTGGCTCCCGCGGGAAATGTTGCGGCCGATGATCCTGGTGATGCTGGTCGGCGCGGCGGGCTATACCTTCTGGCGCAAGGACTTCGGTTCCATCCACCGGCCGCAGCACGCCGGGGCCAAGGAATTCGTGTACGCGCTGATCGTGGGTGGAGCGCTTGGCTTTTACGACGGATTCTTCGGACCGGGCACCGGGAGCTTTCTGATCTTCCTGTTTATCAGGTTCTTTGGTTTCGACTTCCTGCATGCCTCGGCCGCCTCGAAAGTGGTGAATGTCGCCACCAACCTGGCGGCGATCGCCTATTTCGTGCCGAACGGGTTTTTCCTGCCACTGGCCGCCGTGATCATGGCGACCGCCAACATCGGTGGTTCGTTCATTGGAACGCACCTGGCCTTGCGCCATGGCAGCGGCTTCGTCCGCAAGGTC
>JARKPC010000227.1 GCA_029975435.1 Propionivibrio sp. | reverse complement strand
ATGCAGAGTTCCAACAAGAAAAAGCTGAAAGAGAACGCAGACAAGCCGTAAAAGACCGTGAGCGTGAGGCAGCTTTTGAGAGGCAACGACAAGCCGCCGAAGATATGCGCCGAGCCGCAAGCCGCAGCCCTGGCGTCTTTTCGCCCGAGGCGTCGGCCAAAACGGCGCGCGAGTTCCAGGCAATTGCTGAGAGTAATGCGCGTATGCAATCCCAGATCCAGGCGGCAAAACAGCAACTGGATCGTCAATCGAATGAGCAGCAGCGCGCGGTGAATGATGAGGCAGCACGCCGCGCGCGCGAAGCCGAATCGCGCAGCCAAGCCGAGCGCACCCGCCTCGCTCAAGCCCAAGAGGAGGCTCGCTCCAAAGAAATGCGCGAACAGCAATCACGGGAAGAGACTCGGCGGGCAACTTCCAGCGTCACAACACCACCAGCCAAGCCCACGACCACGGTTCCCGAAGGCGTTGCTATCTGTCATCGCAACCAGCAGGATTACTGGTTTTGCGATGGCCCGGCGCAGAAGACCTCCGTCGGCGACAAGGGTGACAGCGGCCTGAAGAGCCAGCTCGGACTCGCCGGCTGCCCAACTCCACGCAGTGAACGCGCCAGCCCGGACGGCCATGGCAGACTGTTCCTGTGCGGCACAGGCCTCAAGGGGGGCGCACGCGACGTACCCAAACTGCGCGGCTTTACCGTTGCACGACAGACGTATCGCTGCGAAAGTGGGCGCTGTGATTCCTTGTCAGACTCGCGTGAAATAACTCAATAACTGGATCTATTGACGGAGGTTACTGGAAAATTTTCTTGGCGAGCCTCGGGTCGCCGCTGCCTTTCTCTCCGCGGAGGAGGAGTTCCTTGTACGCTTTGATGGCGTCGGCGTGATTTAACCGACTCGCCCGTTCGTACCAGAACACGGCCTCGGCGGGCGGTGAACTCTTCCCGACGCGGTACATCGCATCGCCATGCCCGAGTTCGGCGGCACAGCGCAGGTGGCGGGCTTCTTGCACGGGATCCTTGGGGACTCCCTGACCGAGTCGGTAGCGTTCCGAGAGGGCAAAGCAGGCCTCGGGGTCACGCAGATCGGCGCCGCGCTGCAGCCATTTCACGGCCTCGTCGTCCTGGTTGGCCGCTGTTTTTCGGACGCTGAGTCGAAAGGCACAGGTGCTGCAGCCCGCTGCGGCTCCGCGTTCTAGCCACTGATCGGCCAGCACTTCGTCGGGCGGCGTTTGCTTCAAGGCGCGTCGGGCCATCTCCAGGTGGGCGCCACTCGAACCGGCAGCCAGTGCTTTGTCCAGCCACGCCTGCGCGGCGGCGGGGTCGGCGGGCACGCCGGGTCGTCCATCGAAGTAAAGCCTAACCAGCGAGTACATAGACTCAGGACTTCCGTTTTCCGCACCACGTAGATACCAACGCAAGGCTTCTGCCTCGTTCGGTGGCTGCATGAAGAATTCCAAGGTTTCCCCCGCCCAGGTTGCCGCTTCGGGTTGAGCAGATTCGGCCGCTTTGATGAGCCAACGCAGACCTTCCTGAACGTTGGCCTCCTGGCCGCGGCCGGACGTCACCATGAAAGCGAATTCGCGCATGGCATAGGCGTTGCCAGCTTCGGCCGCTTTCTTCAACAAGCGGTGCGCTTCCGTCCAGTTGGGAGGTACGCCCTCGCCGCGCTTGTACATCGCACCTAGTTCCGCGGTGGCTGGCAGATCGTTCTTCTCGACCGCGCGAGCGTACCAGCGACCGGCCTCGACAGCATCGCGCGGGACGCCTTGACCGTTCCGGTACATCTCGCCCAGCCGACGCAGGGCTATGACGCTGCCGTGATCGGCCAGCGTCTGGTAAAGATCCAGTGCGTCTGCGTATCTGCCGTCCTTGTACAACTGTTCGGCTTCCGGCTCTCGTTCCTTGATCGCTGCCGCCGACAACGCATCCGCGACCTTACTGGCGATGCGGACCTGCCGGTCGGTCTGCGCGCGGATGTCCGTCAGAAGTTCCAGCGCCGGTTTCGCGAAACGAGCTTCAGCGTGTGTGGCGAGGTAGCCCTCCAGCACCACACGTGCCTCGACGTAGCGTTTCGCTTTCGCTAGCGCACGCCCGTAGTGATAACCGAAACTTTCCGGTAAGGGCGCACCCGTGGCCTGTGCAGCCTCGAAGGCGTCGATCGCCTCGTTCCAGCTGCCAGCCTCAACCTGTTTTACCGCCTGCTTCAGCAGCCGATTAGCATTGGAATCGATTGAGGCAGCAAATATAGATACGCTAAAAGAAAACGCAATTAATGCAGCCCCGCGGACGAAGTGCTTGGCGAAATTGGGGAAATGCTTTGTTCTGAGGTTCATCCTGGTTCGCCCGCTAACGTACCTTGGTAAGTGGGTAATCACGATTTGCGTTCATCACGCCATTTTTACGACTTTGCTCGCTAACGTTCATGGCATTTATATCCAGGGAGAATATGTTCTCGTATTCTTCGGGGTTGCGGCCCCATTTTCCACTTATGATTCCGTCTTTTGCTTGGAATTCTCTCAGCATGTCATAGGATTTATCACAGTCGAGACTTATCCCCGCGTCTAGTTTTCCATCGGCTTTCTTTTCAACTAAGAGACACCATGAAATAGAATTCCAATCAGTTCCATGTCGCCATTTCCAAAGTCCTATGTAGCGTTCGTTGTCGGTCGCACGGACTTGCTCCTCTCCAGCATCGCCTACCACACGCAACTCAGTGACATGCACCGGCGCCATCTTGATGCTCTGCGCCTTCCAGTCAAACTTGATGCGGTGGGTCGGCTGACTTGCCTTGAAGCTTAAGCTTACCTTGCCGTTCTTGCTGATGGTGTGCAGAACCTTGTCGTCGATCTGGAAGCTGGCTTTCCCGGCATCGGCCGGATTGAGCGTACGTACTTCGAAGCTGATTTCGTAGGATTTTCCAGGTGTGAAGCCAGAAACCTCTCGCCAGACTGGACCACTGGGAGAGAAGGCCATGTGGATGCCCGCGCTTCCCGCGCCAAGGTAGGCGCAACCCGGGGATTCGATGGTTTCGTAACGCCCCTGCCAACCCTTGGGGATCTTGAAGTCTTCGGCAAAAATGACTTTGCCGTCCTTTGGCACCGGTTCCACTGCGGCGGCTGGCGCAGGTGCCGGGGGCATCGGCTTGGGTTCCGGTTGTTTGACGGGCGGCGGAGGGGGATCCAAGCGAGCAATCTCTTGTTTGTCGAGTTCGTCGAGCGCATTCAGCGCGCCCGGCTTCTCCTCCTTTTTTCCTGATTTGCCGGTGCCGGAATCTTTCGTAGCTTTGTCGTTCTTCTTGTCGCGTACCGGTTCTTCCTCCTTGGCGGATTTCTTCGGGCACCACGCAGGCAGATTGTCGCCTTTGTCTTTCCCCTTGCATGCCGTGGCAATTGCTTCGCGCAGCGCGCTGTCGTCGATCCGCACGGCATCGTTGCAAATGTCGGCAGATGCGAGCCAGAATTCCTTCTTTTCAAAGCCGGCGGCGATCTGCCGCGCCGTCTTGTCGTCGAGGAAGGCGTCGCCGCACTTTTCGGTGCGCACAAGGCGACTCCAGGCCGGACTGCCCGGCACGTTGAACGAGGTTCCCTCGGCGGGGGTGACGCTTGCGCCCGAGTCGAAGGGGATGAAAGCCTTCATGTGGTATTGCGGCGACGTGCTGCCGAGGACGAGTGAGCCGGCCAAGGTGAAGCGGATCTTCTGGGCGGCTCTGTCGATTTCCGGCGGGAGTTCCGCGACATTGCGGATGCGGCCGTCCGGTAGGCGCACGTAGACGGATACGTAGGGGTCGAGCCGGATCTGGTGATTCACTCACAATACAATTCGATGAACCCACCCCGCGCGATTTTTCTCTCGAAGTCGGACAGTTGTTCAGGGCAGGGCCCACTGTCTTTCAAGTGATCAAAATCCATCAATCCATCGCAACGCTGCAAAACACGGTCTCTCTCGAGGAAAGAGTCATTCTGTCATCTCGCTTGCTGGCGGATTTCGCTACAGGCAAGGTGGTATTGGCAGACGAAGACGACACGCGAATGGCGCTAGAAGGGGATGTGTTCGATGAGAATGACAAATTGATCCTTGCGCGTCTCCCCTTGGGTGACCTTTCTGAGAAGCAGACTCAGCATGTGCTTCGTGTCCTTAGATACATCCTTTCACTGAGGGACTTGGGCTACACCTGCCTATCGCCTAAGAATCCGACAATTCAACTGGATATTGATCGCCTTCAGCGCCGGTTCAACGACAGAGAGTCGGTAAAAGCATCGTGGATATATAAATGGAGCTTGCCTTTTGATAAGTCAGGCGGAGATCCCCGGGCGGTAATCCCAAACTTTCCCGAGCGCGGTGGGAAAGGAGGTTCTCGTCTCGCACCAGAGGTTGAAACGGCGATTGCGCATGTGCTGGATCGAAAAAAATCCGACCCAAATGCCCGCGTCCAAACTTACAAAGTTCAACGTGAAATCGAGTCCGTATTGCAGATTGAACAGCCGCATCGTCCGGATCTGGTTTTTGCGGTGAATTGGTCCACAGTTGACCGTCGTGTAAAGACAGAATTTAGTGCCTACGAACTGTGTCGCCGCAACCGGGGAAAAGTTTTTGCCGACAAACAGTACCGCGACTGGTATCCGCGGGAAAAGGCAGGCTTTCCATTGGCTGTTTTCGAAACAGATGATACTGACACCATGGTCTTCTTGATTGACGAACGCTCCGGATTGCCCAGCGGGCGTGGATATCTTACGGGGACGATCGATCAGGACACCCAAGTCGTACCAGGCCTTGAAATATCGCAGAAACCGCGAAGCGTCTGGAGTGCCATTAGCGCCATCGTCAAAGCGATTCTACCCAAGAATCCCGAGGACCCAGACTTTGCTGAGTGCAAAACAGAGTGTGAGTTTTACGGCAAACCTGGGGTCATAATTTTTGACAACACTCTTTACAACCATGCCAAAGAGATTGAGTTGGCTGCGGCTTCGATGGGTTTCATCCCCGGCTGGGCCAAACCCAAAACTCCAACTGAGAAAGCAGAACAGGAGGGGTGGAACGGTCGAGTGAAGAGAGATTTTCTTTCCACCTTGCCAGGTTATCGTGGAGATAAAAAACTACGGGATGGACTCTCTGACGGCATGGCTTCTGCCAATATCGGATTACGCCCTTTCAAACAGCTTCTCATGAAATGGGTGTACGACGAATATTCGAATACTCCACTGGAAGACGGACAAACCCCACGCCAGAAATGGCATGTGGGAATGCGTTACTCAAAGCCGCGTATTCCGAGGGACATTTTCGGCTACCGGCTAATTCCATGCCTTCATAAGACGCTTAAGTTCAGGCCTGAAGGGATTCTCTTTTGTGGCCTTACTTACTCAGCTCCGTACTTGACAGCTCTACGGAGACGATACGGCCACAACGCCGACGCAGATTTTCGTTTCAACCCAGAAACCTTGAAAGAAATCTACGTTCACGATCCGGTGATGAAAGCCTACATACCTGTTCCGTGCACAAATCCAGAATATGCCGACGGCTTGTCTTTATATCAGCATAAGTTGATTTGCAAGATGGCTCGTGAGAATCGAGTGCGGAATCCGTCAATTCCACAGCTTCTGCTTTATCGCGAAGAACTCAGAATTCTCACAGAGAAACTTCGCTATTCGAACAAGCTGAAGGATCGTAAGCGCTCAGCAGTTACTGGCATTATTCCCGCGACCGACCCAGCTATCTCTAAAAAAGTACCGGAGAGCTCGAAAACTATGGTGGTTACAGATCTTGAAGATCACATACTCAAAATTGAAGAAGTCGAGATGGAAGATGAGGATGAAGGGTGGAATCTCGCCGAGATTATGTGATTTGTGCCGTGGCATTTCAATGCTGAGCGAATTGCGATGGATGTCGAGTTTCTGATATTTCTCCGACTCTGCCTGGCGATGCCTCTCGCGCAAAATCAAAAAACTGATGGGATCGTAGATTCAGAAGCGTTGCGAGGCAATCTGCAGTTGCAAGCGATGCAAAGACACTATTCCAGTGAATGCTAAGCTATGAACACACCAGCCCTTACAGATGCTGAAACACAGTACAAAGCCAATTGGCATGGCGCTACCCTCGATAAGCGACGAGCCCATATGCCAACAATCCTTGTGATGCATCCACAATTCAAAGAATCGATTGTGGAAATCATTCGCCGAGCGGATCGGGCCATAAATCAGCAAAAAGGGGCCGCCCTCAGCATCATCTCGCCTACCGGTGGTGGCAAATCGACGCTCGCCAATTTCATCGGATCACTGCGTCCGGATGTGCGCACGCTGGAGTATACATATCGTCGATGTGTCTCTTTTAACGTCCCCCCCAAACCATCATCAATATCCATGTCATCCGCACTTCTGGAGGCATTGGGAGACCCGAGATGGAACCGCGGTCGGGCGGATGAGCTTGAATACCGTGCAACTCACTTGTTGATCGCCTGCAAGACAGAAATCGTACTCATTGACAATGTTCACGATGTACCGGAGAGACGAAAACTAAAAGGAGTGAGAGAGGTCGGGAATTGGGTGCGCAATCTTATTGATCGCGTGCCGGCACTATTTGTTTCACTTGGTGCTGACCAGGGCCTGGACGTATTCAAAGCAAACAACCAAATGCGGCGTCGGAGTCCCGCACACAAGCGGATTGATTACTTCGAATGTAAATCGCACCCGGGGGTCGCTCGCATGCGGCGATTTCTATTTGAATTGGATAAACAGCTTCCACTATCTGGCATGTCGGATCTTTCGCTCTTCGACACCACAACACGAATCTGGATGGCAACGTATGGAATTCCAGATTACATCATTGGCTTAATAACCGAAGCGATGGAATTGGCAGTTCAGTCTGGTACGGAATCAATTTCGCTTAGCAATCTGTCTGAAGCGTTCAGGCGGCTTTATCTGGATGCGGCCCCAGAGGAAAACCCGTTTTCTCCAGAAACCGCGATACGAGTCCTAGACCATGACGGGGAACCTTTTGAAGATTGGTTGAGTGATGGGTACGCATGAACAAAAGGCTTCAAAGCCACTATTTCTAGTGCGTCCCTTACCGTCGGCCAACGAAGGAGTCGTGGAGTATCTTCAACGGTTGGCAAAATTGAATGGATTCGAAAGCAGCGCGGCGATTCTTGAGCTGTTCCCTGTCCCAATGCAAAACATCATTGACCGCGGGCACAACGCCTTGCAATCGGTTATCCACGGCCATGCAAGCCCGAAAACTCTCCGGATTACTTGTCAAGCGGATCGACCACCAGACCAGTCTCTACTCCCCTGTAGGCGCTTTGAAGCAGCAAGAGTGTGTCCTAGCTGCCTTCGAGAGACCGACATCATAGATTCCCAATGGCGAGAATTTCTATCGATCAGTTGTCAGCAGCACCAGTCGCTTTTGTTGGATCAGTGCCCGCAATGCTCAAGGTGGATCCATCGGGAGCATTCTCTGTATCGATGCAAATGTGGCCTGGATTTTCGTGATGTGGACAGACCTGCTTCACCCGACTGGGAATCTCATTTTTACGAGATCGTCGCGCCGTGGCGCGCGTGGGGGCATTTGTCGTGTTCTGCGACGATCATTGAAAAGGCTGAGATTGTTGCTGCTCGAGTTGTGAGGCAATTGATCAACTGCAAGCATTGGAACGGAGACAACTGGGCACCGCAGCTGCAAGCGTCTACTAAGCCGTGGTGGCTTCGAACGACTGACCACCAGGATATTGAGGATATTTGCGCTGCTTATAAGAATTCTGGACGCACCGCTGTAAAAGACGATTGGTGTGGAGGCCATCGATTGAATTGCGAATGGGCTGGCTATGCCAGTTATTTGAATGAAATGGCTCCTCTAGGCCCAGGTAAATCATGGGAAGCAAGAGCTGGCCAGTGGCGCCTTGACTTGCTAGAAGAAATGCTTCTGAAAGATTTTGTTGCCGAAAGGCGGAAGAATTTGATGAATGAGAAGCGATGGCATTATTGATCAGATTTCCTCCGCAACACGGAAAGGTGCTTTCTTCATGGCGCCAGCACTACGGATTGGCGAATGGGTTCCAATGGTTTCGGGCACTTAATCGTCGCCCGACTGGAGATCCAAACCGATGCCCTAACGATGAAGAGATGAGAATTCGTGCTGACGTATTGAAACCAGCTCGGTATCCGGCGGCTCCGGCCGGTATCAAGGCAAGTTGATGCCGTTTCTGCTCAGGCCACCGCCTCTAACCGGGGAATCGATTTCATCGTGGCGGCAGCGCAGTGGCCGAGCGAATGGTTTTCTGTGGTTCCCAACAGAGACAATTCCCAAGGTCAGGGATTCCGACCTGATGCCTTCGCCCACAGAGATGAAGTGGCTATCAGACGAATTCAACATTTCATCGACACAGCTACATACGTTGAGCCTCAATCAATTCGAACGATGGTCGATTGGAGAAGTTGTCGGGGCTCAGTTTGTTCGCTGGACGCTTAGTCACAAGGGCATTTCTGATGGTAGTTTAGCCGCCAGCAGCTATTGCCCCGCATGCATCCAAGCAGATGAAACGCCGTATTTCCGGTTAATGTGGCGAATTGCCTTCATAACACATTGCCCGATTCATCACTGCCTGCTGGAGACAGCATGTCCCAATTGCGGTCGCAATTGTTGGCCGGCGACCTATATTTCGCGTCGTCGCTATGCGTCACGCTGGACCGACCTGCGGCATTGCCCCGAATGTGGTCATGATCTTTCTGACGCGCCGCTTAAGATTGACGACAAGCATCTGTTGAGTGGCAAGTTTTTCCGGATTCTCAACGGTATAAGGGACGTGGCTTTCTCCGAGTTTCAAGGGGATTACTTTCGAGTCCTTTGGAGTACGTGCCGTTTGATTAGCCGCAAAATTTCTCATTTTGTCGAAGCAGGCGTCTTTGATGGCCTGCATCAGATTCTGCCATCTCATGAAAAAGGCTTGGTCATCGAAAAGCAACGGGCGAATGTCCGCCTTGTACTTCTTTCGAGTGCTGCTTGGATGCTTGAGGATTGGCCAGAACGGTTTGTCGCAGTATGTGAAAAGGCCAAAATATCGCGCAACGATTTCGGCGCGAGCGATAATTGTAGTCCGCCATGGTTTGATGACGTCGTGAAGTTTCGATTAGCAAAGTCGGTAAACTGGATCACGCGTGAAGATGTCGCAACTGCGGTAACGCAACTAAAGGCAAACGACCGCCAGATAAGCAAGAACGCACTTCGGCGACAACTTGGTGTTACCGAATCCTGGGCCATCAATGAAATTCTCGATCAACGTCGCCAGGGCACGATCCAAGAGTTATCCAGTCTTGGTAGACATTATCGGTACTTGATCGAACACACGCCGCAATCCAGGGACCAACAGCGAACGCTATGCAGGGACTTCCTCATTTTATTGTGTTCGGCTATTTTGTCTCACAAGATCGAGAAGGTATGCCAGATGCGCACGGTGGAAGCGGAATTGATCTTTGAGAGGTCTTCCCTGACGGTTGAGAAGGATAGCGATTTAGAAGCTATCTTCCGAACGCTTGATGAGTTGTCAGAACAATACAGTCAGGGCATTCGCCCGGTTTTTCTCACCCGCGCACCAGAGGATATTGATTACTGGTTTCTTTCACGGTTCGGCAGGAAGATGGATGGCCATTCCGTTCGAGCCCGCTTTGCTCACATCATGAAGAATTTGTTTGAACCAACACTATGGAACAGTGTGGACGTCTTCCTCTTCACCATCCAATCGTCTGGATCAACACAGACACATCCGCCCCGTTGCAAGACTGAGGTAACAAGCCAGCACGCAATCACAACGGATTTGAGGAACACAGATGAAACATTTTCGTAACTTCAGTCCCCGAATGAACCGAGGCGATTCTTCCTATGAAAATAGCTAAACAGAAAACATTTTGGCCTCGCCAGCCAAAATACTCTCTCGCTGAGCTGTTGGCTCAGATGCCAAATGTCGGAAGAGATGAGGATTTTGCGCGGCTGTCAGACGAGATGCGGGCGTGGGATGAAATGTCTCCTGTTGGAAGAGAGTTTGGCGCAGATGATTTCTCTCATGAGCGTCCCTTATGAAATTGATTCGTGTCGTTGTCCTGTTACTCTGTTGGCTGTCGTTTACGGCGAC
This sequence comes from Propionivibrio sp., assembly GCA_029975435.1. Taxonomy (GTDB): domain Bacteria; phylum Pseudomonadota; class Gammaproteobacteria; order Burkholderiales; family Rhodocyclaceae; genus Propionivibrio. The sequence continues at coordinate 18,277 of JARKPC010000227.1, read as the reverse complement.
GGCCGAAATGCTTTCCGGACGTGTCGTCGCTTTTTCCGACGGGGATACGCTGACGCTACTTGATTTGACCCACCAGCAGCACAAGATTCGGCTTGCCAGGATCGATGCCCCGGAAAAGGCTCAGGATTTCGGGCAGAAATCCAAGTCCAGCCTTTCGGCCATGGTGTTCGGGCAGAACGCGACCGCCGACTGCCGAAAACAGGATCGGTATCAACGGGAAGTTTGCGTCGTGTCTCTCGGCCGTAACGATGTCGGACTGGAGCAGGTGCGATTGGGAATGGCTTGGTGGTATCAGCAATACGCCAAAGAACAAACCCCTCAGGAGCGAGTTGATTACGAACAAGCCGAATTCATGGCCAAGATGCACCGCACTGGGCTATGGAACAGCAAGAATCCAACCCCACCGTGGGAATGGCGGCGGGGACGGCGGGGGTGAAGAGTAGGCTGGTCAATTCGCCAGACGTTGGAAGCCACGATCACCCACAGAAGCCGTGCACAACTCTGTGGATAGTGACTGGAAAACAGCGTTACATCATTCACCGGAAAGCAGAAAATCACCGAACCCACAAAAAAGGCAGGTCTGCTGGCCGAGGAGTCTGCGTCTGGCATCGGTCCAGGATGAGTGAGGATGTTAGGATAATGGGTTAAGTCAGCCCGAAGAACCGATCACCCTGACAGGGAATACCGTGACCCGCATCGACCTCAGCCAAGCCCCCACCCCCGATCAAATCGCCTCCGTAACCGATTGGCTGGGCCGTGCCAATTGTCGGGTCATCCGCCCCTTGGAGATTCACAGTACCTTCTGTTCGGAACAGCCGCCCGAAAAACTGATTACCGTCGCCATCCTCGACACTGAGACGACGGGGACGAATGCGCAGAAGGACAAGGTGATTGAACTCGGCATCGTTTTTGTCGAGGTATGTCCGGAGACGGGGCAGGCGTATCGTGTCACCCAGGTGTTCAACGAATTGGAGGATCCTGGCTTCCCCATTCCCGAGGAATCCACACAGATCCATCACATCACCGATGACATGGTGGCGGGGAAGCGCATCGACGATGCCGAAGTCGAGGCCTTGATGGCGTCTACCGCCCTGGTGGTGGCGCATAACGCCAGCTTTGACCGAATCTTCGTGGAACAGCGCTTCCCGGTCTTTGCGACCAAGCCATGGGCGTGTTCTTTCCAGCAGATCCCGTGGTCCGCCGAAGGCTTTGGCAGCGCCAAGCTGGAATTTCTGGCCTATCAATGCGGCTTCCATTACACCGGCCACCGGGCCTCCACCGACTGCCATGCGTTGCTGGAGGTGCTGCAGACGACACTCCCCGTCGCGCAAGTCACCGCCATGCAAACGTTGTTGCAGAATGCACGGTTGCCGGAGATTAAAGTTTCTGCGCTGGGGTCACCGTTCGAGTCCAAAGATGCGCTCAGGGAACGTGGCTACCGTTGGAATGCCGAAAAGAAGGTATGGGCGAAAAGTGTTCTGAGCCAGCGACTGGATGAGGAAACGGCCTGGCTCAAGAACTTCGTCTATGAGGGAAAAGGTTTCCGGCTCGAATACGAGAAGATGACCGCGAAGAATCGCTTCTCCAATCGGTCGGGACCGACTGAAATCGTGAGATTCGATTAAGCATCGTTATCCTTGCTATCTTGGTGTCTGATCACTGTCGTCAAGCGAGTGCACCTATGGCCTGTCCGTTCTGCAATCTGCCGCACGAAAGAATCCAACTCTCGAACCTGATGGGACTCGTCATCCGTGATGGCTTCCCCATCTCCGAGGGGCACACGCTGATTATCCCGCGCCGGCACGTCGGCTCCCTGTTCGACCTGAGCCATGGCGAACGCGATGCGCTGTTTAACCTGGTGGAAGAAGCCAAACGGCGTCTGGACAAGGAATTGAAGCCCGATGCCTTCAATATCGCCATCAATGACGGACAAGCGGCGGGTCAAACCATCCCGCACCTGCATATCCACCTCATCCCGCGCTATCAGGGCGACTGTGCCGACCCCCGGGGCGGTGTCCGCTGGATATTTCCCGACAAAGCCGACTATTGGTCCAAATGAAGCCAACGGCCGAAGCGCAGCTGCAGTTTCTCCAGCACATCCAACGGCTGTTCGAGGAAGGTGGCTTCGTCGCGACCTACAAGTACGCCTTGTTGATGTCACTGGCGGAACTGGCCGTCGAAGCTGGCGAAACGTATGAAGAGTTACCGCTGCCGCTGATTGCCATCGCTGAAAAATTCGCCGAAGTGTATTGGCCACAAACCGTACCCTACATTTCGGGGGCGGCAGACACGCTGCCGGCGGTCCTCTCCCAGAACCTGGGCAAGCAGGCGTCGGTCATCAATGGGTTGGCCGAGCTGCGCGCCCAAGGCGCATCGACCATCGGGCAGGCCAAACAACTCGCCTCCTGGCCGCAGGTCGTCCGAAAGATTGCCGCAACCGTGTCCGACATGCCAGTCCAGCATCTCCAGCATCTCGGCGGCGCATTGGTTCCGTTTCTGTATGACTACCCCCATCCACGCGGGGCGGTTGTGCTTAAGCCCGGCGTGGCCTTCATGCTTAGGACGTTTCATCCCCTGATCCAGCAACTCTCCCGTGCCGGGTGGGTGCGTCACGTGCGGGAAAACCAGCGCAACGCCGACGTGATCGGGCACGCAGATGAACTGGAATCCTTCATGTTCGGCGCGCCCCGCAACACTCTGGATGATGTGGCCAGGTTGCTCTCACGGCTGCAATCGCGCAAATGCTTCTACTGTGGGCACACCATTACCGGACCGGCTGACGTCGACCATTTCATCCCTTGGTCGAAATATCCCCGCGATCTTGCCCATAACTTCGTGCTGGCCCACCCCGCGTGCAACCAGCAAAAGTCCGACATGCTGGCAGCCGAACGCCACCTCGATCATTGGCTGGAAAGAAATGGCCGCGAGGGCGACACCCTCACGGGCGAATTGCCGGCATTTCTGGCGGACGTGTCCTGCTCCATTCGGGTCGCCCACTGGGCCTACCAGCAAGGTGTCGTCACGGGGGCAGCCGGCTGGGTCATGAAAGCCCAGACCGAACACATCACGGATCGCTGCGTGCAGGCAATCAACGCCTGTCTTCGCTAGATCCTCCCCACGCATTCATGGCCAAAACACTCGCAGCCCCGGTTCATAGCGAACTCATCATCAAGAAAAGTCGTTTCATTGGCTGTGTGCAGCCGATGACGGATCGTGCCGAGGCGCAAAAAGTCGTAGCCGCGTTACGCGAACAACACCCCAACGCCAACCACGTCTGCTGGGCGCTGCTGGCCGGTGGCCAATCCGCCGCGGTCGATGATGGTGAACCGAGTGGCACCGCTGGCCGTCCGATGTTTGAGGTGCTGCGCCATCAGGATCTGGAAGGCGTGCTGGCCACCGTGGTGCGTTACTTTGGCGGGGTTCGGTTGGGGGCTGGGGGACTGGTTCGCGCCTACACGGACTGTGTCGCACAGGCGCTACTCACAGCGCAGAAGATTGATATCGTTAAAACCCACGTGCTTCACTGCCATGTTCCCTATGCATTGGAGGGGCTTGTCCGGCGGGAAATCGAGAGGATGGGAGCAACTCAGGTTGGTGTCACGCATGGCGAAACCGTTGCGTTTCAGTTTTGTCTGCCAGAGGATGGTTCGGATGAGGTGGTTTCTCGCCTAAACGAATCTGGTGGAGGGAAAGTGCGCTGGGCTGCTTCTGGCGAATAGATCACGGGGCACCGAAACTTTTGGCGAATCTTTCTGTGCAAAATAGACCGTTAAGTCGAACGGCTCGCGCGAATAAGCCATCTGGAGCGGAGATCGCCTGTCTCTGGCGAGGACATATTTCCCCATTGCGCTAAACTATGGGGAGCTTGCCTGGTCTGCCGGTGCAAAATTCAGCCTAACATTGCTGAAAACGAATCAAATATGATTAGGCTAACCTCCTGTAACCAATTGAATAATATTAAAAGTTCATCCCGGCGATCTTTGGTGATGGGCAACCGCGGCAAGCTGTCCGGACCGTTGCTCGATCGCATCGACCTGCAGATCGAGGTTCCCGCGCTGCCCGCCGAAGCCCTGCAAGGCGCGCCGGACGGAGAGCCTTCCGCCGCAGTACGCCTGCGGGTTGCCGCGGCACGCAACCGTCAGCTGCAGCGGCAGCGTAAACCCAACGCCCGGCTCGGACCTCGCGAAATCGATGCTCATTGCCAGCCCGACGAGTCCGGGGCCGCGCTGCTCAGGAGCGCCGTGACCCGGCTCAATTTGTCGGCCCGCGCCTATCACCGCATCCTGCGGGTCGCACGCAGCATCGCCGATCTCGCGGGAAGCGAGCCCATCCTTTCCACGCATATTGCAGAAGCCGTCCAGTATCGCCGCTTCACCAAGGAATAATTGATGTCCCATGCTGCACCCGCCGTCGCTGCACCGCGCGGCATTGCCGTACTGCTGGCCGCCCTGGCCGCCATCGGCCCCTTCTCGATCGACACCTACCTGCCATCCTTCCACGACATCGGGCAGTCGCTGAACGCCACTCCGCTGGAGGTACAGCAGACGCTGACGGCTTACCTCCTGCCGTTCGCCTTCATGGCGCTGTGGCATGGCGCGCTGGCCGACGCGCTGGGTCGCCGCAAGGTCATCATCGCGTCCCTGATTCTTTTCGTCCTGGCTGCGTTCGGCTGCGTGTTCGCCACCCGCATCGAACACCTCTGGGTCCTGCGCGCGGTTCAGGGCATTTCAGCCGGCGCCGGCATCGTGGTCAGCCGCGCCATCGTGCGCGACATCTTCGAAGGCCCGGCGGCACAGCGCCTGATGTCGCACATCACGATGATGTTCGCCATCGCGCCGGCCATTGCACCGGTCATCGGCGGCCGTCTGCAGGCATGGTTCGGCTGGCGCTCGATCTTTGTCTTCCTGACGGCGTCGATTGCGCTGCTGCTCTTCGCCTGCTGGCGATGGCTGCCCGAGACCCTGCCGGTGGAAAAGCGACAGTCCCTGCACCCCGCCTACCTGGCAAGATCCTACTGGAAGGTAATGACTTCGCCGGCATTCCTCGCCGCCTGCGGCGGATTGTCCTTCAATTTCGCCGGCTTCTTCCTGTACATCATGTCGGCGCCGGAATTCCTGATCCGCATTCTCGGCGTGCCGGAAACCGGTTTCCTCTGGCTCTTCGGCCCGGCCATGTTTGGGCTGGTTTGCGGCGCATGGATTTCCGGACGCCTTGCCGGACGAATGACGCCGACGCGGACGATACGTTTCGGCTACCTGCTGATGGGATTGGCCGCCCTGGGCAATCTCGGCCTCAGTCTATGGGTTCCGGCCAGCCTGCCGTGGAGCGTGCTGCCGATTCCGCTGTATACGGTAGGAATGTCGCTCACCATGCCCAGCCTGACCCTGCTCGCGCTCGACCCGTTTCCGACGCGCCGCGGCCTCGCCGCGTCCTGCCAGATGTTCCTGCAGTCCATGTTCAATTCGCTGCTCGCCGGATTGATCGCGCCAGCACTGTGGGGATCGACGCTGACCCTGGCCCTCGGCATGGCCGGGTTGTTGTCATTGGGTGCCGCGGCCAGTGCGCTGCACCACCGGGTCACGCGGCGATCCGCCTGAGGCAGATCAGCTTCCGTGGCTGGCCTCGTAGGCCGACAACGTCACTCCGGCCCGCGCGAGGAATTCCCGCAGTTGCTTGATTTCCTGCCGGGGGCAGGTCGAGTTGTTGTGCGGGTGATGCATGAAGAATTCGAAGCGGTTCAGCACGATGCGGAAACGCGCCCCGTGCGCCGATTCGATCGTCGCGCCGAGATGGGCGAGCAACGACTCGACCTCGCGCCAGTGGATATTCGCGCTCGGCGGATCATGGTAGATGGCCTGGAGCAGATGCAGATGTTTGTGACTCATGTCCGCCTCGCTGTAGTTGCGTCACTGACATGATAGCCCCGATTGACCGCGGCGGACACGCGAAAACCCGCGCATCGCCACAGTCAATCCTGTGCCGGAGCCTTACAACGCGGCAATCTTCGCGCGCATCGCCTCGGTTCCGGCCACCACCTTGTCGAGAATGGCGTCGAGCGCCCAGAAGCGTTCGCGCACGTCGAAGGTAATGGTCCGGCTCTTGATCGAGGCGAAGGTCCCAATGCGCTGGTGGTACATCTTGGCCAGCACCGGATAGCCGAACGCCTCGGACAGCGCCGCCAGGACGAGGAACGTGGCAACCTCGTCGGCCAGTTCCGGATGCTTCGTCCCCGAGGTGTACAGCCACTTATACAGATCCGGATGGAAGTTGGTGTTCACACCGTTAAACCCACGCGAACCCGCCTTCATGGCATCGTAGGCGATGGCCGCATTGGCGTTGAGAATGGCGAAGGGCGTGCCCGCGGTCATCGCCACGCGCCGTTTCACCGTCGCCAGGTCGCAGGAAACGTCCTTGAGCATCACGAAGCGACCGCTGTCGATGCAAAAGCGCAGTTCGTCGTCGGTCAGCATCCGGCGATACGGGGCCGGGCACTCGTAAAGTCCGAGCGGTACGTCCTTCGGCAGACGGTCGAGCAGCCATTGCAGGTTGCCGCGGAACACCTCGCTGCCGCGGTTCTTCGGGTCGAGGTGGTTGGTGACCAGGACCACACCGTCGGCCCCGGTCTCGACGGCCACGGTCAGTTCCTCGAGTTGGCTGTAGGGATCGTCGCTGATGTGCCCGGACACCACCACCGGCACCCGCCCGGCGGCCTGCTTGACGACGAACTTGCCCAATTCGGAACGTTCCTTGATCGACAGGAACTGCATTTCGCTGGACTGGCATACCGCGAACAGCGCATCCGCACCCTTGGCGATGTACCACTCGACCAGCCGTTCCAGACCGGGATAGTCGATCTCTCCGCTCTCCAGGTAAGGGGTGATCATTACCGGGACGATGCCCTCGATGGGTTTGGTGTTCATGAATCCTCCTCAGGTTGCCGTAGTTTTTCAGGCTGGTCAGTCGCTAAAACGTTCCAGCTATCGGATTCTAGTGCGGGATAGCCGCTTGCACAAGATCACTTCAACCAGACTTGCCGTCCAGAACGACTCAACGCTTCAGCTCTGCCGATTCCACCGGGAAAACCATCCGAACTGCAAGCCCGCCTCCGGGAGCATCGCACAGCGACAACTCGCCCCCGGCGCTTTCGACGATGCGCCGCACGATCGCCAGCCCCAGCCCGCAACTTCCACGCGTGGCTCGCGCCGGGTCGATCTGGGTGAAAGCCTCGGTGGCCCGCTCCCGGTCCTCGGCAGGAATGCCTTGGCCATGATCGCGCACGGACAGTGTCACCTGGCCCGGCCGTTCGACGCCTAGCGCAATCTCGACCGGAGGCTCGCCGTATTGCAGGGCGTTGTCGATCAGGTTGCCGAGCAGCCGCTGCAGGTCGCCGCGGGCGATGGCCACGCGGCACGCAACTGCCGGTTCGCTGACCGACATCTCGATCGGCCGGCCAAGTTCGCGCTGGCGGGCCACTTCGTCGCTGACGGCATCGGCAATCGACAGAATCTCGGCATCGCCGGATCGCCCGGCCTCGCTGCGCAGGAAGGCAAGGCACTGATCGACGATGCGCTCCATGTCTTCGGCATCGCGCTCGAGGCCATTGCGGTCGGCCTCGCTTTCGAGGAGCGCCAGACGCACGCGCAGGCGTGCCAACGGTGCCCGCAGGTCATGGGTCAAGCCGGCCAACATCTCGCGCCGCTCATCCTCGGCGCGGGCCAGTTGCGCCAGCATCGTGTTGTGCCGTTCGGCCAGCCGCCGCACCTCGCGCGGCCCGGCCGGCGTGACCCGGCGCGCGCTGCCTTCGCCGGTCGCCGAAACGGCTTCGCCGAGGCGGCGAAGCGGGCGGACGATGCCGCTGACGAAGAGGCCCGCGATGACGAGCAGGACGCTCAACGCGATGGCCAGATTCCACCAGAGGTCATGCGGCAGCTGCTGCGGCTTGAAGCGGGGTGCAGGCAGGATCAGCCACCAGCGCTCGCCGTTGGCATTGAACCCGATCCACAGGGCGCTCCGCGGGTCGCGGTCCTGGCGCAGGCTGACCGGTTCGCCAAGCACATGCTGCAGATCCCTGGCCAGATCGCGGGCAAACCCGAATTCGGGAGCACGCGGCGGCACCTGAACGCCATCAGGCCGCAATTGCAGCCATTGTTCGTCGGGTTCGGCCATTTCGAGACGGCGGCGCGCCTCGTCGTCGAGCCCGGGAAGGAGCGTTTGCAGCAGCCGGACCTGACCGGCGACGTAGCGGGCCGTCCGGCTCTTGTGGTCGGCGCCTCGATTTTCCAGGATCAGCGAAAATGTCGTGATCTCCGCCACGGCGATCACCGCGACCACCAGAAAAACGGTGCGCAGCGCCAGCGAATCGGGGAACAGTCGGAATTTCACGAAGCACTCTCGGCGGACGTGTCAGCGTCGGGAACGAATACGTAGCCGACGCCCCACACCGTCTGCAGATAGCGGGGGTGGGAAGGATCCTCCTCGATCAGCCGCCGCAGGCGGTGGATCTGCACGTCGATGGCCCGGTCGAAGGATTCGCTGTCGTCACCGCGTGTCAGCTCGAGCAGGCGTTCGCGCTTCATCGGCCGTCCCGCGTTGCTTACCAAAGCGTTGAGCAGAGCGAACTCGCCGCTGGTCAGCGCGACCGATTCGCCGGCCCGGGAAAGCTGGCGGGTGGCCCGATCGAATCCCCATTCCCCAAAGCGGAGCACTCCCCCTTGCAGGACCGGCGCTGCCGCCGTCTGCGTACCCCGGCGCAGCACGGCGTCGATGCGCGCCACCAGTTCGCGTGGATCGAACGGCTTGCCGACATAATCGTCCGCACCCATTTCCAGACCGATGACCCGGTCGACCGGCTCGTCACGGGCCGTAAGCATGATGATCGGGCACGTCTCGCCGCGCGCGCGCAGACGGCGGCAGGCGGCCAGCCCGTCCTCGCCGGGCATCATCAGGTCGAGCACGATCAGTTGCGGCTGATAGCGGTCGAGATAGGCATCGAGCTGGCGCGTATCGGGCAGTAGCAGCGTGTCGAAGCCGTGACGTCCGAGATAGGTGGCCAGCAACTGACGCAGTTCGGGATCATCATCGACGAGCAGGATCTTTTTCATGGCGCGGGCAGAAAACGGAATTGCACCATTCTATGTCGACGCCACGTCCACGATCCGTGTCTGAAACAATTCGCAACGGGAAGGACGGAAGTGCGTCACCCGGATGCAGCGGGCGCCGCGAGAGGCAAGATCACCTCAACTGTAAGGCCACTGCCAGCATGCCCTTCGCCCAAGGTAATTCGGCCACCGTGCGCCAGGCAAATCTCGCGCACGATGGCCAGCCCCAGGCCGCTACCGCCGGAATCGCCACGCCCGAGGATGCGATAGAAGCGTTGGAATACTTTCTCGCGTTCGGACTCGGGAATACCTGGGCCGTCATCGGCCACTCGCAACATGACCGAGCGTCCGGATACCAGCACCTCCACGTTGACATGTCCGTTGTCCGGTGTATAGCGCAACGCGTTATCGATCAAGTTGGAAACCATTTCGCGCAACATGGTCGGATTGCCATCCACAAATGCCGGATCGGACAAACCCTCGAAGGACAGGTCGATGCTCTTCTTCAAGGCCAAGGACGCCAGTTCGCCTGCAACATCGCACGCCAGTTCGCCGAAATCCAGGCGGGAAAACTCCTGTATCTGGCCATTGGCCGGTTCCGCGCGGGCCAGCGTAAGCATCTGGTTGGCCATCCGGCGCGTGCTGCGAATGGTGTCGATCAGACTGCCGAAAGTCTGGTGCATTTCCTCCGGATCATCCTGGCGCAGTCCATATTCGGCCTGCGTGCCAAGGACCGTCAACGGCGTACGTATCTGATGTGCCGCGTCGGCCAGGAACCGACGACGTGCCTGCAACAGACGATCCAGGCGCGACATGTGGTAGTTGATGGCGTCGACGAGCGGCAGCAGTTCGTTCGGAACGTTGGTCGCCGACACCGGCGTCAAATCCTCGTCCTTGCGCTGGCGGATCGTATCGCGCAACTGCAGCAGGGGGCTAAACGCATTCCTGAGTACCAGCAGCACCAGGATGAGACCGGCCGAGAGCAGCAACAACTGCGGCCGCAGGCTATCGAGAAACAGGCTGAAGGCGAGCCGAGTACGTGCCTCAGTGGTTTCGGCAAAGAGCACCGTCACCGAATCGCCACCGGCCAGTTCGGGGTCATACAGACGCTTGGACAGCGCCGCCAGGCGAATCGGCTGCTCGCGAAAGACCGTATCGACGATCTTCGGCTCCTCGCCTCCTCCTCTCAGTCCGTCGAAGGGCAGATCGTCGTACCCGGTAATGACTTTGCCGTCCGGGCCGATGATCGCGTAAAAGACTCGTTCCTGCACGCCTTCTTCAAAGATGTCCAGCGCCGAGTAAGGGATGTCGACGGTGATGTGCCCGCCGGTGGCATGAATGCTTTCGGCGATATTCTTGAGCGAGGCAGCCAGTGAGCGGTCGTAGGCCCGATTGGCGGCATCGATCGCCCCCGTGTAGAACCAGAAAGCATTGACCAGAAGCAGGATGACCACGGGCGGAATCAGCGCCCAGGCCACGCGCTTGCGCAGGCTGAACGAACTGAACGAGCGCCTCCTAAGCTTCATTGCCGCTTTCGCTCAGAACATAGCCGAGCCCGCGCAGGGTACTGACGAAAGCCCCCGATCCCTCGAGCTTCTTGCGCAGGCGATGCACGTAGATTTCGATAGCTTCGACGCGCGCATCGTCATCGAAACTGAACACCTTCTCGAACAGCGCGTTGCGCGAGACGGGTTTGCCCAGCCTTGAAACCAGCGCCTCGAGCACCGCCAGCTCGCGCGGCGTAAGCGCCAGCGCCTTGCCACCAACCGTCGCCAGGCGATTTGTGGTGTCGAATTCGAGTTGCCCTACATGCACCATGGGCATGACATTCCCGCTGCGCCGCAATAGCGACTTGATGCGCGCCTCGAGTTCGGCGACCTCGAAGGGCTTGGCCAGGTAGTCGTCGGCGCCGAGGTTCAAGCCCTTGACCTTGTCCTCCAGCGTACTACGTGCCGTCAGGATCAGAACCGGGAGACGCGCAGTCTTCTCCTGGCTGCGCATGCGGCGCAAGACCTCCAGCCCGTCAATGCCGGGCAATGACAGATCGAGGATAGCCAGGTCGTAGGCCTGCGTGAGCAGGGAAGTGAGCGCATGGTCACCCCGTGCGACAACATCCACGGCAAAGCCAGATTGCCGCAAGGTCTTGGAAACCCAGATGGCCAAATCGGCGTGATCTTCGACAAGCAGCAAGCGCATGATGGATATAGCAATGGATAGAGGACTGATTCTTTGGTTATGCTGCCTCAAAAGAGCCGTTTAAGATAGCCGGAAACCGGCCAGCCAAATTGGGGAAAGGGCACAAATGCACGAATGGAGACTGTGGCGCAACATTTCACTCGCGATCTTTTTCGCAAGCCTAGCGAACGCATCGCTTGCCGGAACGGTAGTAATCTACGCTGCCGCCGACCTGCAGGTCATCGAACCGTTGATCGTCGATTTCGAGCAGACACACCCTGATATCAAGGTCGAATACCACGACCTGCAGACAACCGACCTCTATCACCGATTCCTGAAAGAGATCGGCTCCGGTAGCAAGGCCGACATCGTCTGGAGCTCGGCCATGGACCTACAGATGAAACTAGTCAACGACGGCCATGCCCGGTCTCACCGCTCGGATGAAACCAAGGCACTCCCGTCCTGGGCGAAATGGAAGGACGAAGCCTTCGGCACCACCTTCGAGCCAGTTTGTTTCGCCTACAACAGGGAACTGCTGGCGGCAGAAGACGTACCTCAGTCGCATGCCGAGTTGGCCCGTTTTCTCAAGGAACATCCGGAACGCTTCCGCAACCGCCTCGCCACCTACGACCCGCACCGCTCCGGCTTGGGCTATCTCTTGCACAGCCAGGATCTGGAAGCCAACCCTGTCGTCTTCTGGAACCTGATCCAGGAAATGTCGCGTGCCGGATTGAATATCGAGCCGACAACCACACAAATGCTTGACCGCATCGTCAACGGCAAATCGGACTTTGGCTACAACGTCCTGTGCTCCTACGCCCACGCCCGCGCCAATACCGACCCCCGGATCGGCAGCGTCATGCCGCGCGACTACACTTTGGTGATGAGCCGGATTGCGTTCATCAGCCGCTATGCCCCACACCCCGATGAAGCCAAGGTGTGGCTTGACTACATGCTGTCAAAACGAGGCCAAACGATCTTCAGCCTGATCGGCCTGCACTCGGTGCGCGCCGACGTCGAAGGCGAAGCTTCCGCCGCATCATTGCGCAAACGGCTGGGCAATGCCTTTCGCCCGATCGTCCTAAACACCGGTTTGCTCACCTACATCGACCGGAGCAAGCGCGAGTTGTTCCTCCAGCAATGGGATACGGCGTTGACACCCATCGGGAGCAACGCCTCCCGCCTTCGGACCGTGTTTCCGACCGAATCTCCGGGCCGCTGATCGACCGACAAGAGGACACCCTTTCCTCACCTTTCATTTCTTTCACGACTGAAAGGCTTTCGAAAGGTCTCTTCTGTAGGTTATTGCTTCACCTTGAAGATCGTTCCATCTTGCCAAGGCAAAACGCGCACGGCTGGAATGACAACTGGAAGGCGTTTCCGGTGTGATACCGGTCTCGGGTGAAAATGATGAAAACAGACGGATAAAGATACTAGACTGTTTTGCATGCGTCTCGCGGCGCATGCGCACGAGGCAGTCTCTTGTAGTCCGTGTTTTTTCAGTATGCAATTTAAATTGGAGGAAGATCGCATGAACAAGAAATGGACATTGTTGAGCGGGTTGCTTGCTTCTGTAGTCATGGTTGGATCGGCCGGCGTAGCGCAAGCCGCGGACTGGAAGCCGACGAAACCGATCGAACTCATCGCCCCGGCCGGTCCGGGCGGCGGCTGGGATCTTCTGGCCCGCTCGATGCAGAAGGCGCTGACCGAAGAAAAGCTGGTCGATCAGCCGGTGCTCGTCACCAACAAGCCGGGCGGCGGCGGTGCAACGGGATGGAACTACCTCAAGAGCAAATCGGGCCAGGGTGAATTCCTGGCGATGACCTCCGCATTGATCCTGCAGAACAACCTCCTGGGCAAAAGCGATCTGACCTTCAATAGCTTTTATCCGGTCGCCAACCTGATGACCGAGTGGGAAGTCGTGGCGGTCAAGGCGGACGCCCCCTGGAAAGACGGCAAGGAATTCTTTGAAGCCATGAAGAAGGATCCAGCCAACATGCATATCGGTGTCGGCCCGGCGCTGGGCAACAACGATCACATCCAGTTCCTGGCGCTGTCCAAGCTGTTTGGCGCCGATCCGAAGGCGGTCAAGTTCGTCGTCTACCCGAACACCGCGGCGGAACAGATCCCGGCCCTGTTGGGCGGTCACATCAAGGCCATCACCATCAGCCTGGGAGAAACCATGGAACAGGTCAAGGCCGGCAAGATCCGCATCCTGGGCATCAGCTCCGACAAGCGTATCAAGGAACTGCCTAATGTCGCGACCTGGAAAGAGCAGGGGGTTGATTTCGTTTATCCGCACTGGCGTGGAGTAATCGCCGCTCCTGGCTTGTCGCCGGAGCAGCAGAAGTTCTGGAACGACACGATTGGCAAGATGGTCAAGACGCCCACCTGGAAGAAGGCCATGCAGAACCTCGAGTGGGAAGAGTATTACCAGGACGCGACCGCTCACGCCAAATTCCTGGCGGATAAGAATACGCAGATGAAGGAAAGCCTCACTGCAGTCGGTCTGATCAAGTAGTCAGTTAATACAAAGTGTTCAGGTACGCACCTGAGCGGCTGTCTGTCCGCTCAGGTGCGATTCAACCCAGCGGAGGGAGTAGTAAGGATGACCAAGAACATGCAATCCGGCATTTTTGCCGTGATTATCGGACTCGCCTACCTGGCGGGCACCTTCAAAATACCCGTCTTTGAAACCGGAGATTCGATCGGGCCGCGCTCGTTTCCCTTTCTGATTGCGGCCATCGTGCTGATCAGCGGCGTGGCGCTGATCATCAACGACCTGCGCGCCAAGGAGCGCAAGCCATTCTCCTGGGGCTTCGTAGCCCATAGCGCCGTCTGGCTGCGAATCGCGGCGACCATCTTCTTCGGCATCGCGTTCGGCTTGGTGCTCGACACCCTCGGCTACCTGATTGCGATGTTCCTGTTCATGATCATCATCACCGAGTTGATCAACGTCGGCCGTCACAAGCAGAACCTCATCATCTCGTTGGCGTTCGCGCTGATTTCCTTCCTGTCCTTCGCCGTCCTCCTGAAACTGAGCCTCCCGCGTGGACTGCTCGGCGGCATTCTTCCCTTCTGACGGAGAAACGACTCATGGATACAGTTTTTCACAACCTGATGCTCGGGTTCGACGTCGCGCTGACGCCGGTCAACATCATGTGGGTGTTCATCGGCGGCCTGCTCGGCACCGTCATCGGCATGCTGCCCGGCCTCGGCCCGGCCACCGGCGTTGCGGTACTCATTCCGGTCACCTATGGCATGAATCCGACCACCGCCCTGATCACCATGTGCGCGGTGTACTACGGCGCGATGTTCGGCGGCTCGCGGGCCTCGATCATGATCAACACCCCGGGGGACGCCTCGGCCATCGTGACCTGTTTCGATGGCTACCCGATGGCCAAGAAAGGCAAGGCCGGCGAGGCGCTGGCCATCTCGGCGTGGGCGTCGTTCGTCGGCGGCATGGCCGGCATGGTCTTCCTGATCTTCCTCACGGCGCCGGTCGCCGCCATGGCGCTGAAGTTCGGCCCGGCCGAGAAGTTCTCGTTGATGCTGTTCGCCCTCACCGCGACGATCACTTTGTCCGAAGGCAGTATTCTCAAGGGCTTCATCGCCATGGGCCTCGGCCTGATGATGGCCACCATCGGCCTCGACGGGCAGTCCGGCGCCAGCCGCTTCGTCTTCGTCGAGGATTTGCAGGACGGCATCGACTTCCTGGTGATCATGATCGGTTTCTACGCCGTGACCGAAGTGTTCAAAAACTTCAGCGATATCGATCAGCAGTACAGCGTTGACGCCAAGTCGATCGGTAGCGTGTCAATGTCGAAGGAAGCCTGGCGGCGCTCGTTCATGCCCTGGCTGCGCGGTTCGCCGCTCGGCTTTCTGGTCGGCGTGCTACCGGGGGCCGGCGGCACCATCGCCACCTTCCTCTCCTATGCCGTCGAGAAGTCGGCCAGCAAGAAGCCGGAAGAATTCGGCCATGGCGCCGTCGAAGGACTGGCTGGCCCCGAGTCGGCCAATAACGCCTGCTCCTGCGGTGCGCTGGTGCCTTTGCTGACCCTCGGCATTCCCGGTTCCGGCACGGCGGCGGTGATGCTCGGCGCGCTGATGATGCTCGGCGTGCGTCCCGGCCCGGTGCTCTTCGAACAGCATCCGGAAGTGGCCTGGGGCGTCATCGCATCGATGCTGGTCGGCAACATCGTCCTGCTGGCCATCAACCTGCCGCTGGCGATACCCCTGGTCCAGCTGCTCAAGATTCCGCAGCGCATCATGCTGCCGCTGGTGCTCGGCATGGGCTTCATGGGCACCTACTTCCTCAACTACAGCTCGTTCGACTTCATCCTGGTGTCGGTCAGCGCGCTCGGCGGTTACATGCTGGGCAAGCTGTCGATCCCGATCCCGCCGCTGGTGCTGGCCCTGATCCTCGGCGGCATGACCGAGCAGTCGTACCGCAACGCGCTACAGATATCCAACGGTTCGATCAGCATTTTCTACGAGAAGCCGATCTCGCTGGCCTTCCTGATCATGGCGGTCATTTCGCTGGTGTACGCACTGAAGCGGCACGGCAAGATCGTGAAGGTTTGAGGACATTCCTCTTCCTCTCCCACCCCGGCCCTGGCCGGGGTTTTTTTTGATTGTTTCAGCCGGCACACGGAGAAACAATTTGCAACGAAGTCTCCCGCTGGCGAAATCCTTTGCAACGCCGGTGTGCCGACAATGGCTCCATCGGGTACGGCGCTGCTTGACGCGGCGCCGACTGACCGATCAACCACACAGGAGACTCGCACCATGAAACAACTGCTTTCCCCCCGCATTCTCGTGGCCGCCGTGGCCTTGTCCCTCGGCCTCGCCGCCAACAGCTACGCCATGCCGCGTGGCGAGCTTCCCGGCCCCGGCATGGGCATGCCCGGTCATCACTACATGGTTCACGATCGCGCCATGAATCGCCTGCATGACGAATTGAAACTCGACGCCAAGCAGGAAACGTTGTGGCAGGAGGCAGAAAAGTTCAGCCAGGATCACCGCAATACGATGCGCGAGCGTTTCCGCAAGGAGCACGCCGAAATCAAGGCCATGCTCGACCAGCCCGGAGCCGACTTGCGCGCCATCGCCAAGCGCACGGATGACCTGAGAGCCGAAGGCATCAAGGAACGCAATGCCGTCCGGGAACGCTGGCTTGCCGTCTATGACACGCTTAACCCGGAGCAGAAGGAAAAGGCCCGCCTGTTCTTCAAGGCCGGAGCGGAGCGCTTTGAAAAGATGGGGCAGAAAGCCAAGGGACGCGGCCAGCTTCCGAGGGATACTCCGGCCAACCCTGCGCCAAAGAGCTGATAGCGTGCTCACAATCCCGTCACCCCGGCGTTCGCCGGCGTGACGGATTCGTCCAGGCGGCCTTAACAGGCATTTACCAGATCCCGACCTCTTGCGACCGCTGTAGTCCTGCGCGGTGACTGATAATGCCGGATGTTTTGCCGCCCTTCCGTCATACGAATTCCTGTGCCTATTCCGCCCCTCAGGTTTCTTCCCGTCGCCGCCAGCCTGGTCCTGTTGCTCGGCGGCTGCGCTTCGCTCGAGCAGCGTCTGGCCGACGTCAAGAATGCCGCTTCCATTACAGCCCCCGGCCATTGGAGCACGTCCGCTTCCGCGATCAGCACGGTTGCCCCGGCCCCGGATACGCTTGCCGTCTGGTGGCAACAGTTCGGCGATAACCATCTCGATCGTTTGATCGAAGCGGCGATGACCGCTGCGCCGGATATCCGCAGCGCGCAAGCAAGATTGCGGCAGGCGAGTGCGTCGCGCGACTTGGCCGTGGCCAACCTTTACCCCAGCCTGAGCGCATCAGCCGGAGCCACCCGCTCGCGTACCGGGAGCGCCGTCGGCGGCAGCGGCCAGTCGCAAACACTCTACGCTGCCGGCTTCGATGCCAGCTGGGAGCCGTCAATCTTCGGCGGACTGCGCGATGCCGCCGACGCCGCCCGCGCCGAGGCCGCCGCCAGTGAAGCCACGCTCGCGTCGACGCACGCCTCGCTGGCCGCCGAAGTCGCGCTCAACTATGTCGCCCTGCGCGCCGGCCAGCAGCGGCTGGCCATTGTCCAAGCCAACGTTGCCAGCCAGGAGGAAACCCTGCAGATTGCCGAATGGCGGGAAATGGCGGGACTGGTGACGCGGCTTGACGTGGAGCAGGCGCGAACCAACCTTGAACAGACGCGCGCCGCGATCCCCGTACTGGAAACAGCGCGGGCTGAGGCCGAACACCGCTTGGCCGTTCTCACTGGCCGCGTGCCGGGAAATCTGCGTGAATCGCTGCAGGAAACCAGACCGTTACCGGTGGCGCCGGAAGAAATCGCCGTCGGCATCCCGGCCGACACCCTGCGCCAGCGGCCCGACGTACGTGCCGCTGAGTTGACGCTGGTGGCCGAGATCGCGCGCACGGCCGAACGAGAGGCCGACCGTTACCCGAACCTGGCGCTCGCCGGCTCTCTCGACTGGAAATCTCTCAGCCTGTCCGCGCTGGGCGGCAGCGACACCCTTGTACGGTCGCTGGCCGCCAACCTCGCCGGCCCCCTGTTCGACGGCGGCCGCATCCGCGCCCGCATCGCCGTGCAATCCGCTGTGCAGGAACAGGCGCTGGTGGCTTGGGAGAAAAGCCTGCTGACCGCGCTGGAGGACGTGGAGAACGCCATGACGGCCTACGCCAATGGCCGCGAGCGCGTGGATGCCCGACGCAAGGCCGCGGAGTCAGCGGCCAATGCCGCCGGACTGGCACGCATCCAGTACCAGGCCGGGGCGTCCGACTTCCAGAATGTGCTGGAAACCGAACGTACCCTGCTGACCTCCCAGGACAACCTTGCCGCCGCCGAAGCGGATGTACTGACTGCCGTCATCCAGCTCTACAAGGCGCTAGGCGGCGGTTGGCAAAGTCTCGCGATAGAGGAAGAAAAGGCGTCATGAGGTTAGACCGGGCCCTGCAAACCCCTGCTTCGCCCCCTTACCAGGGGAGGGAC
>JARKPC010000201.1 GCA_029975435.1 Propionivibrio sp. | reverse complement strand
CCGTTGAGCAGCTTGGTGAACACGTTGCGCATGAAGTTCTCGGTGATCACCCCGCGGTTCTTCTGGATGACCTCCTGCAGCGTGCGCCCGTGTTCGTATTCCATCACCATGTAGACGGTATTGTTGGCGCGGAAGAAGTTGAGCACGCGGACCACGTTCGGGTGTGACAGCTTGGCCAGTGCGCGCCCTTCCTCGAAGAAGCATTTCATGCCGTAGCGGAACGCCGGCATGTGTTCGTCGCTGATGGCCGGTGTGACTTGTCCCTCGGAACGGAGGGCCAGGCTGTTCGGCAGATACTCCTTGATCGCGACGTGCTGCCCCTGGCCGTCGGTCGCCAGATAGACGATCGAAAATCCTCCGAGAGAGAGCTGGTGTTCGATGCGGTACTCGTCGAGTTGGAAGCCGGAAGGCAGCGCGTGGTTGGCTTGTTGCGCCATTAGTATCAAAGCTATGATGTGGGTTTTCCGGCCATTTTCGGGCTTTGGCAGAATGCTGTAAAGCCGGCCGGCTCTTCCGACACGTTTCCCGGGACTCATCCATGATCTACAGCATGACCGGCTATGCCGCCAGAACCCTTGATCTCGAATGCGGTGCGCTGCAGATCGAACTCAAGAGCGTTAATTCCCGCTATCTCGATATCCAGTTCCGTGTTTGCGAGGAACTGCGCGTGGCCGAACCTGCGCTGCGGGAGATGTTCGGAGCGCGGCTGGCGCGCGGCAAACTGGAATGCCGGATGGGATTTTCCGCGTCGTCAGCGCGCGCCCAGGCAACGGTGCTGAATGCCGACCTGCTGCAGCGCCTGAAGGCGTTTGAAGCGCAAGTGCGTGGCGAGCTGCCCGATGCGGCGCCGTTGTCGGTCAGCGACGTGCTGCGCTGGCCGGGCATGTTCGGCGACGACTCGCTCGATAGCGCGACGCTGGTTCCGGCGGCCCTCGCTCTGGCGAAGGAGGCGCTGGACGACTTCACCGCCAGTCGTGCGCGCGAAGGCGAGAAGCTTGCCGCGGTGATCATGGAGCGCGTGGCGCGCATGCGCGCGCTGGTGCGCGAGGTCGAGCCACGGATTCCGGCGGCCCAGG
>JARKPC010000140.1 GCA_029975435.1 Propionivibrio sp. | reverse complement strand
CGCCGCCGGGTGAGGATCGCGAAGAAGCCCTCGACAGCGTTCAGCCACGAACTTGACGTCGGGGTGAAGTGGAAGGTCCAGCGAGGGTGGTGGTCAAGCCAGGCTCTCACCTTCTCGTGCTTGTGGGCGGCGTAGTTGTCCAGGATCACGTGGACGACCTTTCCAGCCGGAATGTCGCGTTCGAGGGCGTTGAGGAAGCGGATGAACTCCTGATGGCGATGACGCTGCATGTTCCGCCCGAAGACTTCTCCGGTGAGCACGTCGAGAGCCGCGAAGAGCGTGGTCGTGCCATTGCGTTTGTAGTCGTGGGTCATGGTCGCCCCGCGGCCTTTCTTCAGCGGCAGACCGGGCTGGGTCCGGTCGAGAGCCTGGATCTGCGACTTTTCGTCGATCGAGAGGACCAGCGCATGGGCCGGAGGACTGACGTAGAGCCCGACGACGTCGTGCAGTTTTTCGGCGAAAGCGGGATCGTTGGAGAGTTTGAACTGGCGCCAGCGATGCGGAGCCAGACCGTGCATCTTCCAGATCTTCTGAACCGTGGAAACCGCCAGCCCCGCGACCTTGGCCATGGCACGCGCCGTCCAATGGGTGGCTTCGTGCGGGGGCGGCTTCAGCGTCAGCGCCACAATCGTCGAGGTCTTGTCGTCGGCGATCGGTTGTTTGCCGGGCGGTCGGGTCTTGTCACGGAGCAGTCCGTCAACGCCTTCAGCCATGAAACGGCCCTGCCAACGCCAGACCGTTGTCTTGGCGGTATTGGTCTTTGCCATGATCGCCGCCGTTCCGATACCGTCGGCGCTCATCAGCACGATCCTGGCCCGCCAGACGTGTTTCTGCGGCGTGTTGCCGTCGGCCACCAGGGCTTCTAGCCGGTGTCTCTCAGCCGCGTTGAGTGTGATCGAGATCCCTGTGCGCATGCGCAAGACTTGCACATGCGCTCGTCCAACGGAATCCATAATCGGACTCTTCCGTTTCGGCCAATCCACTAGATCCGGTCCATCAAATGCCGGGACTAAACAACTAGAGCCGTCCGGAGGTTGGCGTCCAGCCGGTCGACCCAGACGTCATCTACAGCCCAGCCGGCGAGCCGAGCTGCCCTAAGCACCGCGCCGCCAACAGGCGGCAGGCGAGGCGACGATGGCGATGTGCCGAGGCGCAGCGTCATCTGGTCCAAAATGCCGGCGGCGTTGAATAAGCCGCCGGCGTAACTCCAGCGGATGGGCGAGGAGCCGCCGCAACGGTGCCACGCGACAGCGAGCTGTTCGGACAGTTCGTCGGCCGCCCTTTCGAGCAGCCGACCGGCGACCTTGTCGCCATCGGCGGCGAGGGCGGTCACGTGGCGGGCAAGACCGGCGATGCCCGAGCGACGACTTTCGAGCCTATAGCTCCAGGCCATTAATCGTTCCTGCGAAATGCCCATGGCGGCGAACATACGCTTGGCGAAGGCCGGTGACGGCTCACGGCCGTCGATATGGCGCGACAAAAGTGTCAGCACTTCGCGACCGAGCCAATAGGCACTCCCCTCGTCGCCGAAGATGTCGCCCCAGCCTCCGATCCGGATATGCGGACTATCGGTCTCGCCGAGGCTCGCCCAGGCCATTGAGCCAGTGCCGGCCAGAATGAGCGCGCCGGCACCGCAGGCAAAGGCACCATCGAAGGCGATGCGAACGTCGTTTTCGACGATGGCTTTCTGGGGGAAGTGGAGCCGGACGGCAGCTATCTGTGCCTCGGTATATTCGTCGACCTCGCCATGAAAGGGCAGGCCAAATATCGAAGCCTGGAGGTCGGCGTCGCCAACCGTGCCTGCAAGCGCGGCGATCTCGGCAGCCCAATCGCCGTCAGTGGTCGGATCAAGACTAGGCAGATGCCGTAAGGAAGCGAGGCTGGCGTCAGGCGCTACGAGCGCTGCGAGGGTTTTGGTTCCACCGCTGTCGACGCCGAGGACGAGACCGCTCATTGCGCGTCTCTCCCTGCGATTGTCTCGTCGGCCTCGATGCCGACGGCCCGTGTCCGGCACCCGGCCTTTTCCAGCTTGTCGAGCCACTCAGTTGTCAGGCTGTCGTCGGTGATCAAATTGAGACGCTCGTCGAGCGGCGTCACGCGATAGGTGGCGCGCGGCCCGAACTTGCTGGCGTCGACGAGGACGGCGGTCCGCGCCGCCCGGGTGATCATCATCTCGTTCAGGCGGGCTTCGTCTTCGTCCATGGTGTAGGTGCAGCCATCGTCGCCGACGGTACTGGCGCCGAGAAACAACTGGTCGAACCACAGCCGCTCCAGCATGCTCTCGGCCAGCGATCCGAGCACCGAGGCGTTGCGCGAGCGAAGGCGGCCGCCGAGCAGTGTCACTGAGACGTCGTGGATATCGGTCAGCATCTGGGCGACGGCCAGGCAATTGGTAAACACGGAGATCGGCAGCGGGTTCATGCGGATACGGCGCGCAACCTGCAGCACCGTGGTGCCGGCGTCGAGAAACACCGACATGTCCGGCCTGAGGTCCTCGTAGGCGGCAAGACCGATGGCCCGCTTGGCGGCGATGCAGGTTTGTTCGCGCACTTCGAAGGCCGCTTCGATGCCGGCGAGATCGGCGATGCGGGCGCCGCCATGCGTGCGATGGATCGCACCTTCCGCTTCAAGCGTCAGCAGGTCGCGTCGGACGGTCGGCAGCGAGGCACCGACTGCGTCGGCTATCTCGTGGATCGAGGCGGAGGTCTTTTCGAACAGGTAGTGCCGGATGGCAGACAGGCGGCCGTCCTTCATGCTTGGTCCCTTGTGATCGCGCATCGGATTAGGATCCAGAGATTGATCAGTGTCAATCAGAGTTTCAGATCGATAATGATCGTTTTTAGACCCTGGCGGGTGGCTGCGAGCATCTAGAGCATTTCCGGTGAACCGGATCACCGTACACGACTCATCGTGTTTTTGGTTTGATGCTCTCTTTGCTGAGGGCAGTTTGTAGCCATGCGTCTGCGGCGGTTTCCGGGGCGTTGGCAATCCAGTTTCTGAGTGCGTC
>JARKPC010000194.1 GCA_029975435.1 Propionivibrio sp. | reverse complement strand
GCGCCGACTTCGATGATCTTTACGCCGGAGGCGACCACCGCATCGAGAAGCTGCAGCTTCTGTTCTATCGAGGGGATCGTCTTTTCGTTCTGCAGTCCGTCGCGCAATCCGACTTCGCAGAGGGTGACCTTGGCCGGCCAGGCAATCGAGGGAGAACTCATGTGAATCGTCCTTTCAAATAATCAAACCCGCGGCCGGCAATGCCGTCCGCATCAGAATTCAGTAGGCTATTTTCGCCACCGCGCGTAGCTCTTCCGGGGTCGTGGTGCCGAAACCGAAGAACTCCAGGTAGGCCGGAATCATCTCGAAGAGCATGTCGGTACCCACCTGATACTTGCAGCCACGCTCGATGGCCGCCTTGAGCATCGGCGTTATCTCCTGCTTCATCACGACCTCGCCGACGAACGTCGACGGCGCGAGGCGCGTCACGTCGAAAGGCAGCGGATCGTCGGGCTTCATGCCCAGCGGGGTGGCATTGACCACGAGGTCGAAGCCTGCCGGATCGTTTGAGGTCACATTGACCTCCATGTCCGGGTAATAGGTCTTCAAACGCGAAGCCAACCCCTCGGCGGAAGCCGTATTCACGTCGAACAGCGAAATCGAGGCAGCGCCGTCGGCTGCAAGGGACGCCGCGATCGGGCTGCCAACGCCTCCCGTGCCCACAACCAACACCCTGCTGCCTTTCGTCTTGAACCCCTTCCGTGCCACGCCGCGCGCGAACCCGGTACCGTCAAACTGGTCGGCCAGCAGCGTACCGTCAGCACGCTTCAAAAGGGCATTGGCCGCGCCGGCGATCTTTGCCGTCACGCTGACATCGTCGGCCAGCCCCATGGTCGTCACCTTGTGGGGCATTGTGACCAGCGCACCGTGAACGTTTGAAAACCTGAATATCTGCCTGAGGGAAACCGGGTAATCCTCGGCCTTGACCCCCATCGGCACGACCATCGCGTCGATCCCGTGCTTCTCGAACCACGGGTTGTAGATCAGCGGCGCCTTGAAGGCTTCCGTCGGATAGCCAATGTGCGCGATCAATGTCGTCTTGCCACTTAACATCGTTTTTCCCAATCTGTCTTGATGGAACTCGGTATTCCGTACAACCCCGTGGCGCAACCTCGCGCCACGGGATATCAACGACTCCTTACTTCTTGCCGCGAACCTTCTCGATTTCGGCGAAAACACTCTTGGCAAATTCAGCACCGACGTTGGCGCTGTATTTGTCGATGACGGGCTTCAGCTTGGCGCGAACCTTGGCCAGTTCGGCCGGCGGCAGTTCACTGACTTCCATCTTCGTCTTGAGCTCGTTGAGCGCGACTTCCTGCGCACCACGCGACAGCGCGCGCTGGTAGGTGGCCGCCTCAACCGCCGCCGAAGTGATGATTTCCTGCTCTTCCTTGTTGAGCGAATCCCACTTCTTCTTGCTCATGAGCATTGACTGCGGGTTGTACATATGACGGGTAACCGCCAGGTACTTCTGGACTTCCTGGAACTTGTTGGCCTGGATCACGGTGAACGGGTTTTCCTGTCCATCGATCATCTTCTGCTCAAGGGCCGTATAGACCTCGGTGAAGGGCATCGGCACGGCGTTGGCGCCGAGCGCATTGAAGGTATCGATGTAGATCGGCGACTGGATCACGCGCAGCTTGAGGCCAACGATATCCTCGGCCGTCTTGATCGCCCGCTTGCTGTTGGTCATTTGACGGAAGCCGAGATCCAGGTAGGCCAGATTGATCAACCCTTTTTCCGGCAGTTTAGCGTCGAGCGCCTTGCCGATCTTGCCGTCCAGAATTTCGTCAACTTCCTTCGAATCGTTGAACAGGAAGGGGAAGTCTACGATGGCGAATTCCTTGACCTGCCCTTGCAGGATGCCGGAATTCATCGCAGCGAAATCGAGCGTCCCGCCCTGAACCGCGGACAACAGTTGCGGATCGCTGCCGAGGATGCCGCCGGGGAAGACCTTGACCTTCATCTTGCCACCGCTCTTCTGAGCAACCAGCGCCGCAAACTTGTCGCCCCCCATCGGGATCGGGTGTCCGGCCGGGTTGGCCGTCGCCCAACGCAGGTTCATCTCACGCACTTCAGCTTGTGCCCCACCGACCATGACCAGGCTGCAGGCAGCCAGGATTGCCACTCCAACTGTTTTCTTGAATTTCACTTCTTTCTCCTCTTGAAAAAGACATGAAGCAACGAGCGGAAACTCCGCATTAAATGGGAACCCGGAGAATTCCTGGCTCCCAAAACCAACTACCCCCCGAACCACCGGGCCGGCACGGTGACCAGCGCCGGGAAGAAGATCATCAGAAGCAGGACGATGCTGTGCGACAGCAGGAACGGAGCGACGCCACGCACGACCTGAGTCATGTTGCTCTTGGTGGCCCCGGCCACGACGTTGAGCACGGTACCCACCGGCGGGGTAATCAGGCCGATCGAGCCGCACACGATGAAGATCACGCCGAAGTAGATCTCGTTGATCCCGGCCTGTTTGGCCACCGGCAGCAGCACCGGGGTAAGGATCAGGATGATCGGCGAGAGGTCCATGACGCAGCCGACGGCGAACAGGATGGCCACGATGGCCAGCAGCAGCAAGGTCTGGTTGCCCATCAACGGTTTGAGCAGTTCAACCATCTGCCCAGGCAGGTCGGCAATGGTGATCAGCCACGCCGCCGCCAGCGCGGAGGCCACCAGGAACATGACGATGCCGGTGCTCTTGGTGGCAGTGACCAGGACATCGAAAATCTGCGTGACCTGGAGTTCCCGGTAGATGACGATGGCCACGAACAGGGAGTACACCGCGGCGACCACGGCGGCTTCGGTCGGGGTGAAGATGCCGAACTTGAGGCCGAAGATGATGATGGCCGGCAGGAACAGCGCCCAGACGCCTTCCTTGAGGGCGGCCAGGACATCGCCCCAGCTTTGCTTGTCGTGCACCGCAACGTCGTCGTGGCGCGAAACATACCACCAGGCGAAGGCCAACCCGGCCCCCATCAGGATGCCCGGAACGATCCCGGCGAGGAACAGTTTGGAGATGGACACGCCGCCGGAAACGCCGAACAGGATGAAAGGGATACTTGGCGGAATGATCGGGCCGATGATGCCACCCGCGGCGACCAGCCCGCACGACTGGCCGCGACCGTGTCCGGCGGAAACCATCATGGGCACCAACAGGGTCGCCAGCGCCGCGGCGTCGGCAACGGCCGAGCCGGACAGACTGGCCAGCAGGCAGGAGGCAACGATGGCGACGTAGCCGAGCCCGCCCTTGCGGTGTCCGACCAGGGCCAGGGCAACGCGCACGATGCGCTTGGACAAACCACCGACGTTCATCACTTCCCCGGCCAGCAGGAAGAAGGGAACGGCCATCAGGGTAAAGGAGGTAGTGCCGTTGATCAGGTTCTGCGCAATGATCTGCGAGTCCAACATGTCCTGCTGGAACATCAGGGCGACGGCGGCCAGCAGCAGGGCGAAGGCAATGGGCATGCCGATGAACATGCCGGTAGCGAGGGCGCCCAGGAAGACGAGGATAGTCATGGTGATTTCCTTTCGGGCTTAGTGTTTGGCAGCGCCATCAGCGTTGTGCGCGGCGACTTCAGCCAGCGCCTCTTCGGCTTCGGAACTCAGGGTGTGCGTCAGCTTGCCGGTAACGATGCAGAACAGGTCACCGAGCAGAACCAGAATGGCGATCACGCTGAACAGGATGCCTACGCCATACAGCGCACCGAGCGAGATGCCCGAGGCCGGCGCGGCATTGCCGAGATTGATCACCGTCTGCTGCCAACTGCCTTGCAGGAACATGCCCATCATGCCGATCATCAGCAGGTGGGCAATAGCCAGGAGGAAGCGCTGGAAGCCCACCGGAAACTTGGTCAGAAACGCATCGAACCCCAGGTGCCCGTGGTCACGTAGCGCCACCAACCCCGCCGTGTAAGTCATCCAGGTCAGGCACCAGGAGGACAGTTCCTCGGAGACCGTAATCCCCGAATTGAAGGCGTAACGCAGCACGACGTTGCCGAACACCATCACGATCATCGCCCCGAGGCACGTTGCCGCGAACAGCTTCAGCAGGTGAAACAACATATCGAAAACTCTTTTCATATCAGACCCTATTCCCTTTTCCTCTTGAAGAAGCATGTGGCACGAACTGGTCGTATTACTTGTGCACCAGCTTTTGCGCCATATAGGTCTTGGCCGACTCGATGCAACGGAACGCATGTTCGGCGTAACCGAACTCCTTCGCGCGCGCCAGATGCGGCAATTCGATCGAATAGACCATTTTCGGCAGTTTGTTGAGAATTTCTGCCACAGGCACTCCGCCTTCGCCGACGTAGAGCCGCTCCTCACGCAGGATACGGGTCATTTCAGCGCGATCGGACGGAATCTCGCCCTGTGCGTCGCACAGATGCGCGAAATGGAACCATTCCTTCGGCAGTCCCTCCAGCGCCTCCGGCTTGTCGAGCGCGCGGTGCATGTGATGCACGTCGATCATCAGGCCGGCGTTCGACCGGTTGGCGGTACGCAGGACATCGACCGCCCCGGCCAGGTTGTTGACGCTGGCAATCGGGACGTATTCCAGGTCGACTGTCATGCCGAACTGGCGGGCGAGGTCGCAGATCTGCCCGAACTTCTCGATGGCGTATTCGCGCTTCGGCGTCCAGATGCTGGACAGTACTGCTCTGGCGCCCAACTCGGCCGCCACTTCCATGGCCGGCAGGTACTTGGTGGGGTGCATGTCGTCGTAGACACGCGCCAGTTCGATGTCGTGCACCTTCATCCCGGTATCGGCCAGGGCACGCTTGGTCGCACGCAGCATCTCGGGGTTGTCGGCCAGCGCATAGTTCGGCTCGCCCGGCAAACCCATGTAGATGGGCCGGATGCTGACATAGTCGTATCCCGCTCGTGCCGCGACATAGACCATCTCGGGCGGCGCGCAACCAAGCACCGTGAGATGGGCCAGTGAAAATTCCAATGCCATTCGTCTATCTCCAGAAAATTATCATTCCGTGTTGCGCACACTCGCCTGAGACTCGCGGCTTCCTTGGGAGACGCTTTGTTGCGGTCCCGGCTTTCCCCGTGCAGTCACGTCACGAGTTGCCATAAAGCCGGGACCGTCCCCCCAACAAAGAAAGCGTTGTCGACGAGTTCTCAGTCGTCGGTCGAAACGTGGTGAACCTTCTTGCCCGGCGAGTAGATGTCCATGATGTTCCAGTGTCCGGCCGTCGGTGTCGGGATGTTCTTCATGTACACATCGATCACCACCGGTTTGTTCATGGCAACGGCCTTCTGCAACGCCGGCAGCAGTTCGTCCGCCGAGTTCACGGTGATGCCGTCGATGCCATAGGCACGCGCGATCGCCGCGTAGTCCGGCGAGTAGGTTTCGCCGTCGACTTCGAAGACGGTGCCGAAAGTGGTGTCGTAGTGCGCTTTCTCCAGGCCGGCAATGGTGCCGAAGGCATGATTGTTCATGATCACCCAGATCACCGGGATGTTGCTTTCCTTGGCCGTGGCCAACACCGCCGGGTTCTGCCCCCAGCCGCCGTCACCAACCAGCGCCACGACAACCTTGTCCTTCAGTGCGATCTTGGCGCCCATGGCCGCCGGCGAGCCGAAGCCCATGGTGGCAAATCCGCCCGGGGTAAAGATGGAGCCGGGTTGGTATACCGGGTATTGCTGGGCCAGACCGTTCTTGTTCCAGCCGACGTCCGTACAGATATAGGAGTCGCGCGGCAAGGCCTTGCGCAGATCGGCGAGGATGCGCTGCGGGGCCATCGGGAACATGTCGCTTTCCATCCACTCCTTGTTGCCCTCGACGAAAGCCTTGCGGTTGGCAGCCATTTCGGCCACCAGCGCATCGCGCTTGACGCCTTGCGGGCAGAGGCGCTTGGCTACACGGATCAGGACGGTCAGGGCCTGTTTCAGGTCGGCCACGGCACCGATGGCGGCCGGGTAGTTGCGACCGATCTCGGCCGGATCGATATCGATGTGGATCAGCTTGGTCGGCCCGAAGTTGAAGGTGTACTCTTCTTCCCAGGAACTGCAATCGGCTTCGGAGAAGCGGGTGCCGAGGCCGAGGATCCAGTCGGCGCCCTTGCATTTGTTGTTGATGAACTTGGTACCCCAGAAACCAGTCATGCTGAGAATCAGCGGGTGGTCATCGGGCAGCGCGCCCTTGCCCATCAACGTATGGGCAACCGGCAACTGCAGGTGTTCGGCAAACTGGCGCAGTTCGGTCGTGGCGTCCGCAAGCATGATGCCGCCACCGACATAAAGCAGCGGGGTCTTGGCTTCGAGCAATTGCTTGACGATCTTCTCGGCGGTCTCGTCATCCATCGACGGTTTGGCCAGAGTGCGGGTGTTGGTGAGCACGCGGTCGAACAGTTCGACGTCGATTTCCTTGGAGAAGATGTCCATCGGAACGTCGATGAGGACCGGGCCCGGACGGCCGCTTTCGGCCAGGATAAACGCCTTCTCGAGGATTTCCGGAATCAGGTGGACGGAGTCGACACGCCAGACGCGCTTGCAGAACGGGCGGTAGATCTCACATTGGGAGGCGTCGGCGTGCAGGTTGACTTCCTGGTGCGGATGCTTGCCGTAGTAGTGGGTCGGAACATCACCGGCGATAACCACCATCGGGATGGAGTCGAGAGAGGCATTGGCCACGCCGGTGCAGGCGTTGGTGAGGCCGGGACTCAGGTGCGACAGGACAACCGAGGCTTTCTTGGTGGCGCGGGCGTAGCCGTCGGCCATGTGCGCCGCGATCTGTTCGTGACGCGAATTGATGAAGCGGATCTTCTTGCTTTTCTCGAGCGCCGCCAGCACGGCAATATTCGTGTGGCCGCACAGACCGAAGATGTGCTCGACGCCACGCTCTTCGAGATAACGTATCAGTTGGTTGGATACCAGGTCTTTCATCAAATACTCCTTCAATTGTTGAACACTGACGGCGTTTGCCCCGACCATCGATCCGAGGCGCCCTTGACTTATTTCTCTTGCTTACGACGTAATGACTCTTTGCTCCGCAATACTTGGATTACCTTCAACCGCCCTGCACGGCATGGCGAACCGTCGCCAAAACCGGGCGCAATTCCTCAATCTACATTTGCC
>JARKPC010000190.1 GCA_029975435.1 Propionivibrio sp. | reverse complement strand
GCGCGCGCCATGTCGCCGATTACGGCGGTCATCGTGGTTTCCTCGAGCATGGGGGGCGTGTCGCCGTTTGACGTCGTCAAGCGCACGGCAATACCCATGGCCGGCGCGTTGCTTACCCTCGTTGCGGCAAACTTTGTCTTCTTCTACCACTGAATGAAGTCATGACCTGATCGTCTGGCCGGGCTTGTGTGCACAACGCAAACCCAGCCATAGGGTGGCGAAGGAGGCGGGTCGGGTCGATCCGCCTCCTTCTTCTGATGCCTACTTGCCCGGAAATTTCGGCATGCGTTTCTCGCGGAAGGCGCGGATACCCTCCTGATAGTCTTCACTGTCGTAGACGATGCGCCGCATGCCCTGGATCTTCTCGAAAAGGTCCGGCGTCACGGCATGGGCGCTCGACAGCAACCTCAGGGAATCCTTCATCGACGAGATGCTGAGAGGCGAATTGCCGCTGATGCGTTGCGCCATGTCGAGGACGAAGGATTCGATTTCGTCATTCGGCTTGATGTAATTGATGATGCCGAGGTTCAGCGCCTGCTCTGCGGGCAGCGGCTGGGCCGTGAACAGCATTTCCTTGACGATCGGCAGAGGAATCATGTTGATCAGCGTCATCAGGCCGCCCAGATTGTAGGGGACGCCCAGTTTCGCCGGAGTAACGGCGAACGTGGCCTCCGGAGTGGCGACCAGGATGTCGCAGGCCATGGCTACTTCACACGCGCCGCCCCAGACGCTTCCCTCGATCAGGCCAATTACCGGGGCCGGGAATTCCTGGAGCGAGCGGATCAGGATGCGCAATGGGTCGTTCCAGCCGAGCGGATCGCGGCCGCGCACAGGCAGTTCATTGACATCGTGTCCGGCCGACCAGACCTTGATGCCTGGTTGCGCGCGCAGGACCACGGCGCGGATGTCCAACGCACGGAACCCTTCGAGCGCCGCGGTGATTTCCTCAATCAGCGTTTCGCTCAGGGCGTTGCGTTTTTCGGCATGATTCAGCGTGATGATGCCTGTCGAGTCGCGCTTCTCGGTCAGAATGAATGCCATTCGCTGTCCTTTCAACTTCTGTCTTCGTTTGTCGAACCGATAGTGTACCTTAGCCGTCATCCTGACTGGGTACAGAACGACCATGATGCTTTGGGAGAAGTGGGGCGGCCGTTTCGCCGTAGGGGTGATGCCTGGCAATGGCCTTCCTGCGGCATCCCTTAAGGCGGGCGGTGGAGGGGTTCGTGTGCTATCATCGTCCGTTTGATTTTTCCCGGATCGTCTCTCCCGCCGTGCTTGTCGCCGACCTTCATTCCCATTCCAGAGCTTCCGACGGCTTGCTTTCGCCTGCCGAGGTGGCTCGGCGCGCCGCGGCAAACGGTGTCGAACTGTTCGCGCTTACCGATCACGATGACCTCGGTGGACTGGCTGCTGCACGCGCCGTCGCGGAGCAGTCGTCGATGCGTTTTATCGATGGCGTGGAGATTTCCATCGAATGGGGGGGGCTTCAGGTTCACATCGTAGGGCTTGATTTCGATCCGCGGGACGAAGCCTTGAACGCCGGGCTGGCATGGATCCGCTCCGGGCGGATCGACCGCGCCCGGCGCATGTCGGCGGAACTCGAGAAAGTCGGCATCACCGGCTGCTTCGATGGGGCGATGCGGTACGCGGAGAATCCGAGTTTGATCAGCCGCTCGCATTTCGCGCGATATCTGGTGGAAATCGGCATCTGCAAGGACATGCGCAACGTGTTCGAGTCGTATCTGGTGCCCGGAAAACCGGGGTATGTCACGCATCGCTGGGCGACGTTGGCTGAATCCGTAGGGTGGATTGTCGGTGCCGGCGGCATTGCGGTGATCGCCCATCCCGGGCGCTACAAGTTCTCCCGGCTGCAGATGCGCAATCTCCTCGACGAGTTCAAGAATTGTGGAGGCCGAGCCATCGAAGTCATCTCGGGCAGCCACTCGCAGGACAACGTGAGTCAATTCTCACGCCTGGCGAGGGAGTATGGTTTTCTTGCCTCTTGCGGCTCGGATTTTCACGGTCCGGAAGAGAGCTACATCGACCTGGGCGGAACCATGCCGTTGCCGGCAGGTTTGGCGCCGGTCTGGGATGCCTTCTGAGTCCGGGTCATGGCGCGCTATCTATCCATCCATCCGGACGACCCGCAGCCGCGCTTCCTTGCGCAGGCGGCGGAGGTGGTACGCTCCGGGGGGGTCGTGGCCTTGCCCACCGATTCCTGCTATTCGCTGGGATGCCGTCTGGGAGACAAGGATGCCGTCGAGCGCATTCGCCGGATTCGCGGACTCGATGACCGCCATCACCTGACGTTGATGTGTCGTGACCTCTCCGAAATCGCGCAGTTCGCCCGCGTCGACAACGCCCAGTATCGCCTGCTCAAGGCTGCGACTCCGGGAAGCTATGTGTTCATCCTCGAAGGGACCAGGGAACTGCCGCGCCGCGTGCTGCATCCGAAGCGCAAGACGATAGGCCTGCGCATCCCCGATCACACGGTGGCTTTGGCATTGCTCGAAGCGCTTGGCGAGCCCTTGCTGACGTCGACCCTGCAACTGCCCGGGGACGAAGAGCCCTTGACCGAAGCCTGGATCATTCAGGACAGGCTGGATGATCATGTGGAACTGATCCTCGATGGGGGATACTGCGGAACCACCCCGACGACCGTGATCGACCTGACCAGCCTGCCGCCGACCCTGGTGCGCATCGGGCGCGGGCCGGTCGAGCCGTTCGGACTGGAGTGAGGTCATGGATATTCCCTCCCTGATCCAGACGATCGCCATTTCCGCGTTGCCGGTCATCTTTGCCATTACGTTGCACGAAGCCGCGCATGGCTATGCGGCCCGGCATTTCGGCGATACCACAGCCTGGGTGGCCGGGCGGATCAGCCTCAATCCCCTGCGGCATATCGACCCTTTCGGGACCGTCTTGCTGCCGCTGCTGCTCTTCATCGTGAATAGTCCGTTCCTCTTCGGCTGGGCAAAACCGGTTCCGGTCAATTTCGGGCGTTTACGCAATCCGAAGCGGGACATGCTGTGGGTGGCGGCCGCAGGTCCGGCGGTGAACCTGCTGATGGCTCTCGGATGGGCGGTACTGCTCAAACTGGCGATCGTGATGCCGTTCAACGCCTACACCCGTCCGCTGGCCATGATGAGCGAAATGGGCATCGGCATCAATATCATGCTCATGGTGCTCAACCTGCTTCCGCTGCCGCCGCTCGACGGCGGGCGCATCGCGGTGAGCCTGATGCCGTTCTCTATGGCCGTCAGGTTTTCCCAGCTTGAGCGATGGGGCATCCCGATTCTTTTGCTGTTGTCCTTTACCGGGGTGCTCGGCAGCGTCCTGTGGCCTTTCGTGGCGATGTTCAAAAGCCTGATAATCCTTCTTTTTCAGTTCAACTAATCCTATGTACGCAGAACGAGTCCTTTCCGGCATGCGCCCAACGGGTAGCCTGCACCTTGGCCACTACCACGGCGTGCTCAAGAACTGGGTCAAGCTCCAGAGCGAGTATCCCTGCCTGTTCTTCGTCGCCGACTGGCACGCCCTGACGACGCAATACGACGATCCGCACGGCATCGACAAGGCGACCTGGGATATGGTGATCGACTGGCTGGCTGCCGGAGTCGATCCTCAACAAGCGACGCTGTTCATCCAGTCGCAGGTTCCCGAGCATGCCGAATTGCATCTCCTGTTTTCCATGATGACACCGCTCGGCTGGCTGGAACGCGTGCCGACCTACAAGGATCAGCAGGAAAAGCTGGCCAACAAGGATCTTTCGACCTACGGCTTCCTCGGGTACCCGCTGCTGATGAGTTCGGATATCCTCATCTATCGTGCCGACAAGGTGCCGGTGGGCGAGGATCAGATTCCGCACGTCGAGTTCTCGCGCGAGTTGGCGCGCCGCTTCAACCACTTGTACGGTCGTGAACCCGGCTTCGAGGAAAAAGCCAAGGAAGCCGTCAGCAAGTTGGGCAGCAAGAACAAGCGTTCCTTCGAGCATTTGCGCACGCGTTTCCAGCAGGACGGTGATGTCGGAGCGCTGGAGCAGGGGCGCATGCTGATCCAGGAAGCACAGAGTCTGTCGCACGCCGATCGCGAACGCCTCCAGGGCTATCTCGAAGGTACCGGCAAGATGATTCTGGTCGAACCCGGATATCTGTTGACCGAGGCGTCGAAGATGCCGGGCCTGGATGGTCAGAAAATGTCCAAGTCGTACAACAACACAATCACCTTGCGCGAAGACGCGGCGTCCGTGACGCAGAAGGTCAGGCGCATGCCGACCGACCCCTCGCGCGTGCGTCGGACCGATGCCGGCGAGCCGGACAAGTGCCCGGTGTGGCAGCTGCACCAAGTGTACTCGGACGACGCCTGCAAGGAGTGGGTGCAGAAGGGGTGCCGCAGCGCGGGAATCGGCTGCCTCGAATGCAAGCAGCCGGTGATCGACGGCATTCTCAAGGAACAGGCGCCGATGCAGGAGCGTGCGCAGACCTACCTGGATAACCCGGCGCTGGTGCGCGACATTGTCGCCGATGGCAATGCCAAGGCCGGCAAGCTGGCGCGAGAGACGATGCGCGACGTGCGTGCCGCGATGGGCCTGAGTTACCGTTAGGCGTTGTCGCCGTTTGGCAGCACAACCGGAAAGCGGGGAGTCAATGAGCGATAACGCCGTCATCGAACAGGTTTCGGAATCACCGGCCGACTCCCAGACGGAATCCGGGGCTCCGTTTGCCCGCATCTATGGGCAGCCGATGGAGCAGTTGCCGCTCGACCTGTATATCCCCCCGGATGCCATGGCGGTGATGCTCGATGCCTTCGAGGGGCCGCTCGACTTGTTGTTGTACCTGATCCGCAAGGCCAACGTGAACGTCCTCGATATTCCGATGGCGCCGTTGACCGTGCAGTACCTTACCTACGTAGAGGCCATGCGCTCGCAGAATCTCGAGTTGGCGGCCGATTACCTGGTCATGGCGGCGATGCTGATCGAGATCAAGTCCCGCATGCTGCTGCCCAGGCTGAAGGCTGTCGAGGGTGAGGAGGTCGAGGATCCGCGTGCCGAACTGGTGCGACGCCTGATCGAGTACGAACAGATGAAGCAAGCGGCGCACAAGCTGGACGAGTTGCCGCAAGCCGAACGGGATTTCGACTGGGTCGAGGTGTGGGTTGAGAAATCGATGCTGCAGCGCCTGCCGGAAGTCAATCCCGACGATTTGCGCGAGGCGTGGACGGGGATCGTGCGCCAGGCCAAACTGCACACCCGACACACGATTCAGCGTGAGGAACTGTCGGTGCGCGAGCACATGGGCGTGATCCTGCGCACTCTGCGCGATGCCGGAGGCTTTGTCGAATTCGTCGGTATGTTCGACGTGACGCTAGGCGCGCAGGTGTTGGTGGTACATTTCCTGGCCATGCTGGAGCTGGCGCGCGAGCACTTGCTCGAGATGACCCAGGCCGAGGCTTTTGCCCCGATTTACGTGAGGTTGACGGATGGACGACTTGAACACGGAACCGAGCAGTCGGACGGAAGCGAAGATCCCGAGTAATACCGCCCAATTGAAGCGGATTCTCGAGGCGGTGCTGCTTAGCGCGCAGCAGCCGCTGACTGTTGGCGAACTGAAAAAGGTGTTCGTCGAGGAAATAGGCAACGATGTCCTGCGCGTGCTGCTTGAGGAGCTTCGGGCCGACTGGGCCGAGCGGCCGCTGGAACTGCTGCAGGTGGCGAGCGGCTGGCGCTTCCGCACGCGCGCCGAGTTCCTTCCCTACCTGGAACGGCTCAATCCTGAAAAGCCGCCCAAGTATTCGCGCGCTGTGCTGGAAACGCTGGCCATCATCGCCTATCGTCAACCCGTGACGCGCGGCGACATCGAGGAAATTCGCGGGGTCACCGTATCGACTCAGGTCGTCAAGGCGCTCGAGGAGCGTGGATGGGTTGACGTCGTCGGACATCGCGACACGCCCGGCCGGCCGGCGTTGCTGGCCACCACCAAGAAATTCCTCGACGACCTCGGCCTGCGCAGCGTCGCCGAACTGCCTCCGCTCGACATGATCAACCAAACCCTGGACCTGGCCGATGCCCAACAAACCGCGTAACACCCCCTTCCGCCCGGCGGCTCCCGATTCGCGACGGTCGCGGGCCGGCCGGCCGGCGACTGCCGAAGTGGAAGCGCCGGAAGCACAACCGGCTGACAAAAAACGGCGGCCGCCGCGCGCGGTCCCAGTCGACCCGTCGAAGCGCGCTCGGCACAAGGAGGTCGCCGGCAAGCCGGAACGCCTGCACAAACTGCTGGCGCAAAGCGGCATCGGTTCGCGGCGCGAGATGGAAGAGTTGATCGCCGCCGGGCGCGTTACGGTCAATGGCGAGACGGCGCAGACGGGACAGTCGGCCACTCCCGGTGACCGTATCAAGGTCAATGGCCGGCTGGTGAATCTGAAATTCTCCAACCGCCTGCCGCGCGTGATCATCTATCACAAGCCGGAAGGCGAGATCGTGTCGCGCGACGATCCGGAACATCGCCCCAGCGTGTTTACCTCGCTGCCGCGCTTGACCGGATCGCGCTGGGTTGCCGTCGGCCGCCTCGATTTCAATACCAGCGGCTTGCTGTTGTTTACGACGTCCGGTGAGCTCGCCAATCGACTGATGCATCCGCGATACAACCTGGTGCGCGAATATGCCGTTCGCGTGCTGGGCGAGGTGTCTCTCGATGCGCAGCAGAAGCTGCTGCAAGGCGTCGAACTGGACGACGGATTGGCCCAGTTCTCCACGTTCCAGGATGCGGGGGGCGATGGCGCCAACCACTGGTTCCGGGTGTCGCTGTTCGAAGGACGCAATCGCGAAGTGCGCCGCATGTTTGAGGCGGTCGGTGTCACCGTCAGCCGCCTGATGCGCGTGCGTTACGGCCCCTTTGTTCTACCGCCCAATCTCAAGCGCGGCCAGGTTCTCGAACTCGGCGAGAAGGAAGTGCAGAACCTGCTGGCGGAATTCGGCATGGAAAATCCAGAGCCTGGCAGGGCGCCACGGAAATCTCGCGAGCGTTGATGGGCTTCGGGTTGGCGATCCGGCCACTCCACGCGCCGCATTCTTTCAGGACCGTTCCCGCACAATCGCTGCCGAGAGCGCATTCAGCTGGCTGATCAGCCGGTCGTGGCAGGAACGCAATTCTCCCTGGCGGTCGCGTGCCGCCTCGATGTTGCCTGCTTGCTTCAGTGTGATCAGTTCCCCGGCCAGTTCATGGACCTCTTCATGCGAGGGGCCGATGGGCGTGAACTCGTCCAAGTGTCCGTAGTGCTGGCGCCCGTCTCCAAAATGCCAGCTGCCAAAACGGCATTTGCCGGCGTCGAGTTGCGGTGGTTCCATGTCCGTACCGGCAAGATAATCCTCTACGCACTTGATCCAGTTGCGATGGTCGACTTCAGCGTAAGTGAGCGGCAGGTCGTCCCGCCTGGCGGACATGTTGCGGGAGTCGGCCCATGCCGGATCGGGACGCCAGCTGGCGATCCACCCCGGCAATTCGGCCGCCGGCATCGGGCGGGCGATACCATATCCCTGGGCCAGATCGCAGCCCAGACGCAATAGCAGTTCGCCATGCTCGGCTGTTTCCACGCCTTCGGCGATGACGACGCGGCGGAAGGCGGCAGCGAGTCCGATGACGCCTTCGACAATTGCCAGATCCTCGGAGTCCCAGAGCATGTCGCGCACAAAACTCTGGTCGATCTTGAGCACGCTCGCCGGCAGGCGTCGGAGATAGGTGAGTGACGAGTAGCCCGTACCGAAATCGTCGAGCGAGAATTGCACGCCAAGCATCCGGCATTCCTCTATCAGGCGCGAGATCTGGGCAATTCCCTCGAGCGCGGCGGATTCCACGACCTCCAGTTCAAGCCTGTCTGGTCTTACGTCGCCGTAGGCCGCGAGCTTTGCCCGCAGACGCGGCAGGAAGTCTTCCTGTTGCAGATGGTATGCGGCGATGTTGACGCTGATCGCGAGATCCAGTCCCTGAGCATGCCATGCCGTCATTTGCGTCAGCGCCGATTCCAGCACCCAGTCTCCGATCCGTGCTACCAGGTCGCTTCCCTCGATCAGCGGCAGGAACTCGCCGGGTGAAATCAGTCCTCGGTCGGGATGGCGCCAGCGAATCAGGGCTTCGGCACCTATTACGGCTCCCGTGCGCATGTTGACCTTGGGCTGGAAATACAGCTCGAATTCTTGCCGCTCGAGCGCTTGCTCAATGTGCTCGATGCTTTTTCGATGCGCCTGGGTCTGCCGGTCTTCTTCCGGATCAAACAGGTGATAGCGGTTCTTGCCTGCCCGCTTGGCCTGATACATGGCCTGGTCGGCATGGCGCAGCAGGGTGTCGGGGTCGCTCCCGTCCTGCGGGAACAGGGTGACGCCCAGGCTGGCCGAAAGCTGTAGCGTGTGTTGTCGTACCTTGATCGGAGTAGCGGCCGCTTGCAGCAGGCGCGAAAGGACACTTTCGCATTCGTGGCGACTGTCGATAGCCGTGAGCACGGCAACGAATTCGTCGCCGCCGAGGCGGGCGAGGGTGTCTCCCTCCCGGAGCGCGTCGCGCAACCGCTGGGCGATGCATATCAACAGCTGGTCGCCGGTTTCGTGGCCGTGCGCATCGTTGACTTCCTTGAATCCGTCGATGTCCAGATAAGCGACCGCCAGTCCGCGCTGGTGCCTGCGCGACTGGGCAATGGCTTGTTGCAGGCGATCACCGAGCAACACGCGGTTCGGGATGCCCGTCAAGGCATCGTAATGTGCCATATGTTCGAGTTGCTGCTGATGTTTCTTCAGCTCGGTGATATCGGAGAACAGGGCGACGTAATG
Organism: Propionivibrio sp.; assembly: GCA_029975435.1. Classification (GTDB taxonomy): domain Bacteria; phylum Pseudomonadota; class Gammaproteobacteria; order Burkholderiales; family Rhodocyclaceae; genus Propionivibrio. The sequence goes on along the minus strand of JARKPC010000190.1, from coordinate 22,354 downwards.
CAGCGACCCGTCGTCGGAATCGCGTACGGCGGCGATGCTGAGTTTCTCGGCGTACAAATCGCCTTTCTTGTGGCGGTTCCACAGTTCTCCGCTCCAGTACCCGCGCGTTGTGAGGTCCTGCCACATGGCGCTGTAGAACTCCGGGCCCTGGCGCCCCGACTTCAGAATGCGGGCATTCTGTCCGAGCACCTCTTCCCTTGAGTATCCGGTGATGCGGGTGAAGGTGCTGTTGACCTCCAGAATTTGCGCGGTTGCGTCCGTGATCAGGATGCCCTCATGGGCATGCGAGAACACGCTTGCCGCCAGTTTCAGACGGGACTCCGCGGCTTTTTGCTCGGTGATGTCGGTGAAGGAGAATACGCGGCCGATGATCAGCCTGCCCTGGCGCGCCGGGCGCGATTTGCGTTCGAGAATAAGGCCGCTGGAAAGGATGAGGATGTCGCGGGTCTCGTCGTCGCCATCCGGCCGGATCTGATCCATGCGCTGGCGATAGGCCTCGGGGTCGCGCATGCACGAGGCCAGAAAATCGAGCAAGGCGGCATCGTCGTGAGCCAGCAGAATCTCGTCGGGAATCTGCCAGAGTTGCGAGAACCTGTGGTTCATGTTGACGATGGAGCCGGAGCGGTCGACAAGCAGGATGCCGTCGGCGGTCGCTTCGAGCGTTGCGCGCAAACGTGCCCCTGTGTCGGCCAGTTCGTCCTCCGTGCGGCGCAGTCGGCCGGTCGGAACTGCGCAGATGACCGCCCAGCCGGGATGGGTGGCAGGGCGGGAGATGGTCTTGGTCGCTGTCAGCTGTTTTCCGTCGGCGCGCAGGTAGGATGTTTCCGAATCGTGCACCTCCGGGGCTATTCCGTGCTTCACGTCTTCCCAGAAGAAGACATCGGTGAGCGAACACTCGATATCGGTAATCGGCCGTCCGATCAACTCGCAGCGCGAGTAGCCGAGGTGCCGTGTTGCCGCCGCGTTGACCGAGAGTATCTCCAGTGTGGATAAGTCGACGAGGAGCAGGATTTCATTGCCGTGATCAAGCAGGATTTGACAGACTTTCGGGTTCATGCGCCTCCCTGTCCCGGTTGTGCGCTGCTGTCAAAGAAGTAGCTCACGCGCTTGCGCGGACTCAGGTAGGCCGCGATCACCGGAGGCAAAAGTGCAGGGCGCACGGCGTTGATGATGGTGATCTCGGTTTCCTGTTCGAGATCAAGCAGGATGGCTTCCTCCTTGGATACACTCTCGTCGTAGACCTTGACCCAAGGGCGCAGCGGCCTGGCCGGATTGACCGACATCACCATGGCAATCGCGTCGTTGGAGAGCGTGACGACGGAGCCCGGCGGGTAGACACCCAGGCAGCGTATCAGGCGCTGCAGAACGGTGGCGTCGAACTTGTTGCGGCGTTGCCCAAACAGGAAGGACAAGGCCTCGTGCGGCGTCATGGCCTGCGTGAAGTCCACTGGATTGCATAAGTTGTCGTAGTAGTTCACCAAGGCAACGATGCGCGCCGGCAAAGTGATCTTGTCTTGCTTGCTGCCCAGCGGATAACCGCTGCCGTCGACCATTTCGTGATGCTGAAAGATGACCGCCAGAACATCCGCAGGCAGACCAAGCTGTCTGCCAATGCGCAGGCCGTATTCGCAGTGCATTGCGCGCAGGTCCCGTTCGGGCCGGGTGTATTCGTCCGGTCGCAGTTTGAGCAGCCGATCAGGGACGTCCATCAAGCCGATATCGTGCAGTATTGCGCCGAGGCCGAGAATGCGCGCCTGCTCGGGACCGAGTTCAAGACCCTTTGTGAGCATCATGCAAAGCACGGTGACGTTGAGACTGTGCGAGAAAATCTCGTCTCCGCCGCATTCTTCGCCCATCACGTGCAATGTTGCTTCCGGATGCTCGAGGAAGGCCTGCACCATCTGTTCGACCAGTTCTCCCATTTCCGTCAGCGTAACGGTGGGCGCATTTATCAGGTTGCGATTCAGGTTGCGCAGAAGAGTAGTTGACTTCAGGAAAGCCTTATTGACCTTCTCGATGCGCTGGCGGTGTTCGCTCAGCAGGCGAATGCGATTCTCTTTCCCGGAGAGCGCGGCAGGTTGCTGCGCTCTCCGGTCTTCTTGAATTTTGGGCAATGATTCGTCGCTATCGGGCAGATTCTCGCGGGGCTCGGGGTCCGAAGGAAGCAGGCTTCGATCCGGGTCGTAACGGAAGCGTGTTTCGCCCAGGTTGCGCAGCGCGCGAATCTGCTCATCGCTGGCAATGCGAAAGCTGTTGAGCGTGAACGGGTGCTGGAACCACGGTAAGTCGATGTAGATATACAACCCGATTCGCAATCGATCGACAGCAACGTAATGCGCCTGATTCGGAATGCCGTTCTTTGCCACCATCGCCTCTCGTTCGACTTCTACCTCTTGTTCTTGATGCACGTCCGGCGGTTTTCAAACGCCTGCCGACATGTTTCGGATACGTTGCTCCAATGTAGCTTCTTTGAAGCAACGTGGTCAATCGACCGTTCATCGATAGCTTGATGGTCTGCCGTCAGCGGAAACTCAGGGCGCTTGTCGTGCCGACCTGGTGACTGTTCGGAGCACCGGAAATCATCGGTATGGCGTCGATTTTACGTCGATTCCCATTTACCGCGGGCCAATTTATCGTTATAATCCAACGGTTTTCCGCTCGCTCCTCCGGGAGCAAATTACTGGGATGGGCATTTCGCCCATTTTTCTTTTGTGCCTATGGATTTGATCGCGCTTATCGAAAAAACGGTGACCGGACTCGGTTTCGAGCTGGTTGATATCGAGCAGAGTCCGCGCGGCCGTGTACTGCGCGTGTTCATCGACAAGCCGGAAAAGGCCCGCGGCGTCGATGTGGAGGATTGCGCACTGGTCAGCAACCAGCTATCGCGTGTGCTGGCTGTCGAGAATGTCGACTACGACCGCCTGGAAATCTCCTCGCCGGGTCTCGACCGGGTGCTGAAAAAGCCTTCTGATTTTGAGCGCTTTGCCGGCTCCGAGATCAATCTGCGATTGCGGCTTCCGATCAATGGGCGAAGAAATTTCAACGGTGTCCTGCACGGCATGCGGGATGGCAAGGTGTCCTTGACGATCGATACCGGCGATGTGGAACTGGAGCATGGCAATATCGACAAGGCCAGGCTGGTTCCCAAGTTCGATTAACGATTTCAGGCTGGATTAGGGGGTAGTGAGAGTATGAGTCGCGAGATTTTGCTGCTGGTCGATGTGCTGGCGCGCGAGAAAAACGTGTCCAAGGAGATCGTTTTCGGTGCTTTGGAACTGGCGCTGGCGTCGGCGACCAAGAAGCGCATTCACGACGATGCCGATGTGCGCGTGGTCGTTGACCGCGAAACCGGCGATTTCGAAACCTTCCGCCGCTGGGAAATCGTACCGGATGAAGAGTTCATCCATGAAGCACAGCACATCGCTTTCTCGGATGCGCAGAAGCAGGATCCGGAGGTCGAAATCGGCGATTATCTCGAAGAGTCGCTTGAGCCCATCGATTTTGGACGCATCGGAGCGCAGGCGGCAAAGCAAGTGATCCTGCAGAAGATCCGCGATGCCGAGCGCGACCAGATTCTCAACGACTTTCTTGAGCGCAAGGAGCATCTGGTTACCGGCACCATCAAGCGCATGGAGCGCGGCAATGCCATCATCGAGGCGGGCAAGATCGAGGCAGTACTGCCGCGCGACCAGATGATCCCGCGCGAAAATCTGCGCGTCGGCGACCGTGTCAAGGCCTTCCTGCTGCGCGTGGATCGCGCAGCGCGCGGCCCGCAGCTGATACTTTCGCGCACGGCACCGGAATTCATCATCAAGCTGTTCGAAATGGAAGTGCCCGAGGTCGATGATGGCTTGCTGGAGATCAAGGCGGCTGCCCGGGATGCCGGCATGCGCGCCAAAATCGCGGTCAAGTCCAACGATCCTCGCATCGATCCGATCGGCACCTGCGTCGGTATGCGCGGCATGCGCGTCACGGCGGTGACCAACGAACTGGCCGGAGAACGCGTCGATATCGTTTTGTGGTCGGCAGATCCTGCACAGTTCGTGGTCGGTGCGCTGGCGCCGGCAGAAGTCCTCTCGGTCGTGGTCGACGAAGACAAGCACAGCATGGATGTCGTTGTCGATGAGGCCAATCTGGCGGTAGCCATTGGCCGTGGTGGGCAGAACGTGAGGTTGGCTTCGGAGCTGACCGGCTGGACCATCAACCTGATGACCGAAGAAGAGTCGCAAACGCGGCTCGAGGCGGAATCCGCCGCCATCCGAGTGCTGTTCATGGAGAAGCTGGATGTTGACGAGGATGTGGCAAACATCCTGATCGACGAAGGGTTTTCAACCTTGGAGGAAGTCGCCTACGTTCCTCTTCACGAAATGCTTGAAATCGAGGCTTTCGACGAGGCGGTGGTGCAGGAACTGCGCGAACGTGCCCGCAACGTGCTGCTGACGGAGGCGATCGTTGCCGAAGAACAGATTGGCGACGTGTCCGAGGATTTGTTGAATCTGGAAGGCATGGATAAGCAACTGGCCGGCAAGTTGGCGATGCATGGCATCAAGAGCCGTGATGACCTGGCCGACCTGGCGATCGACGAACTGACTGAAATGACCGGCATTGAAGCCGATCGTGCCAAACAACTGATTACCACCGCGCGCGCGCACTGGTTTGAATAAGCGGTATCGAGCAAGCAGAGAAGAGGAATATACATGGCGCAAACAAGCGTTGCCCAATTTGCTACAGATCTGAAGATGCCGGCGACGGTGCTGCTGGAACAGTTGCAAAAGGCCGGAGTTGTCAAAAGCAAGGCGGATGACCTGCTGTCCGAGCAGGATAAGTCGAAGTTGCTCGAATATCTGCGTCGGTCGCACGGCGAAGCTGAGTCGAAAACGAAGATTACCCTGACGCGCAAGGAAACCAGCGAGATTCGCGCTCAGGATTCGCATGGAAAGTCGCGCACCGTTCAGGTCGAGGTGCGCAAGAAGCGCGTTCTCGTCAAGCGCGATCCTGCCGAACTCCGTGCCGAGGCGCTTGCCGCGAAGACACCTGCCGTCGCTCCTGTTCCGGAAACAATGGCCGAGGTGCCGGCAGAGCCGGTCCCCGAACTGGAAACGCCGCCGGTCGCCGAACCTGCCGTTTCGGAAACTGTCGTTGTCGCGGCGCAGCCTGCCGAATCGATACCACCTGCGCATCGCGAACCGAAGTCCGAGGAACAAGCCGTGCCGGCGCCTCAGGCTCAAGTCCCGGAGACCGTTCCTGTCGAGGGGGAAGCACCTGTTGCCGTACCAAAATCCAGGCATCCGTCGAAAGGCAAAGACGAAGCCGAACACAAGGCGCACACGGGCACCAAGGCGACTCCCAAGAAGGTGGTTACGCGTGCTTCGATCATCGGCGAAGAACAGCAGCGCCTTAGGGCAGAGGAAGAACGTCGAAATGCCGAGCTGCGCGCTCGTCAGGAAGCCGAGTTTCTCGAGAAGCAGCAACGCGCGGCCGATCTTGCGCGGTTGAAGAAGGAAGCGGAAGAGAAGGCGGTTGCTGCCCGTGCCGCAGAGGCGGCAAAGCAGGTTGCGGCCAAGACGGCGAGCGGGAGACCGGAAGAAAAGGGCGAGAAGCAGGATCGCTCGGCGCGCAAACCCGAGGCGAAGCAAGGCGCGACGGAAAAGAAGGCAGGCGAGAAGAAGGGGCCGTGGAAGAGCGAGGATGGCGGCAAGCGCCAGGGACTCAAGACACGTGGCGCCACCTCCGGCTCGGAGTGGCGGGACGGCAAGCATGGCAAGCGTGGTCGCGGCAGCGACTCTGATCAGGCGCACGCTTTCCAGGCGCCGACCGAGGCCGTGGTACGTGACGTGCAGGTGCCGGAAACCATTTCCGTTTCCGATCTGGCTCACAAGATGGCCGTCAAGGCGACCGAGGTCATCAAGGCACTGATGAAGATGGGCTCGATGGTGACGATCAATCAGGTTCTCGATCAGGAAACCGCAATGATTCTTGTCGAGGAAATGGGGCATCGCGCTTTCGCCGCCAAACTCGACGACCCGGATGTTTTCCTGGATGAGGCCGAGCACAAGGATGCGGAACAGTTGCCGCGTGCGCCGGTGGTTACCGTCATGGGCCACGTTGACCATGGCAAGACGTCGCTCCTCGACTATATCCGGCGGACCCGCGTGGCGTCCGGCGAGGCGGGCGGCATTACCCAGCATATCGGCGCGTATCACGTGGAGACGGCGCGCGGCATGGTGACATTCCTCGATACCCCGGGGCACGAAGCTTTTACGGCGATGCGCGCGCGCGGTGCCAAGGCCACGGATATCGTCATCCTGGTTGTCGCGGCCGACGATGGCGTAATGCCGCAGACCCGGGAAGCCATCCATCATGCCAAGGCGGCCGGCGTGCCTATCGTCGTTGCGGTGAACAAGATCGACAAGCCCGAAGCTAATCCGGAACGCGTCAAGCAGGAACTGGTTGCCGAATCCGTGGTTCCGGAAGAATACGGCGGCGACTCGCCATTCATCAGCGTGTCGGCAAAAACCGGCGTCGGCATCGACGAGTTGCTGGAGAACGTCCTTCTGCAAGCGGAGGTGCTTGAACTCAAGGCTCCGACGGAAACACCGGCCAAGGGGCTGATCATCGAGGCACGGCTCGACAAGGGGCGCGGTCCTGTGGCCACCATGCTGGTCCAGTCGGGAACCCTGCGTCAGGGCGATGTGCTGCTCTCAGGCCAGGTTTTCGGGCGTATTCGCGCCATGCTTGACGAGAACGGCAAGTCGATCAAGGAAGCGGGTCCTTCGATTCCGGTTGAAGTCCTGGGCTTGTCGGATGTTCCGTCCGCCGGCCAGGATGCCATGGTCCTCGCCGACGAACGCAAGGCGCGTGAAATTGCGCTGTTCCGCCAAGGCAAGTTCCGTGACGTGAAACTGGCCAACAAGCAGGCGGCCAATCTGGAGAATATCCTCGATCAGATGGGCGAATCGGAGGTCAAGACGCTGGCCCTCATCATCAAGGCCGACGTTCAGGGTTCGCAGGAAGCATTGGTCCAGTCACTGCAGAAATTGTCGACGGACGAAGTCAAAGTCAACGTCATTCATGCCGCCGTCGGTGCGATCAGCGAATCCGACGTGCATCTGGCGCAGGCTTCCAAGGCCGTCATTATCGGCTTCAACACGCGGGCCGATGCCGGCGCGCGCAAGGCGGCCGAGACGGTGGGTGTCGATATCCGCTACTACAACATCATCTACGATGCTGTTGACGAAGTGAAGGCGGCGTTGTCCGGCATGCTGTCGCCCGAGAAGCGCGAGGAGATCACCGGTCTGGTCGAGATCCGGCAGGTGTTCCGCGCCACCAAGATCGGCACGATCGCCGGTTGCTACGTGCTCGAGGGGGTCATCAAGCGTACTTCGCGAGCCCGTCTGTTGCGCAATAACGTGGTCGTCTGGGAAGGCGAACTGGAGTCGCTCAAGCGCTTCAAGGACGATGTCAAGGAAGTGCGCGCCGGTTTCGAGTGTGGCCTGTCGCTCCGGAACTACAATAATTACGAGGAAGGCGACCAACTCGAGGTTTATGACCTCACCGAAGTGGCTCGGACTCTCTAGGATTGGCCCAGGTGACAGCGAACAAGAGCTTTTCGCGCCGCGACAGGGTGTCTGAACAGATCCGCCGGGAACTGGCGGATCTGATTCGCACGGAACTCAAGGATCCTCGCGTTGGCCTGGTCAGCATTACCAGCGTCGAAGTCTCGGCCGATTATGCGCATGCCAAGGTTTTTTTCAGCAGCATGTCCGGCCGCGAGCACCTGGATTCGGTGTTGACCGGCCTGCAGAAAGCCTCCGGTTTTCTGCGCCGCGAACTGGGCAAGCGCATCACCATCCACTCGACTCCTCAATTGCACTTCGTTTTCGACGAATCCCTCGAACGCGGGGCCGACTTGTCGAAGCTGATCCAGGAAGCCGTGTCGATTTCCGGGGCCTCCGATTCCACTGACTCCACCGAAGACTGAGTTGACCGCGAACATCCGCCCAAAGCGCACGTGGCGGCGCGTTGATGGCGTATTGCTGCTCGACAAGCCGCAGGGCATGACTTCCAACGCGGCCTTGCAGTCTGCCCGGCGCCTGTATTCTGCCGCCAAGGCAGGACATACCGGAACGCTCGATCCGATGGCGACCGGTCTGCTGCCCGTTTGTTTCGGCGAAGCCACCAAATTTTCGGCCGATCTGCTCGAAGCCGACAAGACCTACGAAGCCGACGTTCTTTTCGGTGTCACCACGAATACCGGAGATGCCGACGGCGAGGTGCTGGAACGCCGCATTCCCCTTTTTGGCCAGGTTGAACTTGAAAATGTGTTGCAGCGCTTTCATGGCACGATCAAGCAGATTCCTCCCATGTATTCGGCTATCAAGAAAGACGGCCAGCCGCTTTACCGGCTGGCTCGGCAGGGCGTGGAAATAGAACGAGAAGCGCGGGAGGTGGTGATCCGTGACTTGCGGCTGTTGAACTTCGCGGGCGACCGTTGCCGTATCAGGGTGACGTGCAGCAAGGGAACGTATATTCGTACCCTGGCCGAGGACATCGGCCGTTCCCTAACGTGCGGAGCGCACCTGACGGCCTTGCGGCGGGTTGCAGTGGGCGATCTATCGATAGCGCAGGCTGTCTCGCTCGATTGCCTGGTTCACCTGACCGACGAAGATCGAAATCGTCGATTGTTGCCACCGGATTCGCTGCTGCAGACTCTGCCGTCGGTTGTTCTCGATCTGCAGGATGCGCAACGTTTTTCCCATGGCAATCCGGTTGCCGTTGCGGTCAATGTTGTGGGCAAGTGTCGCGTCTATGCGGATGGCCGCCTGCTTGGCTTGGGCAATGCTGACGGTTCGGGAAGATTACAGCCCAGCCGCCTGGTGGCATCGAACTGACACAAGGAACACGATACATAGAACGCGCTTGCTGTAGGACATGGCGAGCGATATAATCCGCGGCTCGCTTCGCCAAGCGAGCGTTATTTTTTTCAATCTGGCGCTGGCTCTATCAAACTGGGGCGGCGTCGCTACTTAAGAAAGAGAGTTTGACATGGCGATCACCGTTGCGCAAAAAGCGCAGATCATGAATGAATACCAGCGCGCCGCTGGCGATACCGGATCCTCGGAAGTCCAGATTGCCCTGCTGACGGCACGCATCAACGACCTGACCGGCCACTTCAAGGAGCATGTCAAGGATCACCATTCGCGTCGCGGCCTGTTGCGCATGGTCAGCCGCCGCCGCAAATTGCTGGACTATCTGAAAGATACGAACATCGATTCGTATCGCGCTCTGATCCAGCGCCTCGGCCTGCGCAAGTGAACTTGCCTGCCGAACCGCTGTGCGGTTGGGATTATTCCAGTTTTCAATAAGTTGCAGCGGACAACCCTTTCGGGGTTGTCCGCTGTACTTTTTTGTAGTTTCGCCATAACGGCGTATTGATGAATTGCGTGCCGGTGTCGTGGGCTCGCGTAATGGACTAATTGAGAGGTAATTTAATGTTTAAGATCGCCAAAAAGACTTTCGCCTACGGTGCCCATCAAGTCACCCTCGAAACCGGTGAGGTGGCTCGCCAGGCCGATGCAGCCGTGCTGGTGACGATGGATGATACCGTTGTGCTGGTGAGTGTGGTCGGTGCCAAGACGGTCAAGCCGGGCCAGGATTTCTTCCCCCTGACTGTCGATTACATCGAGAAGACCTATGCGGCCGGAAAGATTCCCGGCGGCTTCTTCAAGCGCGAAGGGCGTCCTTCCGAGAAGGAAACGCTGACCTCCCGCCTGATCGACCGTCCGCTCCGCCCGCTTTTCCCGGAAGGCTTCTTCAATGAAGTCCAGGTCGTGGCGATGGTGGTCTCGCTCAACCCGGAAATCGATCCGGATATCCCGGCGATGATTGGTGCCTCGGCGGCCATGGCGGTTTCCGGCATTCCGTTCGATGGTCCGATTGGCGCGGCCCGCGTGGGTTACCTGAACGGCCAGTATGTCCTCAATCCGACCAAGACCCAGCTCGAAACCACACAGCTCGACCTGGTCGTCGCCGGAACGCAGGCGGCCGTGCTGATGGTCGAATCGGAAGCCGACGTGCTGCCGGAAGACGTCATGCTCGGCGCGGTGGTCTATGGTCATGAGCAGATGCAAACCGTGATCAATGCCATCAACGAGTTCGTTGACGAAGCCGGCAAGCCTGAATGGGATTGGGCTCCTGCCGCCAAGAACGAAGAACTGGTGGCCAAGCTGAATGCTCTGGTCGAAGCCGATCTGCAGGAAGCCTACCGCATCACCAGCAAGCAGAAGCGCACGCAACGCGTCAATGAGATTTCCGCCAAGGCGGTCGAAGTGCTGACGGCGGGTGAGAATGCTCCTGACGCCGCCACGATCGGCAACCTGTTCTTTGAAATCGAGTCGCGCATCGTGCGTGGCCGCATCCTGGCCGGCGAGCCGCGCATCGACGGGCGCGATACCCGTACGGTGCGCCCGATCGCCATACGCACAGGCGTTCTGCCGCGCACGCATGGTTCGGCCCTGTTCACCCGTGGTGAAACCCAGGCGCTGGTCGTTGCCACGCTGGGAACCGGACGTGATGAGCAGATCATCGATTCGCTGGCTGGCGAATACCGCGAGCGCTTCATGCTGCATTACAACTTCCCGCCTTACGCCACCGGCGAGTGTGGACGCGTAGGCACGCCAAAGCGCCGCGAGATCGGTCATGGCCGCCTGGCCAAGCGTGCGATGATCGCCGCCTTGCCCAAGCATGAGGATTTCTCCTACACCATGCGCGTCGTCTCCGAGATCACCGAGTCGAATGGTTCGAGCTCGATGGCTTCCGTTTGCGGCTCCACCCTGGCCCTGATGGACGCGGGCGTGCCGCTCAAGGCGCACGTGGCCGGAATAGCCATGGGTCTGATCAAGGACGGTAACCGCTTTGCCGTGCTGACCGACATCCTGGGCGACGAAGATCATCTTGGCGACATGGATTTCAAGGTGGCCGGTACCGATAGTGGCGTGACCGCGCTGCAGATGGACATCAAGATCCAGGGCATTACCAAGGAAATCATGCAGGTCGCGCTGGCTCAAGCCAAAGAGGCTCGCCTGCACATCCTCGGCCAGATGCAGACTGCCGTTGCCGCGCCGCGTCAGGAAGTGTCGACCTATGCGCCTCGCCTCTACACCATGAAGATCAATCCGGAGAAGATCCGCGACGTGATCGGCAAGGGCGGCGCCGTGATCCGTGCCATCACCGAAGAGACCGGCACGACGATCGACATCCAGGAAGATGGCACCATCACCATCGCCTCGGTCAACGGGGCGGCGGCCGATGCGGCGAAGGCGCGCATCGAAGCCATCGCTGCCGACGTCGAGGTCGGCAAGATCTACGACGGCACGGTTCTGAAGCTGCTCGACTTCGGCGCCATCGTCAGCATCCTGCCGGGCCGCGACGGCCTGCTGCACATCTCGCAGATCGCCAACGAGCGGGTCAACGCCGTTGCCGACTACCTGAAGGAAGGGCAGAAGGTACGCGTCAAGGTGCTCGAGGCCGATGAGAAGGGGCGTGTCCGCCTGTCGATGAAGGCGGTTGCTGCCGAAGAAGCCGCTGCGGCTCAAGCGGCTGCCCCGGCGGAAGGTCAACCCCAGGCATAATCGCCTCCGCATCAGCAAAAAAGGACGCTTCGGCGTCCTTTTTTGTTGGATTGTTTGGCTTTTGGTTGAAACGGCGGGCGATTGATCCGTCGGGGAGACCGAAGACTACTTGGCGACCTGCTTTTCCCGCACTTCCTCGAGTGTCTTGCAGTCGATGCACAACGACGCCGTCGGACGGGCCTCAAGCCGCTTGATGCCGATTTCCACGCCGCAGCCGCTGCAATAGCCATAGTCGCCGCTGTCGATCTGGGCAATGGTCTCCTCGATCTTCTTGATCAGCTTGCGTTCGCGGTCGCGGTTGCGCAGTTCGATGGCGATGTCCGTTTCCTGGCTGGCACGGTCGTTGGGATCGGCGAATACGGTCGCTTCATCCTGCATGGTATGTACCGTTCGCTCGATGTCCTGCATCAGCTCGGCCTTGAGAGTCTCGAGGATGGTGCGGAAATGCGCCAGTTGCCTGTCGCTCATGTATTCCTCGCCCTTCTTGGGAACATACGGGGCAAATTGTTTGTGCAGCAGTTCTTCAGGCATGTTCGAGACCATCCATACGTTTTTGCAAAGAGGCGATTAAATATCAGAAATAGCCGTACACTGCAAGCGATCCGAGTGGAATTCTCCGGAATGAAACAAGGTTGCCAAGTTTCAGCACTTTATCGCGTTCCGCGATTGACCTCGGTCGGAGCTATCTGTAGAATGCGCGCTTCCTCGGGGCGTAGCGCAGCCTGGTAGCGCATCTGCTTTGGGAGCAGAGGGTCGTGAGTTCGAATCCCACCGCCCCGACCAGTATTCAGCAGCAAAGCGTTATCGGCGGGATGCAACTTCCCGAAGTCTCGCGCCTCGCGCCCGTAGCTCAACCGGATAGAGCACCGGCCTTCTAAGCCGGGGGTTGTGAGTTCGAGTCTCGCCGGGCGCGCCAGAACAACGGCGGTGTTAGCTCAGTTGGTAGAGCATTGGATTGTGATTCCAAGGGTCACCGGTTCAAGCCCGGTACATCGCCCCAGCAAACAAGCGGGTTGTAGAGGATTCCCTCTCAACCCGCTTTTTTATTTGTATTCGCTGCTGCACTCGATCGGATCGAGTTGCAACGTCGCGCTCCTTCTGAGTCGGAAAAAGGTTGTAAAAGCCGAGTCAAGGGGCTAGCTTGAAATCGTGGCAAGATTTCATGCTATCTCCTCCAGTTGGTAGTGATTGCCCCGGCCTTGGTCACATCGCCGGGGTTTTTGTTGCGCCAAATCGCTGTACCTCAACATGGATTTTCGTGGGCAGCGCCCTTTTTGAAGGGCGTCCAGCGTGCTATGGTGGGTTTGTCTCCAACGATTTTTGAGGAGAGGACCATGCCGGCAAACCATGCTGTCAATCGCGCCAAATCTGGCCGCACGACTTCCGCCAACACTCCCCGCGCGTCCAGGACTGCTCAGAAGGATAGAGTTCTTCCTGTCGTCGGGAACGATGAAGACAAGCTCTACGATCCTGAGTGGGACACGGCATCTGACGATGACGATCTCAACACTTACGTGGATATCGCATCGAAAGACGATTAGCGGCGGCTTCCCAGAGCGAACGGGCTACGCGTGATGGTCAATGCTGTGTCGATAGTGGCGGGATGCTCGACTCGATTTCACGATCCACGGTGCGCCACAGCGGTTTCATCATGAATCGCATGCTGCGGATCACGCTCTGTACATCAATCACCGACGGCACTCGAGTGCTGCCGTTTGAAATCGGACTGCCGATCCGCCGGATATTGACCCCCAAGCGGGCAAAATGATCAGCCAGCGGCGGTTCCGTCAGCATGAACAGCATATCGATATTCTTGTGGGCGGCGAGCGAAATGGCGCCCATGTACAGGCCGACGGGGATGTACGGGAATCGGGGTTGTGTCTTCGTGCCGAAATCTTCATCGCGAATCGTCAGCGTGCTGCGGTGTTCGCCTTTGCGGCGGCGATATATTCCGCGCACGGCAAGGCGGGAAATCTCGGCCATGCGCTCACGCGGCAACTTGGACGTGTCGATGATGGATCTATCGAGTGTTGCCGCACAGGTCCGTTCAAACGGCAATGGTGCTGCCGGGTCAGCCGGATTCGGTAGCACCAGCCGCGTGCAGCCGACCAGTTTGTGTGGATGGTTGGCTTGTCTCAGCAGGCAGTGCATGCTGTGCCTGTCGTATTCGTCGATCTGGCAGCGATCCCGTCGTTCGGGTTCGTGCTTCAGTTCCTCGCAATGGACTTCACGGCGGATGCGAAAGACGTTGTCGCGTCGCTCGTCGTCCAAAGCCGCATCGATGCGGAAGTACTGCCGAAAGCCATAACCCAGATTCAAACGTTCGAGGAACGACATGATCAATTGACCGAGAAGGTTGATTGACAAGTAGAAAGCCACGACTCAACCGGCTCACGTTCGTATGGCAGCGTGACCTTTGAACTACTATAGCCGGTAAGGCCGGGACTGCCAACGCATTTGTCTGGACGGCCTGGAAAACCAGGCACGCTTTTGGCCGAATGTGTCTGGAAGGGGTGGCATCGGCGAGTTTTCAAGCACGAAAACGAGCTGTTCTGCCCTGTGTCGGCCTATACTGAACAGGCAGTTTTCTTCCAGTCCTAACAAGGAGTGATCAGATCATGGGCAAATCACAGGAAAGCGTCAAGGAAGCGAAGAAGAAACCGGCAAAGACGGCGAAGGAGAAAAAAGCGGCCAAGCAGGCCAAGAAGCACCCCACGGAAAACGTTCCCATCATTCCCCCCAGCAAAGTCTGATTTGTCGGGAAATTCCGTTCAGGCGGTTCCGGCCGGATTCGCCTGCGGGCCGCCCGTTATTGCTTTTGTCGGACAAACAAGGAGCTTTTGATGTCAGACCACGTATACAAGATCGTTGAGATTGTCGGGTCCTCGAAGCTTGGCCTCGACGACGCCATTCGGAACGCCATTGAAACCAGCGCGAAATCGATCAGGCATATTTCCTGGTTCGAAGTGTCCAAGACCACCGGGCACGTTGTCGATGGCAAGGTGGCACATTTTCAGGTGACCCTGAAGATCGGTTTCCGCATCGAGGACGAGTGAGGCGGGCACGGCGCAGCCTGGGTTGATCGGTTCGTGACAAATCATGCATGAACTGGCGCTGGCAGAGAGCGTTCTCCAGATGGTCGACGAAGCGGCTCGCGCCAACGGATTCCGCCGCGTCAGGAAGATTGTCCTCGAAATCGGGCAACTGGCCGCCGTCGATCCGGCGGCCATGCGCTTCTGCTTCGACGCGGTCGTGCGTGAAACCGTTGCCGATGGCGCTGTTCTGGAAATCGAGGAGATTCCCGGGCGCGGCTGGTGCGTCCACTGTGCCGCCGTTGTTCCGATGGACGATTTCGTTGCGGCCTGCCCGCAATGTGGGAGTTTTGGCGTGCAGTCCAGGAGCGGCAGGGAACTGAGGCTGAAGACGCTGGAAGTGGAGTGAGCCATGTGCATGACCTGTGGGTGTGGAAGCGAAGGCGTTCATCTCGACGGGCACAAGGACGACGTCGGGCACGAACATGAGCATGTCGGCACCGATGGCGTGGTTTACCGCCATGCCCATCGGCATCACCATCACGGTTCTGATGTATCGCATCGCCACGACGCTGAGCCGGCCGTGCCGCGGGAAATCCGTATCGAGCGCGACATCCTGGCCAAGAATGACAGCTTTGCCTCCGACAATCGCCAGCGTTTCGAGCAGGAAGGGGTGCTGGCGCTGAACCTCGTCTCCAGCCCCGGTTCGGGCAAGACCTCGCTGCTGGTGCGCACACTCCTGGCCTTGCAGGGAAAGACTCCTGTCGCCGTGATCGAGGGCGATCAGCAGACCAGCCTCGACGCCGAGCGCATCCGCGCGACCGGAATCGCCGCCGTACAGGTCAATACCGGCAAGGGATGCCATCTCGATGCGCAGATGGTGCAGCGGGCTCTTGCCGAGCAGGCGCCAACGCCGGAGTCGTTGCTGTTCATCGAGAACGTCGGCAACCTAGTCTGCCCCGCGGCCTTCGATCTCGGCGAAGCAGCCAAGGTGGTCGTCCTTTCGGTGACCGAAGGCGACGACAAGCCGCTCAAGTACCCCGACATGTTCCGCGCGGCGCGGCTCATGCTGATCAACAAGTGTGATCTGTTGCCGCATGTGCAGTTCGACGTGCAACGGGTGATCGAGAATGCGCGGCGCGTCAATCCGGGCATCGAGGTCATCCAACTTTCCGCGGTAACCGGGGCCGGCGTGGCGGAGTGGCTGGACTGGCTGGAACGGGAATTTGGTGCGGTGAAAGCGCGGCGAGCGGATTCCGTTGCCGTGTTGAAGCGCCGGGTGGCGGAGTTGGAGGCGCAACTTCAGGCACAACACACGTTTCCGGCGAATGAGCCTCACGACCTTTGATCTGCCAATCGGCTCAGCGGATGTCCTGGCGCTGGGTGGCTGGTTGAAGAGTTCGGTATGCGCGGTGCGCGGCGCGACGGCGTTCGTGACCGATCCCGTCGGCGACTTGGTTGATGTCGATAACTGCGAGAAACTGGAGATGCTGGTCGAGCAACTCCTCTCCGAGCTGCGCATCGAACCTGCTGTTGTCGTGCACGATTTGCATCCCGATTTCTTCAGCACCCGGCTGGCGCTACGGTTCAGCGGGCAAACGGGCATTCCGGCTCTCGGGGTTCAGCACCACCACGCGCACGTCGCGGCTGTGTGCGCCGAGCACAGGGTAACCGGACCGGTGCTCGGCCTGGGCATGGACGGCGTCGGTCTCGGCAGCGATGGGCAAGCGTGGGGTGGTGAATTGTTGCGCGTCGATGGCGCGGGATTTGAACGTCTTGGCCATCTGTTGCCGCTGCGTTTGCCCGGCGGTGACCGCGCGGCGAGGGAGGCGTGGCGAATGGCGGCGTCGGCGCTGGATAGCCTGGGTCGCCGCCAGGAAGTCGTGTCGCGTTTTGCCGACCAGCCGGCGGCATCGACCGTCGCGGCTATGCTGGAGCGCGATTTCAACTGTCCGACGACTACCAGTCTCGGCCGTCTGTTCGACGCGGCGGCGGGGTTGCTCGGTATCTGTCCGGTGCAGTCGTTCGAGGGTGAGGCGGCCGTGGCGCTGGAGGTACTGGCGGAGCGTCACGGCAAGGTCGGGGCGCTGGCCTGCGGCTACGATATCGGCGATACACTCGATTTTCGCCCCTTGCTCGCGGTTCTGGCCGGCGACATCGACATCGGTTACGGCGCCGCGCTGTTTCACTCCACGATTGCCGCCGGCCTTGCCGAGTGGGTGAGTATGGCCGCTGAGCGAGCCCGCATTCGCCGGCTGGCGTGTGGCGGTGGATGCTTTCTCAACCGGCTGCTGGTGCAGAGCCTGACCGAGCTACTGCACGAGCGGGACATCGAAGTGCTGACCGCGCGGCGCATCTCCCCCGGCGATAGCGGACTGTCGCTCGGACAGGCCTGGGTTGGTATCCGGCATCTGCTGGAAAGGTAAATCATGTGTCTGGCCATCCCCGCTCGCGTCGAGCAGATCATCGATTCCGGGAACGCGGTCGTCGATTTTGGTGGCGTCCGCCGGTCGATTTCGCTGGCGCTGGTCGACGGCGTTTCGGTCGGCGACTACGTCATCGTGCATGTCGGATTCGCGCTGCAGAAGCTCGATGTCGAGGAGGCCGAGCGTACGCTGGCGCTGTTGGCAGAAATGAATCAGGGCGCGGGCCGGGAAACATGAGGTACGTCGACGAGTTCCGCGACGGCGATCTGGCGCGTCATCTGGCTGCCGCCATCGGTAGCGAGGCGCAGGGCACGCGCCGCTATCACCTGATGGAGTTCTGCGGCGGACATACCCACGCGATCTCGCGTTACGGCCTTGGCGACCTGCTGCCGCCTTCCGTGCACATGATCCACGGCCCGGGTTGCCCGGTCTGCGTGCTGCCGATCGGGCGCATCGACCAGGCGATTCGTCTGGCGCTGGAACACCGGGTCACGCTATGCAGTTACGGCGATTGCCTGCGGGTTCCGGCTTCGCTCGGACTGTCGTTGTTGAAGGCCAAGGCGCAGGGTGCTGACGTGCGCATGGTCTATGCGGTTACCGACGCCCTGGAACTGGCTCGGCAGAATTCTGAACGGCAGGTGGTGTTTCTGGCCATCGGGTTTGAGACGACGACGCCGCCCACGGCGGTGGCGGTGCAGCAGGCCGCGGCGTCCGGATTGAAGAATTTTTCCGTGCTGTGCAACCACGTACTCACGCCGGCCGCCATGCACGCGATCCTGGCCAGTCCGGCGGGCGTGCGACTCGACGGGTTTATCGGGCCCGCACACGTGTCCACGGTGATCGGTAGTCGCCCCTACGAGCCGTTCGCCCGGGATCACGGCAAGCCCGTGGTGATTGCCGGTTTCGAGCCGCTCGACGTGATGCAGGCCGTCCTGATGCTGGTGCGCCAGATCAACACGGGACGCGCCGAGGTGGAAAACGAATTCACTCGGGCGGTCACGCCGGAGGGCAACCTCAAGGCGCAGGCGATAGTGAATGAGGTGTTCGAACTCCGCGACGGCTTTGAGTGGCGTGGCCTGGGGTCGCTGCCGAAAAGCGCCTTGAAGTTGCGCCCGCGTTACGCCGACTTCGATGCCGAAGCGCGTTTCGGCGTTGGCTACGTTCCGGTACCGGACAACAAGGCCTGCGAATGCGGCGCCATCCTGCGCGGGGAAAAACGCCCGCAGGATTGCCGGATCTTCGGCACCGCCTGCACTCCGGACCGACCGGTCGGATCGTGCATGGTGTCGGCAGAAGGCGCATGCGCGGCGCACTATACGTATGGACGTTTCCAGGGGCCGGCAACAACGGTTGCGCGGGAGGAAATGCAATGAGTATCGATCTGCATCACGGGCGCGTGGAAATGAACCACGGTAGCGGCGGCCGTGCCATGGCGCAATTGATCGACGAACTGTTTGCCAGGCAGTTTGCCAACGACTACCTGGCACAGGGCAACGACGGCGCAATGTTGCCGGCGCCTGCGGGACGACTGGTGATGAGCACCGACAGCCACGTCGTCTCGCCGCTGTTCTTCCCCGGCGGCAATATCGGCAGCCTGTCCGTGCACGGCACGGTCAACGACGTGGCGATGATGGGCGCCCGGCCGCTTTACCTTGCCGCGTCATTCATTCTGGAGGAAGGGTTCCCGCTGGCCGACCTGTTGCGCATCGTCGAATCGATGGCCCACGCGGCGGCCGGGGCAGGAGTATCCATCGTCACCGGCGACACCAAGGTCGTGGAAAAGGGCAAGGGGGACGGGGTGTTCATCACCACGACCGGTGTTGGAGTGGTTCGCGACGGCATCATTCTTTCCGGCAATCTGGCCTGTCCGGGTGACAAGGTGTTGCTCTCCGGCAGCATCGGCGAGCATGGCATGGCGATCTTGTCGCAGCGCGAGGGGCTGTCGTTCGATACCGGCATCGTTTCCGACTCGGCGCCTCTCAATGGGTTGGTCGAAGCCATGCTCGATAGCGGATCGAGATTGCGGGCGCTGCGCGACCCGACGCGTGGCGGACTGGCGACGACGCTCAACGAACTGGCGAAACAATCAGGCGTCGGCATGCGACTCGACGAAGCGGCGATCCCCGTCTGCCCGGCAGTCTCCGCCGCCTGCGAATTCCTCGGTCTCGATCCCTGTTACATCGCCAATGAGGGAAAGCTCGTCGCGATTTGCGAGCCGCAGGATGCCGATCGTTTGCTGGCGGCGATGCGCGGACATCCACTCGGGCAGAACGCCGCGATCATCGGCGAGGTGGTCGACGACCGCAACGGATTCATCCAAATGACGACCCGCATGGGCGGGCGCCGCATCCTCGATTGGCTGAGCGGTGAACCGTTACCGCGCATTTGTTGACCGGATACTTGCGATATTGCAACGAGCCTTTGTATTTTTCGATGCATTTTCCTATGCTGAACAAGGAATCCGGGCTCCGAAAACAATGAAGTAGATGGCGTGCTGCCCGGCCAGGAAAGCAAGGGGGAGGGAGCATGAGCAAGGTACGCATTGCCACCGTCTGGCTGGATGGTTGCTCGGGTTGCCATATGTCGTTTCTCGATATGGACGAGCGTCTATTGGCCGTCGCGGACATGATTGATCTCGTGTACAGCCCGCTGGTCGACGCCAAGGAGTTTCCGGAGAACGTCGACCTGACCATCGTGGAGGGCGCGGTCAGCAGCGAAGATGACCTGCACAAGATCAAGGTCGTGCGTTCGCGTACCAAACTGCTGATGGCGCTCGGCGATTGCGCGGTGACCAGCAACGTGCCCGGCATGCGCAACTACTTCAAGCGCGACGAACTGCTGCGCCGCGCCTACGTCGAGAACGCTTCGGCGAATCCGGGGATTCCGGTCGAAGTGATCCCACCGTTGCTACCCAAGTCCAAGCCCGTTCACGAATACGTCAAAGTCGATATCTTCGTGCCCGGTTGCCCGCCGCACGCCGAGATCATCTTCAGTGCGGTGGCCGCCTTGCTCGAAGGCCGCATGCCCGACCTCGAAATCAGGGCACGCTTCGGTTGATCGCTGGTGACGATACAGGGAGACGCCATGACCAAACTCATCACCATCGATCCCGTCACGCGCATCGAAGGTCACTCGAAGATCACCATCCGGCTCGACGACGACGGCCGGGTCGATGTCGCGCGCCTGCACATCACGCAGTTCCGTGGCTTCGAGAAGTTTACCGAAGGGCGGCCCTACCAGGAAATGCCCTCGCTGACCGCGCGGACCTGCGGCATCTGCCCGATCAGCCACCTGCTGGCGTCAGCCAAGGCCTGCGACGACCTCATGGCGGTGACGATTCCCGCGTCGGCGGCGATGCTGCGCCGGGTGATCAACTTTGGCCAGCTCATCCAGTCGCACGCGCTGAGCTTCTTCCATCTCAGTTCGCCGGACCTGCTGCTGGGCATGGATTCCGATCCGGCGTCGCGCCACATCCTCGGCGTTGCCGCGAAGTTTCCCGAACTGGCGAAGGACGGGATCTGGCTGCGCAAGTTCGGCCAGCAGATCATCGAACGGCTGAGCGGCAAGCGCATCCACCCCACGTGGATCGTTCCGGGTGGCGTCAGCCAGCCACTGAGCGAAGCGGTACGCGACCAGATAGTGGCCGAGATCCCGCAGGCCATGGCCATCGCGCGCAAGACGCTCGACTGGTTCAAGCCGGCAATTGCCAACTTCCAGGACGAGATTGACAGTTTCGCCAACTTCCCCAGCCTGTTCCTCGGTCTTGTCTCGCCGGATGGGGCGATCGAGCACTACGACGGGTACATGCGCGTTGTGGACGCGCAACGCCGGATCGTCGTCGACAAGATCGAATCGCGGGACTACGCCAAGTACATCGGCGAGGCCGTCGAGCCGGACAGCTACCTCAAATCGCCGTACTTCAAACCGCTCGGCTATCCCGCCGGGCTCTACCGCGTCGGCCCGCTGGCGCGCCTCAACGTGTGCGAGCGCATGGGCACCCCGCTGGCCGAGGGCGAACTGGCGGATTTCCGTGCACTGCAGCCGGAAGGCGCCGTGCTCAGTTCGTTCCATTTCCACTACGCGCGCCTCGTCGAGATTCTCTATGCCCTGGAGCGCGTTGCCGAACTGCTCGGCTCGCCCGATATACTGAGTACCCAGGTCCGCGCGATCGCCAACCCGAACAAGGCCGAAGGTGTCGGCATCTCCGAGGCACCGCGCGGCACGCTGATCCACAATTACCGGATCGACGCGAACGGGCTTATCACCTGGGCCAACCTGATCATCGCCACCGGGCACAACAATTTGGCCATGAACCAGGGCATCACGCAGGTTGCCAAGCGGTTCGTCGATGGCAGGAAGATCGGCGAAGGAGCGCTTAACCGAGTGGAGGCGGTGATCCGCTGCTACGACCCGTGTCTGAGCTGCTCTACGCACGCGCTCGGCGAAATGCCGCTACGCATCGAACTGCTCGACGCTTCCGGCGAAGTCCTGGATTCCTGCGAACGTGGGCTGTGACCTGTCTCGACGGCCGGCAGAGCCATTGCCGTCCCTTCCTGCAACGCTGGTCATCGGCTACGGAAACGACCTGCGCGGCGACGATGCGGCCGGAATCAGGGCGGCCACGCTGTTGGCCGGGCAGGTGCCGGAGCACCGTTCGATCATTACCCAGCAGCTTGTGCCGGACCTCGCCGTGGATATAGCGCAGGCCGAGCGCGTGGTCTTCGTCGATGCCTACCCGGCGGACTGCGACGGCGCGCCGCTCCGCGTCGAGCGGGTTCCCGGTGACAGCGAAGGGCAGGGTTCTCCGCTTGGCCACCGCAGCGACCCTGCGACCCTCGTCGGCCTGGCGCGACGGTTGTTCGGCGCCAAGCCCGAAGCCTGGGTCGTGGGTATTCCGGCGTACTGCTTCGACGCCGGCGAGGCGATATCGCCACAGACGTCGTTCTGGATCGACGAGGCGGTGGCGCTGATCGAAGGGAGCGCGTTTTTCAGGGAATAGGTTTCAGGGAATAGGTATTTGAAAGGGGACCGAAAATGCTTGCGTCAGACAACACGCCTCTCCCGAACGAGATCATCGACGGCATCATCGACCGGCATCCCGGCAAGACGGGCGACGTACTGAGCATCCTCGAGGAAATCCAGCAGGCCCATCCGCTGAAATACCTCCCGCACGAGACGCTTGACTATGTCGCCTGCAGCATGGGTGTTTCGCGTTCGCAGGTGCTCAGCGTCGCCACCTTCTATTCGTTCTTCAACCTCGCGCCGC
>JARKPC010000178.1 GCA_029975435.1 Propionivibrio sp. | reverse complement strand
GCCGACCAATGCAACCACGGCCGGCCGACCTGGACCCAGCTCTCCATGCAGGAGCTCGACTCGCTGTTCCTGCGCGGACGATGAAACGACATCCCCCTGCCGTTTTGCTGATGGGTCCGACGGCATCGGGCAAGACCGCGGCCGCCATGTGGCTGGCCGAACGGTTCCCGGTCGAACTCGTCAGCGTCGACTCGGCGCTCGTCTTTCGTGACATGGATATCGGCACGGCCAAGCCCGATGCCGTGACCTTGCAAACCTTTCCGCACCACCTGATCAATCTGATCAGTCCGGAGGAAGCCTATTCCGCGGCCCGCTTCCGCAGCGACGCGCTTGCCGTCATGAGCGAAATCGCCGCTCGCGAAAAAGTCCCGCTCCTCGTCGGCGGCACGATGCTCTACTTCAAGGCATTGCTCGACGGTCTCGCCGAACTGCCGCAGGCGGACCCCGCAATCCGCGCCGAAATCGACGCCCTCGCCGCTGCCCACGGCTGGCCGGCCGTGCATGCCGAACTGGCCCGCATCGACCCGGCCACGGCGGCCCGCCTGCATGCAACCGATGCCCAGCGGATTCAGCGCGCACTGGAGATTTTCCGGATATCGGGCCAGCCGATGTCCGAGTTGCTCGCCGCCGGACACCGGGCCGCCCCGCCCTTCGATTTTCTTTCCCTCGGCCTGCTTCCCTCCGAGCGAGGAACACTGCACCAACGCATCGCCACCCGCTTCGACGCAATGCTCGCGGCCGGGTTTGAAGACGAGGTATCGGCGCTCCGAAGCAAGTACACGCTCTCGCTGAACCTGCCATCAATGCGCTGCGTCGGCTATCGCCAGGTATGGGAAGCGCAGGACGGGATCATCCCGCGCGATGAAATGCGCGATCGCGGCATCTACGCCACCCGCCAGTTGGCGAAGCGGCAGATCACCTGGATGACCAACACCTTGAAGCCGGAAACATATGATTGTCTCGACCCGGCAAGCAACGACCGGATCGGCAAACGAATCGCGGCTTTTCTCGCAGAGAATTGAAAAAGCCCATGCAGTAAATGCATGGGCTTCTGGGACTCATCCCCGGCACACCTGGCCGGAGTAATCGGCTTCACGCCGCCTGGGTACTGCACAATCATCTTTAGGTGTTGCCTTGCAATGATCTCCCATCAAGTCTCCAGCTAACACGGCGGAACAACCACTTCGTACCGGACTTGCCGCTGATCACGGCACGGCTTCAATATACCCCTCGGCACGCGAAAAAGCCAGCCATTCGGGCGCACCGCGCGCTTCAAGCGCAGCGCCTCATCACCCACTAAAGAAAGGAAAAAATCCTCCGTTACATCAATCGTCTAAACACAGATCTACAGTTCCGCCATGCGCGTCCCGGACGATATCCTGTTCCGCCACTACGACGGCCGAAGGCATCAAGCCTCGACCGGCGAGGAGGGTACGCCGCCGGTCAATGGTTCAC
>JARKPC010000175.1 GCA_029975435.1 Propionivibrio sp. | reverse complement strand
GGCAACCACATGGCGCTGAGCAATATCCGCGAGCGCCTGACCTTGTACTATGATCTGGAAGCGCGCCTGGAGACTCGCGAAGAAGTGTCACCCAACGGTTCGCGTGAATACCGTGTGCATATCGTCCTGCCCTGTCGGAGTTCCGTGCCGTGACCCCTGCCTCGACCCTGACCGTGATGATCGTCGATGACGAAACGCTGGCGCGAGTGCGCCTGCGCGACCTGCTGGCGGATATCGCTGCCGAGGTGCCGAACGAAGTGATCGCCGAAGCGGCCAACGGCCAGTTGGCGGTCGAAGCGCTGAAGGATCGCCTGCCGGACGTGATGCTGGTCGACATCCGCATGCCGAAGATGGACGGGGTCGAACTGGCGCGACATGTTTCCAGGCTGGAGAAGCCGCCGGCCATCGTCTTCGTCACGGCCTACGACAATTACGCCGTGCAGGCTTTCGAACTCAACGCCATCGACTATCTGGTCAAGCCGGTGCGTGTGCAGCGCCTGGCTGCGGCCTTGCAGAAGGCGCGGCACAGTCGTCCGGTCGCTCCGCAGGTGCTGGCCAGTCTGCAGAAAGGCGCGCGCACTCATCTTTCCTGCCACGAACGCGGGCGCCTGTTGCTGATCCCGGTACTGGACATCCTCTATCTGAAAGCCGACCTGAAATACGTGACGGCCCGCACGGCCGCCCGCGAGTATCTGCTCGACGAATCGCTGACTCATCTTGAACAGGAATTTTCCGAGCACTTCATCCGCCTGCACCGCAGCGCGCTGGCCGCCAAGGATGCCATCACCGGGTTCGAAAAATGTGCCGGCGAAGATGCGGAAACGCAATGGCAGGCACTGCTGCGCGGAGTGCCGGAGAAGCTGCCGGTCAGCCGCCGGCAGTGGCCGCTGGTCAAGTCGTATGCGCGGCAGCTGAGTTCGTAGGCGGAAGTGGCCTGAGGGGCAAGTGACTCTCAGCCACATGCTAGAATCTCGGGCATTTCCCGCCTATCTCGTTTCCTGGACGCCGCTTTGAATACGCAGTCTTCCGCTCCCTCCCGCATCGTCATCGCCTCGCGCGAGTCGCGTCTCGCCATGTGGCAGGCGCAGCACGTCCAAGCGCGCCTGCAAGCGCTCTACCCCGAAGCAGCGATCGAGATACTCGGAATGACGACGAAAGGCGACCAGATCCTCGATCGCCCGCTGTCTCAGATCGGAGGCAAGGGATTGTTCATCAAGGAACTTGAGGTCGCCATGCAGGAAGGGCGGGCCGACCTCGCGGTGCATTCACTCAAGGATGTGCCGATGGAGATGCCCGACGGGTTTTCCCTGGCCGCCATCGCGGCCCGCGAAAATCCGTGCGATGCCTTTGTCTCGAACCGCTTCGGGGGACTGGAAGCCTTGCCGGCCGGCGCGGTGGTGGGAACATCCAGCCTGCGCCGCGAAGCGATCCTGCGCGCCAGGTTTCCGCATCTGAAGATCGAGGCGCTGCGCGGCAATCTCGATACACGCCTGCGCAAACTCGACGAAGGGCACTACGACGCCATCATTCTCGCAGCGGCCGGCCTGATTCGTTTGGGGTTGAGGGAACGTATCCGCGCGGTGCTGACGCCGGAGCAATCGCTGCCGGCGCCGGGACAGGGCGCGCTGGGGATTGAAATTCTCGGCGGTCGCGCGGATGTGGCGGCTTGGATTGCCCCGCTGCATGATGCCCCTACGGCGCACTGTGTGCGTTCGGAGCGCGCTTTTTCGCGCGCGCTCGGCGGCAGTTGCCAGGTGCCCTTGGGGGGGTATGCGCTGCTCGAAGCCGGGAAGTTGTGGTTGCGCGGTTTTGTCGCCTCACCTGACGGGAAGCAGATGATCAGCGATGAGTTGGCGGGGGAACCCGAGAACGACGAAATTCTTGGGCGGCAACTTGCGGATCGATTGCGCGAACGTGGCGCGGATGCGCTTCTGGCGTGCCTGGCCGGCCGATGAACAAGCCGCTTCAGGGACGGCGGATTCTGGTGACCCGTCCCGCCGCCCAATCTGCGGCGCTGGCCTCGTTGATTGCGGAGCGGGGTGGCGAGGCAATCTGTTTTCCGTTGCTCGACATTCGGCCGGTGGATGACTGGCAGCCGCTGGACGATGCCATCGTTCGCCTCGACCGGTTTGCGCTGGCCATCTTCATCAGCCCCAACGCAGTGGAATTCAGCTTGCCGCGGCTCCTTGCCCGGCGTCCCTGGCCAGCGTGCCTCCAGGCGGCGGCGATCGGACCCGGGACGGTGAGCCGGCTGGTAGATTTCGGGATCACGGAGACAATCGTTCCCCAGGGCCGCTACGATTCCGAAGCGTTGCTGGCGCTGCCCCCGTTGCAGGTTGATGCTGTCGCCGGGAAGCAGGTCCTGATCCTGCGCGGCAACGGCGGGCGGGAACTACTGGCCGAGACCTTGCGTGCGCGCGGCGCGACTGTCGAATGCGTGGCATGCTACCGGCGGGAGCCGCCATCAGACGGCTCCATGATCGTGTCGTTGTTGCGCAACAACGGGCTGGATGCCTTGACTCTTTCGTCCAGCGAGGGTTTGCGCAACCTTCTGGATATGCTCGATACTGGCAGCCGTGAGCGTCTGCTCGCTCTGCCCGTATTCGTTCCGCATCAACGGATCGTCGAAGAAGCGAAACGGCACGGCTTGAGTCGCGTAATGCTGACCGGGCCGGCCGACGCGGGGCTCGTCGAAAGCCTGTGCGATTTTTGTTGGCTTGACCATGAATGACAATGTAGATTCGCAGTCCCAGCAACCGGATTCTTCCATACCGGAGGTGCCCTCTCCGTCGGGGGGGCAGGCGCAAGCCGCGAGGAAGTCGGGCGGGATCAGCCCGTGGGCGATCATCGCCGTTCTGGCACTGGGATTGGCCGGCTGGCAATGGATGGAAACCCGCATCCGCCTGTCGGAGACGCAGCAGGAACTGGCCAAGCGCTTATCCGCGAGCGATGCCGTGGCCCAGGAAAGCCGGGCACTGGCGAAGCAGGCGCAGGAACAATTGGCCGCGTTGCAGGGCAAGCTGGGCGAACTGGAAGGTCGACTCGCTGAATCGAAGAGCCAGCAGGAAGTTCTCGAAGGCCTGTATCAGAAGCTGGCCCGCAACAATGAAGAGACGGCGTTGGCCGAGATCGAGCAAAGCGTGACGCTGGCCTCGCAACAGTTGCAACTGGCGGGCAACGTGCAGGGGGCCGTGCTGGCGCTGCAGGCGGCCGACGCGCGGCTGGCGGCCAGCAACCGTCCGCAGTTCATCAGCTTGCGCAAGGTCTTGGCGCGCGACCTGGATCGACTCAGGGCGCTGCCGCAACTGGATCTTCCCGGCATGTATCTGCGCCTGGAGAACGTGATTGCCGCCGTGGATTCGTTGCCGTTTGCCGTGGACGGGCGGCCTCGCGAGGAAACGACGAGCGCGCCTCCGGCCGAACAGCCGCCGGCCGCGGTCCTGTCGGCGGGTTACTGGCAACTGCTGGCCGCCGATTTCTGGAAGGAAGTGCGCAGCCTGGTCCGGATTCAGCGCTTTGACCGCGACGAACCCGCGCTGCTGGCGCCCGGGCAGGGATTCTTCCTGCGTGAAAACCTCAAGCTGCGTTTGCTCAATGCCCGCCTGGCGCTGCTGTCTCGCGACCAGTGGACATTCCGCAACGAGCTGCGGCAGGCGCATGCGTGGATCGAACGCTATTTCGACGGCCGGGAAAAGGCGGTCCAGACCAGTCTGATCTCGCTCAAGCAATTGTCGGCGACGGAAGTTAGCATCGAGTTGCCCAGCTTGAACGATAGTCTGTCGGCCATCAAAGGGTTCCGGGCCGAGAAGGATCGCCGATGAGAGGGCTGCTCTGGGTGCTGGCGCTATTCGCGCTGGCCGTCGGCATCTCGCTGGCCATGCACGTCAACGACGGCTACGTGTTGCTGGTGATGCCTCCCTACCGTGCCGAAATTTCTCTCAATCTGGCAATCCTCCTGGTTCTGCTGGCGTTTGCCGTGCTTTACGCCTTCCTGCGCGCCGCAGCGCTGACGTTGTCGCTGCCGCGGCGGGTGCGTGCGTTCCGCGAGCGTCGCGAGCGGGAGAGATCGCTGGCGGCATTCGGCGAGGGTGTCAGGCTGTATCTTTCCGGATCGCTGCGCGAGTCGCTGGACAAGGCGGCCGAGGTGCGCGGGGATGGTCAATGGCCGGCGCTTGCCGCCATGCTGGCGGCAGAGGCCGCTCGGCAGCTGGGGGATGAGGGCCAGCGGGAAATATGGCAGGCCCGCCTCGCCGCTCTGGATGAACGGCGGACACCGGAAACCAAGGAATTGCCGCGCCCCGGTGTTTCCCCGACTGAGTGACTACCGCGACACGGCCCGGTGGCCGATGTCGCGACGGAACTGCATGCCGTCGAAGTGGATGCCGGTGATCGCGTCGTAGGCCTGTTTTTGCGCCTGCTTGACGTTCTCCCCGAGCGCCGTCACGCAGAGCACGCGCCCGCCAGCGGTGACCACCTTGCCGTCCTGCTCGGCCGTGCCGGCGTGGAATACGCAGACATTGTCGGTCTCGGCCGGAAGACCGCTGATTACGTCGCCTTTTCGTGGGGTGTCCGGGTAGTTCGCAGCGGCGAGAACGACGCCCAGCGCCACGCGCCGGTCCCATTCGGCTTCAATCTGGTTGAGTTTACCGGCGATGGCGTATTCGACCAGTGTCACCAGATCGGACTTCAGGCGCATCATGATCGGTTGTGTTTCGGGGTCGCCCATGCGGCAGTTGAATTCAACCGTTTTGACCGAGCCGTCCTTGCCGATCATCAGGCCGGCATAAAGGAAACCGGTGTAGGGCATGCCGTCCGCCGCCATGCCGCGTACCGTCGGCAGGATGATCTCGCGCATTGCTTTGGCATGAATCTCCGGAGTGACGACCGGTGCAGGTGAATAAGCGCCCATGCCGCCGGTATTGGGGCCGGTGTCGCCGTCGAAGATGCGTTTGTGGTCCTGGCTGGACGCCAGCGGCAGCACGTTCTTGCCGTCGACCATGACGATGAAGCTGGCTTCCTCGCCGTCGAGGAAATCCTCGATGACCACGCGCGCGCCTGCCGCATCGTACTTCACTCCGAGCTTGTTGCCCGAGAGCATGTCGTCGATGGCGCGATGCGCCTCGTCAAGTGTCATGGCCACGACGACGCCCTTGCCGGCAGCGAGGCCGTCGGCCTTGATGACGATCGGCGCGCCCTTCGTGTCGACATAAGCATGTGCCGAAGTCGTGTCGGTGAAGGTCTCGAACGTCGCCGTCGGGATGTGGTGCCGTGCCATGAAACGCTTGGCAAAATCCTTCGAACTTTCCAATTGCGCGGCTTCCTTGGTCGGGCCGAAAATCTTCAGGCCGCGTGCACGGAAGACATTGACCACGCCCGCCGCCAGCGGCGCTTCGGGGCCGACGACCGTGAGGTGGATTTTTTCCTTTTCGGCGAAGTCGGCGAGCGCCGCCGGATCGGTGATGGGCAGATTTTCCATCTCGATCTGGTGCGCCGTGCCGGCGTTCCCGGGCGCGACGTAGATCTTCTGCAGTCCGGGCGACTTGGCGAGCCGCCAGGCCAGTGCGTGTTCGCGTCCGCCGGAACCGATGACGAGTAGTTTCATATGAGGCGTGAGGAGTGAGGAGTTGGGGGTGAGGAGTGAAGGTCAGGGGGAATTTTACTCCTTACACCTGACACGTTACTCCTGGCGGCATCAATGCCTGAAATGCCTTGCGCCGGTGAACACCATGGCAATGCCATGCTCATCGGCCGCGGCGATGACTTCGTCGTCGCGCATTGAACCGCCCGGTTGGATCACGGCCTTGGCGCCGGCTTCGGCGAGCACGTCGAGGCCGTCACGGAACGGGAAGAAGGCATCCGACGCGACGCACGAACCTTCGAGCGACAGCCCGGCGGCCTTGGCCTTGATCGCGGCGATCTTGGTCGAATCGACGCGGCTCATCTGCCCGGCGCCCACGCCGAGCGTCATGCCGCCGCCGCAGAAGACGATGGCGTTGGACTTGACGAACTTGCCGACCCGTTCGGCGAAAAGCAGGTCTTCGATCTGCTGCGCCGTCGGCTGCACCTTGGTCACGACCGTGAGGCCGCTGGCCTGCGCGGTGAAGTTGTCGGGAGTCTGCACCAGCAGGCCGCCGCCGACGCGCTTGAACTCCAGCTTGTTCAGGTCGTTGCCGAGCGGCACGACCAGCACACGCAGGTTTTGCTTGGTGGCCAGCGCGGCCTTGGCCTCAACCGTGTAGGACGGAGCGATCAGTACTTCGACGAAGTGCTTGCGCTCATTCATGGCATCGACCACATCGATGCCAACTTCGCCGTTGAAAGCGATGATGCCGCCGAAAGCCGAGGTCGAGTCGGTCTTGAAGGCCTTTTCGTAGGCGCCGAGCAGTCTGGCGTCGATAGCCACGCCGCAGGGGTTGGCGTGCTTGATGATGACGCACGCCGGGGTGTCGAAGGTCTTGACGCACTCCCACGCCGCGTCGGCGTCGGCAATATTGTTGTACGAGAGTTCCTTGCCCTGTAACTGGGTGTAGGCGGCGATGCTGCCGGCGACCGGGTTCGTGTCGCGGTAGAAGGCGGCGCTCTGGTGCGAGTTCTCGCCGTAGCGCATCGTCTCGACGCGGTCGAAGGCCAGTTGCAGGCGGTTGGGGAAGATCGACGGGGCGGGCGCTGCCTCGGCCGGCTTGGTTTCGACACCGGCGTCGAGGCCGGTCAGCCAGTTGGCGATCATGCTGTCGTAGCGGGCGGTGTGGGTAAATGCTTTCTTGGCCAGGTTGAAACGGGTGGTGAGCGCCAGCGCGCCACCGTTGGCTTTCATCTCATCGAGCAGAGCCGGATAGTCGGCGGGGTCGGTGACGATTGCAACTCCCGCGTAGTTCTTGGCCGACGAACGGACCATCGCCGGGCCGCCGATGTCGATATTCTCGATTGCATCCTCCAGCGTCACGCCCGGCTTGGCGATCGTCGCGGCGAAGGGGTAGAGATTCACGCACACGAGGTCGATCGTCGGGATACCGTGCTGCTCGATCGTCGCCAGGTGCTCGGGCAGATCGCGGCGGGCGAGGATGCCGCCATGCACTTTCGGATGCAGCGTCTTGACGCGTCCGTCGAGCATCTCCGGGAAGCCGGTGTAGTCGCCGATTTCGGTAACGGCGAGGCCGGCATCGCGCAGCAACTTGGCCGTGCCGCCGGTGGATAACAGCTTGACGCCCTGGGCGGCGAGGCCTTGGGCGAATTCGAGTGCACCGCGTTTGTCGGAGAGGCTGATCAAGGCTTGGCGAATCTTCATGACGAGAGCTTTCTCAAGGTGGAAAAACGAAAAGGTCGGCACATCAAAACCCACCGCAGGGACGTAAAAGCGCAGAGAATCCCTTTATCTTTATGGGTTTCTCTGCGGAGTTCCTGCATTTCTGCGGTCAATGGCTTATTCGACTTCTCAAAGCAACTGGTGTTCGGTGATCTTCTTGCGCAACGTGTTGCGGTTGATACCCAGCATTTCAGCCGCCAGGGTCTGGTTGCCGCCGGCCTGCTGCAGCGTCACTTCAAGCATCGGCCGTTCGACGCTCTTCAGCACCATGTCGTATACGTTGCTCGGCGTTTCACCGTCGAGGTCACGAAAGTAGGTTTCCAGTGCCCCGCGGATGCAGGCGGCGATATCGTTGGTTTTTTTCATGCAGCAAGTCCCTCGATGTTGTTATCAGTGGTCGGGTCGTAGCGCAGGTGTTCGCTGTGTTCGGCCAGACTCAGGAAAAATTCGTTGACGGCGGCCCGTTGCTGGACGATGTCCGGCAATTGGTTCATGCGGTGGCGGAATGCCGCTGAGCCGACCAGCCCTTTGGTGTACCAGGAGATGTGTTTGCGCGCTACGCGCACCCCGGTGTCCACGCCGTAGAAGTCGTAGAGGTCTTCCAGGTGCGCGAGCAGGATATCGTGGATTTCGCTGACACGTGGCGGCAGAAGGTGCGTGCCGGTCTTGAGGTAGTGCTCGATCTCGCGGAACAGCCACGGCCGGCCTTGGGCGGCACGGCCGATCATCAGCGCGTCTACGCCGGTGGCGTCGAGCACATGGCGGGCCTTTTCGGGCGAGGTGATGTCCCCGTTGGCGATGATCGGGATGCGCGCGGCAGCCTTGATCGCGGCGATCGTTTCATACTCGGCGTGGCCGGTGTAGCCGCAGGCGCGCGTGCGTCCGTGCACCGCCAGTGCGCGGATGCCCGACTCTTCGGCGATCCTCAGGACGGTCAGCGCGTTGCGGTTGGCCTTGTCCCAACCTGTGCGGATCTTCAGTGTCACCGGCGTTTCGGGAACGGCATTGACCACGGCTTCTAGAATGCGTCCGACCAGCGGTTCGTCCTTGAGCAGTGCTGAACCGGCCATGACGTTACAGATCTTCTTGGCCGGGCAGCCCATGTTGATGTCGATGATCTGCGCGCCGCGCTCGACGTTGTGTCGCGCCGCGTCGGCCATCATGGCGGGCGCCGATCCGGCGATCTGCACCGAGATCGGCTCCACTTCGCCGTCGTGGTTGGCGCGCCGCTGCGTCTTGGCGCTGCCGTAGAGCAGCGAGTTCGACGTCACCATCTCCGAAACGGCCAGCCCGGCGCCCATCTTCTTGCACAGTTGGCGGAACGGACGGTCGGTCACGCCTGCCATGGGCGCGACAAAAAGATTGTTCCGGAGAGAGTATCCGACAAATTGCATGGAGTGGAGGCAAGGCAGGCAGCGACGGGACCTGATTTTACTCTTGTTGCTGCCTAAAAAATAGACAGTTTGGATCGTTCCGAATATAAAAAAACACCTTCGGCTCTTTGCAATAAAAACCTTACGTTTCCTTGAATTCAGCGTCTTTCAGGAAAACAAAGGGTTATGCCCGGATAATTCAGGCAGTGGTTTAGGTTCAGGTGTACAGAATGAAGGAATGACCGAAGACAATCCCTTCATTCCGGGTGGCGGAATGAAGGGGAGTGTTGTCTTTTCGGTGGGAGCGCTACGGGTCAGCGGTCGCCGGCCGGTTCCGGCAGGACGATATTGACTTCCAGGACCTCGTAATTGCCCTGCTTCTCGAGCGATACCTTGATGTCGTCCGGGTTGATCGACACGTACTTGGAAATGACGGCGATCAGTTCCTTCTGCATTTCCGGCAGGAATTCCTTCTTGCTCGACAGGCCGTTGCGTTCGTGGGCGATGATCAGCTGCAGGCGTTCCTTGGCCAGTGCAGCGGTTTTCGGCTTGTTGCCGAACAGGAGAGAGAGCAGGGACATTTATTTCCCTCCGAACAGTCGCTTGAACAGTCCTGGTTTCTCGTAGTCGACGAAACGCAAGGGCTTGGTCTGGCCGAGGAAACGGTCGACGACGTCGAGGTAGGCTTCGGAGACGTCGCTGTCCTTCAGGTGAATCGTCGGCGTACCCTGGTTGGAAGCCTGCAGCACGCTCTCCGATTCGGGTATGACGCCGATGATCGGTACGCGCAGGATTTCCTGTACGTCCTTATAAGACAGCATTTCGCCTTCCTCGACACGTTTCGGCGAGTAACGCGTAATCAGCAGGTGTTCCTTGACCGGTTCGCCGCCGGCGATGGCGCGCCTCGACTTGGCCTGGATGATGCCGAGGATGCGATCGGAGTCGCGTACCGACGAGACTTCCGGGTTGGTCACGATCAGTGCCTCGTCGGCGAAGGTCAGCGCCATCACCGCGCCGCGCTCGATGCCGGCCGGGGAATCGCAGACGACGTAGTCGAAGCCCATGTGCTCGAGATCCTTGAGCACCTTCTCGACGCCTTCCTCGGTGAGCGCGTCCTTGTCGCGCGTCTGCGAGGCGGGCAGGACGAACAGGTTGTCGTTCCCGCAGTGCTTGTCCTTGATCAGCGCTTGGGTCAGCGTTGCTTCGCCATGGAGGACGTTGACCAGGTCATAGACGACCCGGCGCTCGCAGCCCATGATCAGGTCCAGGTTGCGCAGGCCGATGTCGAAATCGATGACGGCCGTCTTGAAGCCACGCAGGGCCAGGCCGGACGAAAAGCTGGCGCTGGTGGTGGTCTTGCCGACTCCACCCTTGCCGGAAGTTACGACGATGATTCTGGTCACAGCAGTCTTTCAACGAAAAAAGGGGAATTTTACCTGTTGGTGGGCGCTTTTACCTTTGGAGGTATTTGTGAAAGGTAAAAAGCCCGTTGCTACGTAGTGGCCATGACATTCCACTCAAAGCCGCAATCAATCCGTCTTCAGCGCTTTGATGTTCAGCCTGTCCCCCTCGCCGCTATCGGACAGCTGCACCTGTACCGGCTTGCCGGCCAGCGGCTCTGGAATACCGGCTTCGAAGGTGCGATAGACACCGGCAATCGACACCAGTTCGGCTTCGAAGCGCGTGGTGAAGATACGCGCCCCAGTTTCTCCGCTGGCGCCGGCGAGCGCCCGGCCGCGCAAGGGGGCGTAAATGTGGATGCTGCCGTCGGCGATGACTTCCGCGCCCGCATTGACCGCCGCCAGCACGACCAGATCGCCGCCGCGCGCATAGGCCTGCTGTCCGGAACGCAGGGGGCGGTCGATGATCAGGGTCGGATTGAACGCCGGTTGGGCGGCGGGGTGAGAGGCGGGTGCCGAAGCGGGGGGCTGTTCCTCCAGCTGTGGCAGGGTGTCCGTGGCCTCCGCCCGTGCTGGCTCGGCGATTGGTCGCGCCGCGCGCTTGAAAGCCGCCAGGCCAGGCAAGCCGGCAGCGGCGGCGGACTCGCCCAAGACTTCTCCCGCTCCGCGTACGCCGACGACGTGCAACCCGTGGCGGCCGAAAACAGCGCGAATCGCCTCCCAGTCGACCGCGGCTTCGTTTGTGCATTCGATCTGGTCGAGTTCCAGCACGGCGGCATCGCCATCGAAAAAAGCTTCGTCGCCGAAGAGTTCGCTCGCCGTTCGGGTCAGATCGTCGGGGCTCAGTGAACGCAAGGTGACGCTGACGATTGGAAGCGTCGTTCCCTTGAATTCGATCAATTGGGTTTTCTTGCTAGCGCGTGCCATGGGACGAAGCGGTTCAAAAGGCGGCAAGTCTAGCGGAGTCGAGTGAAACGTGAAAGATGACGGGCAGGGTGCGTGCGCAGTCTCAACGATTCACCTCTCATTTTTCACGTTTCACTCTTTCAACGTATCCTTCGAAATCAGCCAGCGGAAGCGGGCGGCAGAACAGGAATCCCTGGTAATGGTTGCAGCCCTGCTCGGCGAGCTTGAGCAATTGTTCTTCCGATTCGACACCCTCGGCAATGACGGTCAGGCCGAAGTTCTCGCCGAGCGCGACGATCATCCGGGCGATGGCGGCGTCGTCGGGGTCGGAGAGGATGTCGCGGATGAATCCCTGGTCAATCTTCAGTTGATCGAGTGGCAGGCGTTTCAGGTAGGAGAGGGACGAGTAGCCGGTGCCGAAATCGTCGAGTGAGAATCCGACGCCTTCGGCTTTGAGCGCGCCCATCTTGGCAACGACGTCATCGACATCATGTACCAGCATGCTTTCCGTCAATTCGAGTTTGAGACGCTGTGGACTGGCGTTGGTGCGCCTGATGGCCTGGAGCACCTGATCGACGAAGTTCTTTTGCTGAAACTGCCGGGCGCTGATGTTCACGGCAATGGATAGTCGACTCAGCGTCGGATGTTGCGCCCATGCGGCCAGGCGTTCGCAGGCTGTTTCCAGCACCCATTGTCCGATCGGCAGGATGAGGCCGGTCTCCTCGGCAACGGGGATGAAGGCACGCGGCGGAACCTGGGCGTACTGGGGATCGTGCCAGCGGAGCAGAGCTTCGGCGCCGGTGACATGGCATGCCGAGTCGACCTGCGCCTGGTAGTTCAGGACGAAGTGGCCTTTCTGTACGGCTTCGCGCAGTCCGGCTTCCAGCGTGGCGCGTGCCGAAACCACGGCCTGCATCTCCGGATCGAAAAAGCGCATTGTGTTGCGGCCAGCCGATTTGGCCTGGTACATCGCCATGTCGGCGCGTTTCAGAAGCTCCTCGGCCACGTCGTTGCAGCCGAGGAACATGGCGATGCCGATGCTCGCCGAACTGCGGTGCTCATAACCAGCCAATTGGTAGGGCTGGCCGAGGGCGGCAACGATCTTTTCGCCGACGAACTCGGCGTGGGCGGCGGCGTCCTGCATGGAGTCGCTGAGCGATTCGAGCATCACCACGAACTCGTCTCCTCCCAGCCGGGCCACCGTATCACCTTCGCGCACGCAGCCGGAGAGGCGTTCGGCGACCTGTTTGAGAAGGACGTCTCCCTGATCGTGGCCAAGCGTGTCGTTGAGCGTCTTGAAATTGTCGAGATCGATGAACAGCAGCGCGCCGCAGTGGTTGTGGCGACAACTGGCGGCCAGCGCCTGCTTGAGACGGTCGCCCAGCAGGCGACGGTTGGGCAGGCCAGTCAGTTGATCAAAGAAGGCCAAGTACCGGATTTCCTCTTCGGCGCCCTTGCGCAAGGTGATGTCCTCGAGGCTGGCGACGTAGTGAGTGATCGCACCGCCTTCGTTGCGCACGGTGGTGATCGTCAGCCAGGCCGGGTATTCGTCGCCGTTCTTGCGTCGGTTCCAGACTTCTCCCTGCCAGAAACCGTCGGTCTCGAGCGAGCTTTTCAGCGCGTCGAAGAAATCCGCCGGGTGCCGGTTTGAACCAAGGATGCGCGGGGTTTTGCCGAGCAGTTCCTCGATCGGATAGCCGGTGATCCGCGAAAACGCGTGATTGGCGCGGATCATCCGGCGTCTTGCGTCAGTGATGACGAGCCCCTCCTGCGATTCGAACGCGATCGCGGCGATCCTTTGCTGCTGTTCGGCATGTTTCTGGTCGGAAATGTCACGGAACTCGGTAACGCGCACGGTGCGGCCCTTGTAGGGGATGTTCTTGCCACGGATGGCCTGCGGGTAGATCGAACCGTCCTTGCGCATTCCCTCGACCTCATAGGGAGCGTCATGACCGCTCAGGATGTTCTGCATTACCCGTTCGCGCCAGTCTGGAGCAATGAGCATCAGGCCGTCCATTCCGATTAGTTCTTCCCGCGTGTAACCGGTCATCTCAGCCAGGCTCTGGTTGCATTCGAGGATGATCCCCTTGTCGTGGATCGCGATGCCGCCGAAGGAGCCTTCATGCAGCGATTTGAAGCGCTCCTCGCTATCCTGAAGCGCCTGTTCGCGCCTGTGGAGCGATTCAAGCAAGTCGTTGAAGGCGCCGATAAGAGTATCGATTTCGTTGGCGCGGACTTTCGGGAGCGGCTCCATCGCGCCTCCGGGTTCGCGCATCGCGGCCAGTCTCCCGGCGATATTCTCCAGCGGCAGCAGTTGCCGATGCAGAATCCACCACAGGACGGCGCAGGCAGCCAGCGTCAGAACCACCGCCGCCATCAGGATGCTCCGGCGAATATCGGCGATCGGAGCGAACGCTTCCTCCGTCGGCAGCGATGTCGCGACGTACCAGCCGGCCGAAGGAATGCTGTGGGTCGACACGAGGATCTCCACGCCGCGGGCGTTCTTCTGGATCTGGGTGCCGCGATGGCCGTCGAGGGTGCGGTCGGTATCCGGGTTGACGCCCCGAGGAGCGAGAACTTCCATGTTGCGGCTTTGGTCGGTGGCGACGATGATCATCCGTTGTTTCGGCGATACGAGCAGGAATCCCCCCGTCTTGCCGTGTCGGTGTTGGGTTATGGGGTCCAGGAAATTCGGCTGGTCAAGCCGGATGCCACCGCAAAGGGCGCCGATGACGTTGCCTAGTTCGTTACGCACGGGCACTGCGAAGACAAGAATCAGCGCTCCCACGACCCGGCCCGGCATCGGGTGACTCACACTTGGCTTGTTGTTCCGAAGCGTGTTCTGGAAATACTCACGATCCTTGTAGTTGACGCCCATGCGTCCGGTCGATCGGGGGACGTCGGCGACCGTGTCGCCCGCGGCATTGATGGCCCAGATCCCGGCGTTGAACAGTCGTTGCAGCACGAGGAGTTGTTCCAGTTGGCTTTGTACGGCCCCCGGTACGGCGAAGCGAGTGCTGGTGATGCTGGCGGCGATAAGCTCCAACCCCTTGACGCGATTGTCGATCTCCTTGTCGATCTCTCCGGCGACATAGGCTACGGTTGAGCGTTGCTGCTCGCCGAGCAGGTTCGTGATTTCGTCGCGCAACACCCGACTGGCAAAATAGGAAAGCGACCAGATTCCGGCAACGAAAAGCACCAATGTTGCCAGGAGGATCCGGGTTTTCAGCGAATGCCGGGGGAACGCCCTTGTCAGCATGCTTCTTTCCTTCCCGTCCCGTCAGGATGGCTAAAGCGGTCAGCGAACTACACCACCGGCTATAACTTTAGTATAGGTTCGGGGCGCTTGCTTCGAACTCAATGCGGGAGGGAGAAAGTGAGGGGCTACTATCTGCCTATGGCCAGGCGCGGGCGCCCCAGATCATGCGCCGGGCGATGAAGTGGCGCAACGGCGGCGCCATGTCCAGCGCGAGCAGGCCGAGGCCGCGCAGGGTCTTGAGTGGCGGGATGTCGTTGGAGAACAGCCGGACGATGCCGTCGGTGAACAGGGCGCTGCCGATCCTGTCGGTCTGGCGGCCGCGCGCATAGGCGGCCAGCGGTTCCGGGCGTCCCGGATCATCCTGGCTGTATTCGAGCAGCGCTTCGGCCAGTTCCCAGGCGTCGCGCAGGCCGAGGTTGAAGCCTTGTCCGGATACCGGATGCAGTGTCTGAGCGGTATTGCCGAGCCACACCTGTCGATCCCGGGTCAGCTGCCGGCGCAGGCGCAGGGCGAGGGGAAAGCTGGCGCGCGGGCCGGTGGCGACGAGTTCGAGACGGCTGCCGAACTGTTCGTTGAGCCTGCGCAGGAATTCTTGGTCGCCGAGTTCCGTGAGCTGCGCCGCTTTCTCCGGCGGGACAGTGAATACCACGGCGTAGTCCGTGCCGATGGGCAGCAGCGCCAGCGGACCGTCCGGAGTGAAGCGCTCCCAGGCGCGGTTGCCGTGGGGCGTCGTCGGGCGCGCTTCGCAGACGATGGCGTGCTGCCCGTAGTCGCGCACCGATACGCCGGGGTCGTCCTGCGGCGTGCCTTCGGCATGCACGACCAACCGGGCCCTGATGTTCCTGGTTGCGCCTTGGTGGGTGATGGTAACCGTCGCCAGGGAACGGTCGGTGTCTATACGCTCGACCGAGCACGGGGCGATGAGTGGTTCTGTGCCGATTCGCGCATGGAGGGTAGACAGCAGGTCGCGGTAGCGCATGACGTAACCGAGCGCCGGAATGTCGTAGTCGGCGGCCTCGATCTGCGCGCGTCCGAAGCCGCCGCGCTGCGAGACGTGGATGCCCTCGATGGCGGTGGCGGCCGCCGCGTTCCAGGCGTTCAGCCGTTCGAGCAGTTGCCGTGTGCCGTGTGACAGGGCCAGAGCACGCGGATCCTTGAGCCACGAACCTCCGGGCTGGCGATCCAGCAACAGGACGCGCAACGGGCTGTCGGCCAGCGCCAGCGCCAGCGTCATGCCGACGGGGCCGGCGCCGATGACGAGTACGTCGGTGGTCAGGGGGGCGTCTTCTTCAGTCACGACGCATGACTTCCTCGATTTCAGCCACTGTTTTTGGCGCATTGGTGTAGACCTCCGCGCCTTCGGTGGTGACGAGGATGTCGTCCTCGATGCGGATGCCGATGCCGTGCAGGTGTTCGGGCACGCCGGCGCCCGGACGGATATACAGGCCGGGTTCGACGGTCAGGGTCATGCCGGGAGCCAGGGCGATCCACTCTTCGCCCGCTTTGTATTCGCCGGCATCGTGCACGTCGAGGCCGAGCCAGTGGCCGGTGCGGTGCATGTAGAACGGCTTGTAGGCTTCACTTTCGATCAGGCCGCCGATGTCCCCGGCCAGCAGGCCGAGATCGACCATGCCCTGTACCAGCACACCGAGCGCGGCATCGTGGTAGGCGATGAACGGCATGCCGGGGGCGATCGCGGCAATGGCCGCGGCCTGCGCCGCGAGAACGATCTCGTAGACGTCGCGCTGCGGGCCGCTGAACCGGCCGTTGACCGGGAAGGTGCGCGTGATGTCGGCGGCGTAGCCACCGAGTTCGCAGCCCGCGTCGATGAGCACCAGGGTGTTGTCGACGAGCAGCTTGTCGTTTTCGACGTAGTGCAGCACGCAGGCGTTGCTGCCTCCGGCGACGATCGGCGAGTACGAGTGGCCGTCGGCGCCGCGCTTCCTGAATTCGTAGGAAAGCTCCGCCTCCAGCTCGTATTCGGCTTGGCCCGG
Organism: Propionivibrio sp.; assembly: GCA_029975435.1. Lineage (GTDB taxonomy): Bacteria > Pseudomonadota > Gammaproteobacteria > Burkholderiales > Rhodocyclaceae > Propionivibrio. Next base: position 14,535 of record JARKPC010000175.1, on the reverse strand, counting down.
CCGGCAGGTGCGCATGGCTCGCGCATGACCCGCCGAGGTGATCGCGGCGGCACGGCGCATGATGTCCATTTCATGAGCGTCCTTGATCTGGCGCATGCGGTCGAGCGGTTCGCGCAGGTCGCGGATGTGTGCCGGTGCGCGTTTGCCGGCGCGCACCTGGGCCCGGACCGTGTTCAGTGCGGCGACGATTTTCGCGTCCCAGGCAGCGTCGTGTCCGAGCGCGTGCCACAGGGCGTCGCGGTTGGCGATCAGGTCGGGCAGCATCTGCTCGAGTTCGTTGAAGGCAAATGCTTCATCGAAACCAAAGGCCTCGCGCGCGGCCTGCGGACCATGTCGGAAACCGTCCCAGACTTCGCGCTCCTCGTTCTTCTCGCGGCAGAAAAGGATCGAACGCGGCTCTTTCCCGCCTACCAGCACGACTGCGGCTTCGGGTTCGGGAAAACCGGTGAGGTACCAGAAATAGCTGTCGAAGCGGTAGGGGTGGTGCGAGTCGCGGTTGCGGATGCGTTCCGGTGCCGTCGGGACGACGGCGATTCCGTCGCCGATCTTTTCGAGCAGCGCCCGGCGGCGCGAGGAATAGGGTTCGTGTTTCATGCGGTTTGCCTTCGGTCGTTCAGCTCGTTCAACTCGCGGTCCAATTCTGCCAGCCTTTCCGGTGTTCCAACGTCGACCCAGCGGCCGGTATGTCGTTCCCCAGTGAGCTCGCGCCGGGCGATGGCGGCATCGAGCAGCGGGCGCAGTTTCATGACGGCCCCGGCCGGCACTTCGGCAAAGAACTCGGGCGAGAAAACCCCGGTACCGGCGTAGGTGTAGGTCGGCCCAAAGTGCTCGCTGGCGTAGCGTACGGTCTCCCTATCGAGACAGAAATCCCCTCCGGCATGTTGCGGAGGGTTGTCGACGAACACCAGGTGGGCAAGCCGGTTCGAGAGCGTGTGCGCGCGGCGGAAGTCCCAGTCGCACCAGACGTCGCCATTGACCACCAGGAATGGTTCGCTGCCGAGCAGCGGCAGGGCGTTAGCGATGCCTCCGGCGGTTTCCAGGGCGCCCGGCGGCTCCGGGGAATAGCGGATGTTCAGGCCGAATGCGCTGCCGTCTCCCAGTGCAACTTCGATCTGGGCACCGAGGTGCGCGTGGTTGATCACTACATCGCGAAAACCGCTGGCGGCCAGCCGCTTTAGATGCCAGACAATCAGCGGCTTGCCGCCGGCAATGAGCAATGGCTTGGGTGTCGTGTCGGTAAGCGGGCGCATGCGTTCGCCGCGCCCGGCGGCGAGGATCATGGCTTTCATCAGAAGGTCAGTCCGGACTGCACCTGGCGCGCGTCCAACTGGTCGAGCAGGCGGGCCAGTGGCCTCAGTTCGCCGTAGCGTTCGCAGGTGCGGCGCAGGTAGGCCATCACGCGCGGCATGTCCTTGAGGTAGCCGTCCTTGCCGTCACGATGGCAGAGGCGGGCAAAGATGCCGAGCACCTTGATCTGGCGCTGTGCGCCCATCCATTCGTAGTCGCGGTAGAAAACATCGAAATTGGCATCGACCGGCAAGCCGGCCTCGCGGGCCATTTCCCAGTAACGGATGACGAAATCGAGTTCCTGTTGTTCGTCCCAATCGATATAGGCGTCGCGGTAGAGCGACACGAGATCGTAGGTGATCGGGCCGTAAACCGCGTCCTGGAAATCGATGATGCCCGGGTTGGCCGGATAGTCACGCTCGAGGAACATCAAGTTGCGCGAGTGGTAGTCGCGATGCACGAAGACCTGCGGCTGCGCGAGGTTGTTGGCGAGCAGCGTCTCGAACACGACGCGCAGCGCAGCACACTGGGTGGCGTCAAGCACGAGCCCCAGGTGCCTGGCGACATACCAGTCGGGGAACAGGTTGAGTTCGCGTTCGAGCAGGGCCCGGTCGTAGTCGGGGAGGACGCCGGGGCGGCTGGCGCGCTGGATGTCGACGAGCGCGGCGTTGGCGTCGCGGTAAAGCCTCGGAGCCGTTTCCGCGTCAAGCACGTTCAGATAGGTGGTGTTGCCGAGGTCGGATAGCAACAGGAATCCCTGTTCGAGATCCTGCGCAAAAACCTCGGGAACATGCACGCCGGCATCGCGGAAAAGAGCGGCGACATGCAGAAATGGACGGCAGTCCTCGTGCTCGGGCGGCGCGTCCATGACGATGCGCGTTTCTCCGTTGTCCAGCGTGATGCGGAAATAACGGCGGAAACTGGCGTCGGCCGACGCGGGTTCAATGGTGATTTGCTGTTCGGAGTGCTGGCGCGGGAAAAGGCGGTTCAGCCAGTCGCGCAGCAGGACGGTACGCGGCATGCCGCTTCTCCCCGGGCTTAGGTGCTAAAATGCGGCGATTTTACCACTCGCCCGGTTGGATGCTGTGCTGGCGGCCCCGTGAGCAGGTTTGACTTGACTGAAGTGTTCGGATGAATCGGACTGCCCGACGCAAACAACTCGCGCTTTTCATGTGCTGCGGCTTCGCCAGCGCTTTTCTCGTCGGTTATGCCGGCGAGGCGGCGGCGCAGGCCGGCACGCCGCTACGGGTTGATCCGGTACTGCTGGGGTTGCCTCCGGTAAAACCCGAGCAAGCTCCTGCGCCCGCATCGAAGCCGGCTGCCTCCGCAGAAAAGGAGGAGCGCGCAGAGGTCAAGCCGGTGGAGGCTCCGGTGGTGGAATCCAAGCAGATTGCCCGGCCAGCCGAGCCCGAACGCCCGGCAAGCCCGGCCAAGGCGGCCGCGTCTTCGGGTGTGGAGGTCTCCACCCCTGCCGCAACGCCTTCCGCTCAAACGGCTGCTTCCGCGGCCCCGGCGGAATCCGAGGAGCAAGCCCGTGCCGTCGAAAAACCCGTACCGGTAACGCCTGTACAAAAGGAACCGGTGAGGGCCGCTATGCCGGAACCGGTCAAAGGTTCCCCGGTGCCGGCGTCTCCCGGTTCGCGAATGTCGTCCATGGGGCCCTTGCGCGTCGACCCGGCACTTCTCGGTTTGCCTCCTGCGGCGCCTGCTGCGCAGCTTGCCGGACGTCCTGGGGCTTCCTCGGGGTCGACGATGCGCGCACCGCCCAGCCAGGTGCAGTCTTCGTCCGCAGAACCGCTGCCGCCGCTGGCGCCGGCAACAGCGCCGCGTGAGGTGGGTGATGTGCTGGATCCGGGCCCGGCGCTGGCCTTGCGGTCTTCGCCGAAAATGGAGCCTCTGCCCAAGGACAGCGCGGTGCCCCGCCCGGCCTTCCTCAGCTCTCAGCGCATGGTTGGCGAAGTGAATCGGGAGTTCGTCGCGGAAGGGGATGCCGAATTGCGCAAGATCGGCACGATCGTCAATTCCGATCGCCTGACCTACTGGCCGTTGGATGACGAGATCGAGGCCGAAGGCAACGTGCGCCTGCAGCAGGGAGAGGATGTCGTTTCCGGACCGAAGATGCGGTTGAAGGTGGAGGATCAGGTCGGGTATTTCGAACAGCCTTCCTACTATCTGAAACACCAATCCCTGACGGGCAGCAAGGCAGCCAACGACCGGGCCGCCTCGGATCTTTATATGGAACGGCTGAGCAGCAGTTCCTGGTGGAATTCCGGGTTTGAGACCCCGCGGGCCATGAACATCAAACCCGGCCAAACCACCCTGAAGGAGAAGGTCGCGCTCAGTACGACCACTGAGTCGCGCGGAGAAGCGGAGCGTATCAACTTCGAGGGCGAAAACCAGTTCCGGCTCCTGCGCAATACCTATACGACCTGCCCCGTTGGCAACAACGACTGGTATATCAAGACGGACGAACTGCAACTGGATTACGACCGGGAGGTCGGCGACGGCAAGGACGCGACGATCTACTTCAAGGATGTGCCGATTCTGTATTCGCCCTGGTTCTCCTTCTCGCTCAACAGCGAGCGCAAATCCGGGTTCTTGCGTCCGTCGATCGGTACCAACAGCGATAACGGCATCGAGTACGAACAGCCATATTACTGGAACATCGCGCCCAACATGGATGCGACGATCTCGCCGCGGGTCATGAGCAAGCGCGGCGTCCAGCTAGGCAACGATTTCCGGTACCTCAACACCGCGTATGGCGGCCTCTATACTGGAAATCTGAAAGCCGAATTTCTGCCGAGTGATAATCTGCGTGACAACGACAATCGCTACGCCGTATCGCTTCTCCACAACCAGACAACGAGCAACGGCTTCACCGGGCTGATCAATTACAACAAGGTGTCGGATGACTACTACTACACCGATCTTTCGACAGACATAACTTCGACGTCCAAGACTCAGCTCCTGCAACAGGGGATGCTGACTTACAGCGGTGGAGGATGGTGGAGCAGTTCGATCAACTTCCAGCAATACCAGACATTGCAGCCTGACGCTGACAATCCGGTGCTGGAGCAGTACCGCATGCTGCCGCAGATCACGTTCAATGCGCGCAAACCGGATTTCTATCAGAGCGACCTGAGCTTTCTCGGGCAATACACGGTTTTTACCAAGCGCGAGCAGACGATAAATGGCACCAAGATCTCCGATCCTGACGGGAAGCGTGCCGTTCTCTATCCGCAGATCGCGCTGCCTTACGTCACGCCGGGTTGGTACGTGACGCCAAAATTCGGCGTGAATTACCGGAGTTACTCGCTGACTAACCAAGCAAGCAACATTGCGGATTCAATGTCGGTCAGCCTGCCGATTTTCAGTCTGGATTCGGGCATGACCTTCGAGCGTTCGAGCAACTGGTTCGGACGCGACTATACCCAGACCCTCGAGCCGCGCCTCTATTACTTGAACATCCCGTACAAGGATCAGAGCGATATTCCCTTGTTCGACACGGGGCTGGCGGATTTCAACTTTGCCCAGATATTCTCCGAGAACCAGTTCTCGGGATGGGACCGCATCAATAATGCCAATCAATTGACGGCGGCGTTGACCAGCCGGCTGATTGAGCCAACGACGGGCAACGAGATCATGCGGGCGATGATCGGGCAGCGTTTCTATTTCACCCGCAACAAGGTGGCGCTCACGGGGGTTGCCACGACGAATGACAATGACAAGTGGGACCGGTCCGATTTCCTGGCGGCGTTCAGCGGACAGATCCTGCCGAAGGTGTATGCGGATAGCGCGGTGCAGTTCGACGTGAACGATCAGCGCGCCGAACGCTATTCGGTGGGAATGCGCTACCAGCCGGAACCGGGAAAGGTGCTGAATGCGGCCTACCGGTACAACCGCGATGTAACCGCGCCCGTCGATCAGGTGGATATTTCCGGACAATGGCCGATTGCCGGCCCATGGCACGGGGTTGGCCGCCTGAACTACTCCTTCAAGGATGATGGAACGGTCCTTTCTACCGGGACACAAAGCGGGCGCATTATTGAATCGGTTGCTGGCCTGGAGTACAACGGCGGTTGCTGGATCCTGCGTGGAGTCGTCCGGCGCCAGGCACTGACGTCGACGAATACCTCGACGTCCTTCTTTGTCCAGTTGGAACTGAGCGGTCTTGGTCGCATTGGGTCGAGCCCGTTGAATCTGCTCAAACGGAATATCCAGGGCTACAGCCTGATCGGCGATCCGGGCGACGGTTCCGTTTTTGATGAATAGGGAAATTACATGACATCTTTGCTGCGAATCGTCCTGCTGTTCTTCTGCCTGTCGGCAGTCGCTTCGGCGCAGACGGCTCGGCGGGCCAATAACGAACCCGTTCCGGTCGACCGCATCGTGGCGGTGGTCAACGACGAAGTGATTACCTTGCATGAACTGCGCGCTGGCCTTGACGTTGCCGTCAGCCAATTGCGGCGCCAAGGGACGCCGCTTCCGCCGCGCGACGTACTGGAACGGCAGATGCTGGAACGCCTGATCATGGACAAAGTGCAGTTGCAGCATGCGCGCGATATCGGGTTGCGCATCGACGACGTGCAACTCGACCAGGCCCTGCAGCGCATCGCCGCAGGCAACAAAATGACCATGGCGCAATTCCGCGAGGCTCTGCAAAAGGACGGCGTGGCGTTTGACAAATTCCGCGAGGATATCCGCAATGAAATGACCATTGCCCGCGTTCGTGAGCGCGAGGTGGAAAGCAAGATCGCCATTTCGGAAGGCGAGATCGAAAACTACCTGAGCGGAGAATCGGCCAAGGCCGGAACCAGTGAAGAGTACGAAGTCGCCCACATCCTGTTGCGTGCCCCCGAATCGGCCAGTCCGGAACAGATCAGCGGACTTAAGGCCAAGGCGGATCAGGTGCTGGATCGTGCGGTCAAGGGAGAGAATTTCTCCCAACTTGCTGCCGCCTATTCCGCTGCGCCGGACGGTTTGCAGGGAGGAAGCCTGGGCATGCGTCCACTCGACCGCCTGCCGACTATTTTTTCTGAAGTCGTCGTCAAGCTGAAGCCAGGGGAGGTCGCGCCACTCCTGCGCAGTCCGAACGGCTTCCATATCGTCAAACTGGTGTCCAAGCGGGGAGGGGGGGCTGGCCTTCCCCCTGTGCAGCAGACGCATGTCCGACATATCCTGATCAAGGTCAATGAGATCGTTTCGGAATCGGAAGCCCTGCACAAGATGGAAGGACTCTACGACCGCATCAGGCACGGAGAAAAATTCGCGGAACTGGCACGGAGCCATTCGCAGGACGGGTCGGCAACGAAGGGCGGCGACCTCGGGTGGATCTACCCCGGCGATACCGTTCCCGAGTTCGAGCGTGCGATGAATGAATTGAAGCCGGGCGAAGTCAGTCGTCCCGTCAAATCGCCGTTTGGCTACCACTTGATCGAAGTGCTTGAGCGGCGGGTGCAGGACGTATCCGCTGATCGTCAGAAGGCCGCGGCGCGCCAAGTGCTGCGTGAACGCAAACTCGACGAGGCCTATCAGGACTGGCTGCGTCAGGCGCGCGATCGGGCCTACGTCGAAGTGCGCCTGGAAGATCGCTGAAAGTGGTTGCCATGCCGGTGATTGCAGTGACTTCCGGGGAACCCGCAGGAATCGGCCCGGAACTCTGCCTGCGGCTGGCCGAACAGCCAGGACGCGGCGACGCTGCCGCGAAGATTGCGCGCATCGTCGTTCTCGGCGACCGGGCGATGATAGCGGAGCGTGCAGCGATGCTGCATGCGCGCGTTGCTCTGCGCGACTGGAATCCGGATAGCGCTCCGCAAGCAGGAACCCTTGATATATTGCATCTTCCGCTCGCCACCATGTCGGTTCCCGGCCGGCTCGATCCGGCCAATTCGCCCTACGTGCTGCGTTTGCTTGACCGAGCGCTGGCGGGGTGCCAGTCCAGCGAATTTGCGGCGATGGTGACGGCTCCAGTGCATAAAGGTGTCATCAACGACAGCGGCATACCGTTTACGGGTCACACGGAATATCTGGCCGAAAGGACTCATACCCACCGTGTCGTCATGATGCTTGCCGGCGGCGAACTTCGGGTTGCTCTGGCGACCACGCACCTGCCGTTGAAGGAGGTTTCTGCCGCGATTACCCGGGAATCGCTGGAACAGACGCTGCGCATCCTGCATGCAGAGATGCACCGAAAGTATGGGATCGCCCGACCGCGCATTCTTGTTGCCGGACTCAATCCGCATGCCGGTGAGGGGGGGTATCTTGGAAGCGAGGAGATCGAGGTGATTTCACCCGTGCTCGAGAAATTGCGCGCGGAAGGGATGATGCTCGTCGGCCCGTTGCCCGCCGATACGATGTTTACGCCGCCGATGCTGGCGCAGGGCGACTGCGTGCTGGCCATGTACCATGACCAGGGATTGACCGCGCTCAAATACGCCACCTTCGGCAACGGCATCAATGTGACGCTTGGCCTGCCGATCATCCGGACCTCTGTGGATCATGGAACTGCGCTTGAACTGGCCGGTACCGGTCGCGCCGATCCGGGCAGCCTCTTCGTCGCCGTCGATCAGGCCGTCGAGATGGCAAACCGCGCCGGAGTGCGCCAATGAAACGCTTCAGCTCCGGGGCAACTTGCTGGCGCAGGGTGGCCTGCACTGAAGGGTTTGGATTCAGGTTCTCGGAATGAGCAAACACGTAGCTCGCAAACGCTTTGGGCAGAATTTCCTGATCGATGCGCAGGTGATTGGTGAGATTGTCGGTGCGGTGGCGCCGCGGCGTGACGATCTGGTCGTCGAAATCGGACCGGGCCTAGGGGCCCTCACCGAACCGTTGCTGCAAAGACTCGACCACCTGCATGTGGTCGAAATTGATCGCGATATCGTGGCCCGGTTGCGGCAACGCTATTCTGCCGAAAAACTGACGATCCACGAAGGAGACGCGCTGGCCTTCGATTTTGGCGGATTGGTTGGGCACCCCGGGCAGAAACTGCATGTGGTCGGCAATTTGCCTTACAACATCTCCACGCCTTTGCTGTTCCACCTGGCGCAGTTCGCCGACAGCGTCTTCGACATGCATTTCATGCTGCAGAAGGAAGTCGTCGAGCGCATGGTGGCAGAGCCGGGAACGGCCGACTACGGGCGGCTCTCCGTGATGCTGCAATACCGCTTCATGATGGACTGGTTGCTCGACGTGCCGCCGGAATCGTTCGATCCGGCGCCAAAAGTGGATTCCGCTGTGGTGCGGCTGATTCCGCGCGCTCCCGAAGATCTGACGGTACGCGACGAGGCGCGGTTCGCCGCTCTGGTGGCTGCGGCGTTCGGCCAGCGACGCAAGATGCTGCGCAACAACCTCAAAGGCATCATCGATGATGCCTTGTTTGCACACCTCAATATTTCGCCCACGGCAAGGGCCGAGGAATTGTCACTTTCCGATTACATTCGTCTGGCCAATGCGGCGAACAGCGCAGTAAAATAAAACAGTGTTCCAAAAATACTGCTGAGGAGACAATAATGGCGAATGGCAATCCAGGAGCTGGCGAAAGCCTCGTGTGGTTCATTACCGGTTGTTCCACCGGTTTCGGGCGTCATCTGGCGCGGCATGTGCTGGCGTGCGGTTATCGCGCCGTCGTGACCGCGCGCAAGCCGGAGGATCTAAAGGAGTTCTCGGCTTCCGAAGGGGCGCTTGTTCTCAAACTCGACGTGACCGACAACGCCCAGATCGACGCGGCGGTCAAGGCAGCCCGCGACCGCTTCGGGCGCATCGACGTGCTGGTCAACAACGCCGGCATCGGCTATTTCGGCGCCGTCGAGGAGAGCGAAGAAGCCGAGGTGCGGCGGATGTTCGACGTCAATGTGTTTGCTCTCGGCCGCATGACCCAGGCCGTGCTGCCCGGCATGCGTCAGCAACGCAGCGGTTTTGTCATCAACATCGCTTCGCTCGCCGGCATCAATTCCTTCCCGGGGTTGGGGTACTACTGCGCCACCAAGTTCGCGGTCGAAGGGTTGTCCGGATCGCTGGCCCTTGAAGTGGAGCCTCTGGGCATCAAGGTCATCGTTGTGGAGCCGAGCGGATTCCGTACCGACTGGGCCGGGCGCTCGGCCAACGAAAGTCCGTTGCACATTGAGGACTATGCGACAACCTCCGGGGTCAAACGCGAGCAGTTGCGTGCGTACTCGGGCAAGCAGCCCGGTGATCCGGTGCGTGCGGTGAAAGCCATCGTCGACGCCGTAAAGTCGCCAAATCCGCCGAGCCACTTGCTGCTCGGCAATGCCGCATTCGATGTTTCCACGGCACGGTTGGAATCGTTGCTCAAGGAATTCCGCGCTGGAGAAGCGGTGGCTCGGGCGGCCGATTTTCCAAAGGAATGAGTCTGCGCTATCCGGTGATTTCCGCCGTCACTGGAGCGTGATCAGACGGGCGTTCGCGTTTGCGCATTTCGCGGTCGACTCCGGCCGCGACGCAACGCTCGGCGAGTTGCGCTGACAGAAGGATGTGGTCGATGCGCAGGCCGTTGTTCTTCTGAAAGCCGAGCATCCGGTAATCCCACCACGAATACGTTCTTGCCGGCTGGTCAAAGAGCCGGAAGCTGTCCTTCAGACCCAGTGCAAGGAGGCGCTGGAAGGCGGTTCGTTCTGCATCCGAACAGAGTATCTGTCCGGCCCAGGTTGCAGGGTCGTAAACGTCGCGGTCGTCCGGGGCAATATTGAAATCACCGGCCAGGACAAGATCCGGGTGGGCGGTTATCTCGTCGTGCAGCCATTCCGTCAATGCTCGCAGCCAGTCCAACTTGTAGTCATACTTGTCGCTGCCGACAGCCTGTCCGTTAGGCATGTAGGCGCAGATGATCCGGGTTGTCCCGACGGTGGCGGCGATCAGCCGCTTCTGCTCGTCCGGAAAACGCGGGTTGCCGCACGCGATGTCGCTCAATCCGTATCGTGAGAGCAGCGCCACACCGTTGTAGGTCTTCTGCCCGAAGAATGCGGTCTCGTATCCGGCCGCTTCGATTTCCTGGCGCGGGAAGTTCTGATCCTCGAGCTTGGTCTCCTGCAGGCATACTACATCCGGCTGCCGCGACGCCAGCCACTCCAAGAGTTGCGGCAGGCGGATCTTGAGCGAATTTACGTTCCAGCTGGCCAGTATCATTGGCTGAACGCGCCTGATCTCTTGGCTCCGTAGGGCGCGGTTTTTGGATACCCGGCGAGATCGAGCAAGTTGTTCCATGCCCCTGTCTCGTATCCGGCGAAAGCCTGAGTTCCGACTTTCAATCCCGGTATGAAGCTATCGCTGCCCATCTGTTTCGAAATCTCGGCGATTTCCTCTTCGCTTTTCAGGAGCTTTTCCGAGAACGGGACGCCGCGGCCGTTCAGCAAGGCGCGGGCGCTGGCGCAGACTTCCGCGCAGTTGGCCGAGGTGTACAGGATGACCGGGTATTTTTCCGCCGCCTGGCGCGTGGCGTAGGGCAATTGCCGATCATCCGTCGCCGCCGGGCCTTCCCGCGTTTCCAGGATTTTGGTACCCGGTGGCGGAGGTTGGTCCGAGAAGACGGTTTGCCCGGTCGCCTTGTCGATCCAGCGGTAGGTCGTCTGGGCTGCGGCCAGCGAAGAAAATGCCATTAAAATACCGAGTGCGGCAAAACGGACAGAAAAGCGGGCGGCGAGCATGGCGCAATCCTCCTGAAAGGCTGTCAGGCGGCGATCATACCACTATGCCGGAGCAATGCATCGACCTGGGGATCCCGTCCCCTGAAAGCGCGAAAGTTTTCCAGCGCAGGACGCGCGCCCCCCGCGGCGATGATTTCATCGAGGAATCGTTTGCCGACGACCGGATCGAACGGATTGCCCGCTTCCTCAAATGCAGCGTAGCTGTCCGCCGATAGCACCTCGGCCCACTTGTAGCTGTAATAGCCCGCCGCGTAACCTCCGGCGAAGATATGCGAGAAACTGTTCGGGAAGCGATTCCACTCCGGCGGGAAAGTGACGGCGACTTCCTTGCGCACTTCGTCCAGCAGATCGAGCACCCCGCGCTGCCCGGCAGGATCGAAGTCGCTGTGCAGGAGCATGTCGAACAGGGAGAACTCGATCTGGCGCACCGTCAGCATACCGCTCTGGAAGTTGCGGGCGGCCAGCATTTTTTCAAACAGTCCGCGCGGCAACGGTTCGCCGGTGTCGACGTGACCCGACATCTGCTGCAGCACCTCCCATTCCCAGCAGTAGTTCTCCATGAATTGCGACGGCAGCTCGACGGCGTCCCATTCGACGCCGTGGATGCCGGAAACGCCCAGCTCATCGACGCGCGTCAGAAGGTGGTGCAAACCGTGCCCCGATTCATGGAACAGCGTCTCGACGTCGCCGTGCGAGAATGTCGCTGGCTTGTCGCCTACCGGGCGCGGAAAGTTGCAGTTGAGGTAGGCGACGGGTTTCTGGATGCCAGAGGTGATGCGCCGGCGCGTGATGGCTTCATCCATCCACGCACCGCCCCGCTTGGTCTCGCGCGCATACGGGTCGAGATAGAACTGTCCGACGAGCTCGCCGGCTTGGTCCTCGATCCTGAAGAAGCGGACGTCTTCATGCCACACCGGTGCCGAGTCGGGGACGATGCCTACACCATAGAGTGATTCGATGACATGGAATAACCCGGCCAGAACCTTGGGCTCGGTGAAGTAGGGTTTGACTTCCTGTTCTGAGAAGGCGTAACGGGCCTGACGCAGCTTTTCCGAGGCATAGCCCATGTCCCAGGGTTCGAGCGTTTCAAGCCCCAGTTCCCGGCACGCGAATTCGCGCAGTTCGGCAATGTCCTTTTCGGCGAACGGCTTGGCCTTGGTCGCCAGATCGCGCAGGAAGCCGAGAACCTGCGGAACCGATTCGGCCATTTTGGGAACCAGCGAAACCTCGGCAAAGTTGCCGTAGCCGAGCATCTGCGCTTCTTCCTGGCGCAGTTCGAGAATGCGTTTGATGATCGGTGTGTTGTCGAGTTTCTCCGGGCCGAATTCGGAAGCACGCGTGGCCGAGGCGCGGTAAAGCACGGCGCGCAACCGGCGGCTGTCGGCGAACTGCAGGACCGGCCAGTAGGAAGGCATGTGCAGAGTGAACTTCCAGCCTGTCTTGCCATCTTTCTCGGCCGCTTCCCGAGCCGCCTGGACCACGTCGGCGGGCAGTCCGGCCAGTTCGCTCTCATCGGTGACGAACTCGGCGAAAGCGTTGGTGGCGTCAAGCAGGTTTTCCGAGAATTTCGCGGCGAGCGAGGCGAGCTCTTCCTGGATGGCCTGGAAACGAGGCTTCCGGTCTTCCGGCAGTTCTGCTCCGGACAGCCGGAAGTCACGCACTTCGTTGTCGATGATCTTGCGCCGGGCGGGCGACAGCGTGGCGTACTCGGCGCCCTCGCGAATGGCCTTGTACTTGGCGAACAGCTTGAGGTTCTGGCCCAGTTCGGCATAGAAGCGGCTGACTTCCGGCAGCATCTGGTTGTAGGCCTCGCGCCACTCCGGAATGTCGTTGACCGAGTGCAGATGGCCGACGATGCCCCAGGCGCGTGACAGGCGCTCGATGCCGTCGGCAAGCGGGGCAGCGAACGTATTCCATGTCGCCGGAATCGGGTCGTCCGCCAGACGGTTTACCAGCGCCCGGTTTTCGGCCAGCAGCTCGGTAATCGCCTGTTGGACATGCGTCGGGAGAATGGCGTCGAAGCGAGGGAGTCCGGAGAAATCGAGCAGGGGGTTTATGTCAGTCATGGTCAATTCCAGAAAAGAAGCGGGCGGCCGCAGCCGCCCGTGAAAGAGTGTCGGCTTTACGATCAATCGACCAGCTTCTTGCCGGTTAGTTGCTCGTAGGCCTCGATGTACTTGGCGCTGGTGCGGGCAACAACCTCGGCCGGCAACGACGGGCCCGGCGCCTTCTTGTTCCAGTCGAGGGTCTCCAGGTGGTCGCGCACGTACTGCTTGTCGTAGGAGGGCGGATTGCTTCCGACCCGGTACGAGTCGGCCGGCCAGAAGCGCGACGAATCGGGGGTCAGCGCTTCGTCGATGAGGTGCACCGTGCCGGCTGCGTCGACGCCGAATTCGAACTTGGTGTCGGCGATGATGATGCCGCGCGTCAGTGCGTAATCCGCCGCCGTGGTGTAGAGGGCGATGGCCGCGTTGCGGGCCTCCGTGGCGATCTGCGCGCCGTTCTTCCCGGTGCCCTTAAGCACGTCGGAGAGCGCCGCGCCGCAGTTGATCTGTGCCTGTTCGAAGGAGATATTCTCATCGTGCTCGCCCTGCTCGGCCTTGGTGGCCGGAGTGAAGATGGGTTCGGGCAGCTTGGCCGCCAGTTGCAAGCCGGCCGGCAACTGGATGCCGCACACGGCGCCTGTCTGCTGGTAGTCCTTCCACCCGGAGCCGATCAGATAGCCGCGTACTACCGCTTCGATGGGCAATGGCCGTAGGCGCTTGACGACCAGGCTGCGTCCGCGCACCTGCGCACGCTCGTCGGCAGCGACCACGCTCTCCGGATCGATGCCGGTCAACTGGTTGGGCAGGATGTGCGCGAGTTTGTCGAACCAGAAGTTCGCCAGCTGAGTGAGCACCTTGCCCTTGGCCGGGATCGGGTTCGGCAGGATGACGTCAAAGGCCGAGAGTCGGTCGCTGGTAACGATCAGCAGTTTGTCGTCGCCGACGGCGTAGATGTCGCGGACCTTGCCGCGGCCGAGCAGGGGCAAGCTCTTGATGGACGATTCGTACAGGGCTTGAGTCATGGTTTCGATTCCAGAAGAGGTTTGCAAAAACAACACATTATAAAGCAGTCGCGGGAAGAGGGATTCGGCACTCCGGCAAAGAAAAGCCGCGATACCGGATCAATCGCCGATATCGCGGCATGGGGCTGGCTAGTGCATCACTTTTGTCAGCGCACGACCTGCGCCAGTTCCCCCTTCTTGTAGCGTTCGGCCATCTTGTCGAGCGGGATCGGCTTGATCTTGCTGGCCTGCCCGGCGGCACCGAAGGCTTCGAGGCGGGCCACGACGATCTTGCGCGCGGCCTCGCGGGCCGGCTTCAGGTAGTCGCGCGGGTCGAACTTGCCGGGGTTCTCGGCAAAATAGCGGCGGATCGCCCCGGTCATGGCCAGCCGGATGTCGGTGTCGATATTGACCTTGCGCACGCCGTGCTTGATGCCGGTGACGATCTCCTCGACCGGCACGCCGTAGGTCTCCTTCATGTCGCCGCCGAACTCGCGGATCTCGGCCAGCAGTTCCTGCGGCACCGAGGACGAACCGTGCATC